>DASVCO010000208.1:0-10420 GCA_036381575.1 Caryophanales bacterium
CCGGCGGTGACACGTTTTGAAGTACAACCGGCGCCGGGTGTGAAAGTTAATAAGATCAAAAGGCTGAGCGATGATTTGAAACTGAGCCTCGCGGCAAAAGACATTCGAATCGAAGCGCCGATTCCCGGGAAAAATTCAGTAGGAATCGAGATTCCGAATCGGACAAGCCAGCCTGTGTCATTACGGGAAATGATGGAGAGCCGCGCTTTTCGGGAAAGCTCCTCCCCTTTGACCGCTGCGCTGGGACTGGATATAACCGGAACGCCGATTGTAACCGATCTTCAGAAAATGCCTCATGGATTGATCGGCGGTGCGACAGGCTCCGGAAAAAGCGTGTGTATCAATTCGCTGCTTGTGAGTTTGCTATATAAAGCGTCACCAGATGAACTTAAATTGGTTCTGATTGATCCCAAGGTTGTTGAATTGGCTCCTTTCAAAGAACTCCCTCATTTGGCAGCTCCGGTGATCAATGATCCTAAGGAAGCGGCGCTCGCCTTGAAATGGGCTGTTGAAGAGATGGAACGTCGTTATGAACGGTTCGCAGAGGCCGGTGCCCGGGATATAGCGCGTTATAACAAAAAGGTGGAAAATGCAGCTCACATGCCATATATTGTCATTGTCATTGATGAATTGGCGGATTTAATGATGGCGGCTCCACATGATGTTGAGGAATCCATTTGCCGAATCGCCCAGAAAGCGAGAGCCTGTGGCATCCATCTTGTGTTGGCGACGCAGCGGCCGTCGGTTGATGTAATTACCGGATTAATCAAGGCTAATATTCCGACAAGGCTTGCTTTTTCCGTATCGTCTCAAGCTGATTCCCGTACCATTCTGGATATGGGAGGGGCGGAAAAATTACTTGGCCACGGAGATATGCTTTTTGTTGAGAATGGTTCCCCCCAATCGATTCGGGTACAGGGGAATTTCGTTTCGGACGAGGAGATCGACCGGGTTACGGAATTTGTGAACCGGCAAGGCAAACCTGACTACCTGTTTGAAAAAGAAGAACTTCAACAAAAGAATAATGAAACCGATGTGGATGATGAGCTGTTTGAAGAGGCATGTCTTTTTGTGTTTGAACAAGGGTCGGCTTCTGCATCATCTCTCCAAAGGAAATTCCGCATTGGTTATAACAGGGCCTCCAGACTGATTGAAATGATGGAAGGGCTTGGCATGATATCAGGAGCGATGGGAAGCAAACCAAGGGAACTGCTCATGTCGGAAGAGGAATTCATGGAAACTTATACAAGTTAGAATGCTGGGGTTTTAAGGGATTTACCTTTTGCAATAAGGGCTTATTGACTTCATTCTGCTTGTTTTCCTCGGCAGGTTTTTATATCATAAGTAACAGTGAATACGGATAAGGGGCAAAAGAGATGAAGGAATTCGATCTGAAAATGCAGGGGAAGATTAAGCGGTTAACAAATGAAACATTCAAATTTGATGAGCGGGTCGGGGAAGGTTGGTTTTCCGCCGTTTACTTTTTAAAATCATGTGAAATTGTGAAGAACTATAAGCCTGACAGTTATGTGACGATGCAATTTTTCCAAAAAAAGCATGCGGTTCTATGCGGAAGCGATGAAGCCATCGCTCTAATAAGGACTTTTGCAACCGACGTGGATTCATTGGAGATTTATGCTTTGAAAGACGGCGACAAGATTTCCCCCTATGAATCGGTGCTGACCATTAAAGGACCTTATCAAAATTTCGGGTTCCTCGAGGGGTTGATCGATGGCGTTCTCGGGCGGCGAACTTCTGTTGCGACCAATGTATACAACGTTGTGAATGCGGCAAAAGGTTCAGGTGTGCAGAAGCCGGTAATCTTCATGGGAGATCGTGATGATCACTTCACTCAGCAGGCGGGTGATGGTTATGCAGCATTTATTGGCGGCTCCACTGCCCAGGCTACGCATGCGATGAATGAATGGTGGGGGAAAGAAGGGATCGGGACGATGCCGCATGCCCTGATTCAGTTGTTCGGAGGAGATCTTGTTGCGGCCACGAAGGCTTATCATGAACAGTTTCCTGAGGATGAATTGGTTGCCCTTGTGGACTACAACAATGATGTCATTACCGATTCTCTGAAACTGGCGCATGAATTCGGCGACAAATTGAAAGGGGTTCGTGTCGATACATCGAAAACGATGGTGGATCAATATTTCTGGAGAAATCCTGAAGTGCTCGGCAGCTTTGATCCTCGGGGAGTTAACCCCGAATTGATATTCGAGTTACGGCGGGAACTTGACAGTGAAGGATTTCATCATGTCAAGATTGTTGCCAGTGGCGGGTTCAACGTCGAGAAAATCAAGCGTTTCGAGGAGATGAATGTACCGGTTGATATGTACGGGATCGGCCGGAGTCTTTTGGAGATTAACATCGGTTTTACAGGTGATAATGTATTGTTGGACGGGGAGCCGGAGGCGAAGGCCGGGCGTCGCTATCGCCCAAACCCGCGGCTTGAAAAAGTGTAAGGCGTTCGAAAACCGGATAGCGGTTCAGGTCAATAAGGATTGGTAAATCTCCGGGCCTGTCCGCTTCTTTCAAAACTGGTAACGTGGTTATCAGTTTTTTGATTTTGAAAACCACGATTCCAACGGGCAGAAAAGCGTTGTTTGTAACGACCTTTTTCAATGGGAGATTTACATTCGGCAGCAGGCTGTTGTGGTGAAATGATCGCGTTTTTGATATACTGGATAACAGAAAAATGAGCAAAAAACAAAATCTGGGCATATACTATACTGAGAGTTAGAATTGAAAGGTTAGAGGTGAGAAAAGGGATCTCCCTGGGAGTTGTTTTTCTCATTTTTAGGCTTTCGGATCATGATTTTATTTATGGAACAGGTGCCATACATCAGCGCAGAGACAGCAGAAGGTTTTTTTTGGAGGTTCAAAGATGACTTATCATTTTGTCGGCATTAAAGGTTCAGGAATGAGCCCGCTTGCCCAAATTCTTCATGATATGCAATTACCCGTCCAAGGGTCGGATGTTGAAAAGCGGTTTTTCACTCAGAAAGCCCTTGAGGATAAGGGCATTCCAATGTTTCCGTTCAGTGCGGCCAACATCACAGAAGACCAGACGGTTATTGCCAGCAATGCTTATCCGGACGATCATGAGGAACTGCAACAGGCCCGGGAATTAGGAGTTCCGGTATATCGTTATCATCATTTCCTTGGAACGTTCGCGAAGAATTTCACAAGCATAGCGGTTTCCGGATCGCATGGGAAGACCGGGACAACGGGAATGCTGGCTCATGTCTTCAAGGCTGTGCAATCTACATCGTACCTGGTAGGTGATGGTACGGGAAAAGGGGAGAAAGACAGCCGTTATTTTTTATTTGAAGCCTGTGAATATCGGCGCCATTTTCTTTCTTATGAACCTGATTATTGTATTATGACGAATATTGATTTCGACCACCCGGATTACTTTCGGGATATTGACGATGTTTTTCAAGCGTTTCAGCAGATGGCCAAGCAAGTGAGGCACGGAATTATCGCATGCGGGGAAGATTCCCTGCTCCGGAAATTGGAAGCAGATGTTCCAATTACTTATTATGGACTTGGCGATGAGAATGAGGTGCAGGCTCGAAATGTAAAAGCGAACGCTGAGGGAACTTCCTTTGATGTGTATATTCGGGGTTTATGGTATGAATCCTTCACGATTCCGGGTTATGGTGAACATAACGTGCTAAATGCTCTTTCCGTTATTACAGCGGCTTATCATGAGGAAATCCCGGTTGAAACCTTGAAAACCCAATTGGCTTCGTTTCCCGGTGTACAGCGGCGTTTCACCGAGAAGCAGTTCGGCACCCAAGTTCTTATTGATGATTATGCTCACCATCCCGCAGAAATTAAAGCGACGATTGAAGCGGCGAAACAGAAATATCCTGATAAGGAAGTCGTAGCTGTTTTCCAGCCACACACTTTTTCCCGAACGGAGACTTTTCTGGATGAGTTCGCAAGTAGTCTGCAAGAGGCAAACACCGTATATCTTTGCGACATATTCAGTTCGGCGCGTGAGAATAAAGGAAACTTGTCAATCGCGGACTTGCAGGAGAAAATTCCTATGTCCCGCTTAATCACTGAAGAGGATGTTAACCATTTATCTGAGCATCCTTCCAGCGTGCTTTTGTTCATGGGAGCGGGCGATATTCAAAAGTTCCAAAAAGCTTATGAGAAAATCGGTTAGAACCTGAACCGGCGGCCTTGATGAAAAGGCGGGAAATTGTGGGAGAAAAGCAGAACAATATACCTTCCCGGCCCCATATTCATTGATCCGCCGGTGTTTTTTGGATGATAAGGCTGTTCCATCGTCTCAGACAAGTTTCCGGAATGAATACAATTAGCGGTTTATTGGAATAAATGATAGGGTATAAAAGAATTAAGGAGGTGCCGGGTGTGATCATTGTATATATTAGTGTTGCTGTTCTCGCGGTTGCGTTTGCCGTTCTTGTTTACTATGTCTCCCGTACATTGAAATCGGCGGAGAGAACGTTAAACCATGTTGCCTCGACAATGGAAGGCCTTGAGAAACAGTTAAATGGCATTACCAGCGAAACAGCCGAATTGTTACATAGAACAAACCACTTAGCGGATGAGGTCGGCAAGAAAACCCAATCGTTCAATACGTTTTTTGATTCTGTAAAGGATGTCGGAGAATCGATCCAGTCCGTGAATCGATCGCTGCGAACAGTTTCCGACAAAGTGTCTCGCGAAACGGAGCGCCAGGCAGGACAAGTTTCTCAGGTTGTTCAGTGGAGCCAGGCGGCTATTGACATTTGGGGAAGATGGAAAGAAAAGAATAAAAGAATTCACAGTGAATAAGCATCGATTCGTCGAAACTGATGGCGGTATCGGGTCTTAATATAAGATTTCAATCATTTTAGGAGGGATTTTGATGGCTAACGAGAATGAAAACCAGAACAACATCAACAGCAAAGATTTTTTAATCGGAACGTTAATTGGCGGGATGGTCGGAGCAGCTGCGGCCTTAATGTTAGCGCCGAAGTCCGGTAAAGAGCTGAGAACTGATCTGAATCAACAGACTTCAACCTGGAGAGAAAAAGGCAACGAATACGCCTCCATCGCAAAAGAGAAGTCCTCCAATTTGGCACGAACAGTCTCGGAACAATCAAACCAGGTTGCCGGCAAGGTCAAGGATTTTCGAGAGAATATGAAGAGAGATAGAGATGACATTAAGGAAGAGGCCAAAGCGTCTTCGGCCGTCATTAAGGACGATGCCGAAAGGCAGGCAACAGATTTCCAAAACGAAGTGAAAGAAGCAGCGGAAAACAACAATACAACCAATTACTAATCCTACCAGCCTCAGGAGGGGAATCCCTCTTGGGGTTTTTCATTAAGCCCTGATCGCTTTAGTACATAAAAGCGTTTAAGTGATAAAATAAAATGCCGTGACATTTTATCTGAATTTCGATATAATAAATGCTAATTCATAAAAATCCGGGTAGGGATGCCCGTGAGTTGAAACTTTAGAAATGGAAAGGGTGGAGCACAGTGGAGAAAGGGGAATTGGAGAAACTTCGCAAACAGGTCGATGAGGTAAATGACAAGTTGATTGACTTGATCAACGAGCGCGGCCATTTGGTGAAGAAAATCGGCCAGGCGAAAAAGGCCCAGGGGATCAACCGTTATGACCCTGTCCGAGAACGGAAAATGCTTGACTATCTTGCTGAAAGAAACGAGGGCCCGTTTGAGACGTCGACACTGCAGCATTTATTTAAAGAAATTTTCAAGGCGGCACTTGAGTTGCAACAAGACGATCATCGGAAGGCGCTGCTCGTTTCACGGAAAAATCAACCGGATAACACCGTTGTGGATGTAAAGGGTGAAACCTTTGGCGACGGTAAGAAGCGGTTGATTGCCGGTCCTTGCGCAGTCGAGAGTTATGAACAGACAGCTAAGGCCGCTGAAGCAGTCAAGGCGCAAGGTGTAAATGTTTTGCGCGGAGGCGCATATAAACCGCGGACATCGCCGTATGATTTTCAGGGCCTTGGCGAAGAAGGCTTGAAGATTCTGAAGCAGGTTGCTGATGAATACGATATGGCGGTTGACAGTGAGATTGTCGACCCAAGAGATGTGGAGAAAGCTGTTGACTATATTGACGTCATTCAAATCGGGGCCCGCAACATGCAGAATTTTGCTTTGCTGAAGGAAGTCGGGGCAACCAACAAGCCTGTATTGCTGAAACGGGGTCTGGCCGCAACAGTTGCTGAATTTATTAATGCAGCTGAATATATCATGTCCGAAGGCAACGGGCAAATTATTCTTTGTGAACGCGGAATCCGTACGTATGAGAAGGCTACCCGATTCACACTGGACATTTCAGCCGTCCCGATTCTGAAACAGGAGACTCATTTGCCTGTTATTGTGGATGTCACCCATTCGATGGGAAGGCGTGATTTACTGTTACCGGCCGCGAAAGCGGGGCTGGCCATTGGGGCTGACGGCCTCATTGCAGAAGTTCATCCCGATCCATCGGTGGCTTTGTCTGATTCCGCCCAGCAAATGGATTTCGAGCAATTCAATTCTTTTGTGCATGAGTTAAGAGATCATGGATTGTACACCCTTCAAACTGTTTAGAGAGCCCCTCTAATTATAAATTCGGGAAGCCGATGATCTTGTCGGCTTTCTTTTTTTGACAAGCAGCTGCTATTTTCATGTTTTTAAAAAAATGGTTAGGGGAATAAAATAGGATGGTGTTGAAAATTTCCTCCGAATTCATTATAGTTAAGGGTAAAATGAGTGTACGTGAAGCGGCTGGGAGGTCGAATGAATCTTGAATGCGACAATTTATGATGTAGCAAGCGAAGCGGGCGTCTCCATGGCGACAGTTTCCCGCGTGGTGAATGGTAATCCGAATGTGAAACCTTCAACAAGGAAAAAAGTACTCGACGCGATCGAGCGGCTAGGCTATCGCCCGAATGCGGTGGCACGAGGTCTGGCAAGTAAAAAAACCACGACTGTCGGAGTGATCATTCCCGATATTTCCAATATCTTTTTTTCTGAATTGGCTCGTGGGATAGAAGATATTGCTACAATGTACAAATATAATATTATATTATGTGATTCCGACCAGAATAAGGAAAAGGAATTGCATCTCTTCAATACATTGCTGGAGAAGCAAGTGGACGGCATTGTCTTTATGGGCGGCCGGATCAGCGATGAGCATGTGACAGAGTTCAAACAGTCTCCTGTCCCGGTTGTGTTGGCCGCAACGGTGGACGAGCAGGGAGAGACCCCGTCGGTTAATATTGATTATAAACAGGCTGTATATGATGCGATCAGCCATTTCATCGAGAAAGGCCATAAGAAAATCGCGATGGTTTCCGGGCCGCTGTCAGATCCGATTAACGGGCATTATAAGTTCGAGGGCTATCGACAGGCATTGGACGAGGCCAATCTTTCATTCGATGACCACTATGTCGCTATCGGTGATTATTCTTATGATTCAGGGATCGAAGCGGTACAAACCTTTATGAAATTGGATGATCAGCCATCCGCCATCTTTGTCGGATCGGATGAAATGGCTCTTGGCGTGATTCATGGTGCCATGGATGAAGGATATCGGGTGCCTGAAGATGTGGAAGTGATCAGCTTTAACAACACAAGACTGGCGTTGATGGTACGCCCGACACTTACAACAGTTGTACAGCCAATGTATGACATCGGAGCTGTAGCCATGCGATTATTGACCAAATATATGAGTGATGAAGAAGTGGAAGACCATGCGGTCGTTCTGCCTCATCGAATTGAACATCGCAATTCAACAAAGGAATAATTGATGAAGAATCGGGTGCCGGGTGCATCCGGTTTTTAATTTCGAATAAGAAAAAAGATCGAGCATTGGTTTGCTCGATCCTTTTAGTATTCCATTAAGACTTTTTATCACGAGTGTTGGTGCCATCGTCTTTCGTGCCATTTGTGTTACCGTCGGAACCACCGTCCCCGGAGCCATCAGTGTTGTTGGTACCAGTGTTGTTGGTACCAGTGTTGTCAGTACCAGTGTTGTCAGTACCAGTGTCGTCAGTACCAGTGCCATCGGTACCAGTGCCATCGGTACCAGTGTCGTCGGTACCAGTGTCGTCGGTACCGGTGTCGTCAGTACCGGTGTCGTCAGTACCAGTGTCGTCGGTACCAGTGCCATCAGTATCTCCGCCACCAGAACCGCCAGTTTCAGTCCCGTCATCTTTCGGTTTCGGTTCAGGTTTGGGCTCGGTCCAATCTCCGGCTTTCACGACTTTGGACCTGCCGGATTCCTGGCCGATCAAGTTAACAGCTGTTACGTAATAAGCATATGCGCCGTTCTTTTTCACCGGATAGACCAGACTTTCTCCTTCTTCAACTGTTCCGACTTTGATAAAGGCGCCTGTTCCTTTTCGTTTTTGATAAATCCGGTAGCCCACGGTATTTTTTGATTGAGCGTTCCAGTGCAATAGTCCTCCGCTGATTCGAACGCCGCTGACAGGGGCCGGTATGCCGACGTCCGGCAGTTCTTTGGCGGGCATAAGCCTATCCCAGGCGTCCGAATTATAATAGTCTGTATAGCGAAGGAGTTCCTCCATGCTGACCCCCAAATAGTGATCTTCGATAAAATCTTCATTAATCAAAAGGCCCTTTTGCCTGAATGCCTTCGGTGTATTGGGGCCGGCAATATATTTTTCCCCATTAATAGTGACGTAGTAGCCTCTTCCCAGTGCATGCCCGACCTGATTCGGTGCATATTTCTCATTGAAGAGATCGCTGACTGTCAGACCTGCCTGACGGCATAAATCGGACGGCAACATGCCCGTAACCTTACAAACCGTCCTTCGGACAATTCCTGTCGGCATATGGAATCTTTCTTTCGGATCCATTAATTCGGGCCGTACTTTGTAAGCAGCATTGGCAAATGCCGCCCACAACAATTGGGTCCGGTCATTGTAATCGGGATAATTTCCGTCGTTCTCCAATGTAATATGCAACTTGTAACCGGTCCAGACTCCTAGTGTGACATTAGGGTTGGTAGCGACAAACCACTCGTCATACAAGTCTGAGGTGGTTCCTGTCTTTCCAGCCCAATCGGTATGAAAGTCAAGATAGCCCGGTATTCTGTCACCGGTTCCGGCTGGGCCAAATACATCACGCATGACATCCAGCATCAGATAGGACGTCTGTGGGGAGAACACGCGAACGGGATCAGTGTGATGCTTATAAATGACTTTGCCGTCAGGGCCGACAATTTTCTTGATCATGTAGGCGTCTAGAAATTTCCCGCCGTTAGCAAGTGTCGTATAGGCGTTCGTGTTTTCTTCGACGGATACCCCTTTACCTAAACCGCCGATGGCCGCCGTCAGGTGATCCGCACCCACAATAGAGGAAATACCCATTTTCTTAAGGAATGTTCTCGGGTCCTCCATATGATGCTGTTCCCGGTAATATGTTTTGATTGCCGGGATATTGTGGGATCGGTATAGAGCAGTCCGCATTGTTTCCAGACCGTGTAAATTATAGGCATAGTTATGCGGTGTATAATTTCCGCTTTTCAAATGGAACGTAATCGGCAAATCGGCTACAATTGATCCTGGTTGCAAAATCCCCATTTCCATTGCCGGAGCATACACGAGTATTGGCTTCATGGATGAACCATTTTGACGGTAAGTCTGTGTTGCCAAATTGACCTCTAATTTATCATGATCGCGGCCGGGAACGAAACTTATGATCTTGCCGGTGTCGTTTTGAATCAATATGGCCCCTACCTGCTGCCAGTATTCTTTCTTTTTACCGGTTTCCGGGTTCTTGATGTATTCTCCGGTTTTCGAATCTTTCACATATTGAACCGGTCCCCAACGTTCGAACTTATCGACCGCCTTTTGCATCCCGTCATAAACTTTTTTGTCAATGGTGGTGTAGATCTTATAACCGTTGCTGTCAATTTTTTGATTGGCAATCTTCTTATATTGCCTAAACTGTTTCCAAGCCTTTTCAAGTTGATCGGCATTTTTCTTAAGGTTCGGGTTGCTGGTGCCGATATTGTCATATGGCACGTTATTGGTATTGTGTTTATTTTCGTATAGATAAATATCATGATACAGATGAGCGTTCTTCGCGAGCTTTTCCCCGTCATAGCCTTCTTTCTCGGCGATTTGTTTGGCAAGGATTTCTTTCACACGAACCCGAACTTCCGTTGTCAAATAAGGGTATTTTTCATATGTCGATTTTTTCGGTTTTCTGAAGTGTTTCGGAACGTTGTAGGCCATCGCCTTTTCGTATTGTTCCTTTGTAATAAAGCTGGCGTTCAACATCCGTCTCAACACTTCGTGCATGCGGTCGAGTCCTTTCGAAATATCGTCCTTGACCCCGCCCTCATTTAAGAAAGGTGTATAAGTATAAGGGTTCTTCGGCATTCCTGCCAGGTAAGCGGCTT
>DASVCO010000209.1:0-2292 GCA_036381575.1 Caryophanales bacterium
CCCTTTTCGCACATGCGTCGGATTGTTTGATCCGAAACATTGATGATTTCAGCCGCTTCCGACGTTGTATAGGTCGTCCTCGCGGCAGTTGTGTAGGTTGCTGCCTTTTCGTTAACAAGTCCGCTTGCGTTGTTTGACTCGTACGAAGCTTCCAGCAACTTTCCGTAGAACTTCTTTTTCAATTCCGGGCCTTCTTCAATGATATCCTGTAGGGCCTCAAGATATTGGCCATATCGATCTCCAGCTTCGTCGAAGTTTCCGTTTTTTACAGCCTGCTGAATAGCTGAATCAAAGGCCTTCAGGGAACGAATCTGTTCTTCCGAGGGGATCTTGATTGTTACGTTGTTCAGGAAATCCAGTGATTGGCCAACAGCTGAAAGTGAACCCTCAATCGCCTTTCGTAAAATGGGGGAAACGAGATCCGGGCAATTGGCATCAATTAAGGCCGAAGCCGCATCCCAAAGCAAATGGTCATCATGATAACGCTGGGTCATTTCATTTCACCTCCTAATTTTACTATACCTAATCCCAACAAATAAGTCAACAAACCCAACAAGAAATCAACATTAAAAATATAATTGCCAACAAATAAATGCCGGAAGCTGTATTAAAATCAGCCTCCGACATTCTTTGTTAATCCAATGGTCCGACTTTTTCATTACCCTTCAGGTTCAGGATCATGTCCGTCAACAGAGTGATTTCTTCTTCGATGTCTTTCCAGCTAACGGTTTCCACAGGGGCATGCATGTAGCGGAGCGGCAGGGAAACGAGTGCTACCGGGACTCCTTTGCCGGTGAGCCTCATCCGGTCCGCATCGGTTCCGGTCATTCGCGGCGCCAATTCATACTGCAAGTTGATCCCACGGCGTTCAGCTGCTTGTTCCAACCAACGGTTCGCTTTAATGTTGATCGGTGCGCCTTTCGCCAAAACGGGTCCTTTTTCAAGGTCAACCTCGCCGTGTTTATTGCGGTCGATACCCGGATAGTCGGTAGCGAACGTTACATCGCAGGCGATTGCAAGGTCGGGCCGGATTCCTGCTGCGGCGAAGTAAGCACCGCCCATGTTCGTCTCTTCATTCACCGTACTGGCCGCGTAAACGCCAACGTTCGGGCTTTCGGCCGCTACGTTTTTCAAAACTTCCGCTACGATAAAGGCTCCGGTCCGGTTGTCGAGGCCGCGCCCGCTGATGCGGTCATTGAGCAAAGTCTCAAGCTCCCGCTTATAAACAGCTTGATCTCCAACCTGGACGTATTTTGCGATCTCTTCTTTTGACTTTGCACCGCAATCGATGTACAGGTCTTCAAACCCGAACTCATCCTTGATTCCGCCATGGTGCTCAGCATTTACGCCGACCACGCCTGTAATCCGGCCGCCGTACCCGAGAATGTCTATTTTCATGCCGATAGCCGGTTTGTGTCCGGCACCTCCGACCTTTGTAAAACGCAAAAATCCGTTTTCGTCAATCCGGCTAATGATAAACCCGATTTCATCGCAATGGCCGGCGAGCAACACCTTGAATTTTGCATCAGGATTCACAACACCGATGGCATTACCCGAACCGTCGGTCTTGATTTTATCGGCAAAGCCTTCCACGTATTTCATCCATTTTTTCTGGATGTTCATTTCCTGGCCCGACGGGGACGGCGTCGCCAACAATTCTGTAAGAAAATCTTTATTCATTTTATGTACCTCCCTAAAATTCATTTCCAATGAAAAGGATACCATATTTGGACCGGCGGTTCCGGGTTTGGTGCAATTATTTTGGCTTTGGCACAATTATGCCGATTTTAGCTGAATTATTTCAAGTTTGGCTCAATTAATGTTCTTTTCGGCTCAATTATTTTGGTTTTAGCTCAATTAAGTCCGGCCTGGGTGCAATCCGCACTCTTGCAAAGCCCCCATCCAGGGAAATTCAGCCTCCGGACGGAGAGTGGTTCAATCTTCAGCGGGTTTCACAGCGATCTCTTCTTCGGTAAACTGGTTTTAAACAATTCGGCTTATTAATTGACAGGGCTGCTTTTTCATAAAATAAACGGAGAGGGCGAAAATGATGGGCAAAGAACCTTTTTTCAACAAAATGAAACGCTTTATGGACGACTTTGAAGGCGCATTTGGCGGGGAGCGGAGGACCGAGACGGACAGTATTGACGCCAGCGATATCACTGAACTTGAAGTCACCACTGATGAGGCGGAGGTGGAAGTTCAAACCCACGAAGGGGAAATGATCGATCTGAAGTTGGAAACCTATGAGGATGGCCCCATGCTGGAAACGAAGGAGCTTGGTCAAACATT
>DASVCO010000210.1:0-21129 GCA_036381575.1 Caryophanales bacterium
GGGTATTCAAAAGAATACTGTAAAAGAAGAATTGGAAGATTTTTTGACGAAAAAGTGATAAAATGGTATGTGGAGGTGTTGAGATGATCGCCACCATGGAAGGTGCAACAGTATTGGATGAAGCAGACGATCTTGCGAAGATGGTCATTGGTTCGGATACGGCCGAGCATTATCGGATGTGTAAACATAAATTACAGCATGATCAGGAAGCGCAATCTCTTATTCGGCGCTTTGGAGAAATGAAAGAGAAATATGAGGAAGTCCAACGGTTCGGCAAATACCATCCTCAATTTGACGAAGTGACCGGTGAAGTTCGAGAGGTTAAGCGCGAACTGGATATGAATGAAACCATAGCTGCCTTTAAGAAAGCCGAGGAAGACCTGGAAGCATTGTTGAATGAGCTTTCGCAAATTATCGCTTATGCCGTGTCGCCGCAAATCAAAGTGCCGACCGGCAACCCGTTTTTCGATAATTTGCGTTGCGGCGGTGGATGCGGGGCCGGTGGAAAGTGTAATTGTCGTTAGGGACAAGAAAGAAGATCCGCTGCGGATCTTCTTTCTTTGCTGAGATGAAATTGCATGAGGCGGCGAACGGGTGTTACACTAAGCGTAGATTGATAAAAGGGGTCATGGGGATAATGAATGAACGAATCGGATTGATCATATGGATGCACTCCCTGAAACAAGTACGTTCACTGAAAAAGTTCGGCAATGTCCATTATGTGTCGAAGAAGATGAAATATGCCGTGTTATATTGCAACGCTGATGTATGTGAGTCCACTACAAAACGATTATTGTCGCTTCCTTACGTCAAACGGGTACAGAAATCACAGCGTCCCTTTTTGAAAACGGAATTCGAGGAAGCGAAATGGGACAAGGCGAAGGAATATGATTATAAAGTGAAACTTTAAGCTTCTGTCAGGAAGCTGTTTTTTTTGCAAAAAAAATCCCACAGGAAACCTGCCTGTGGGTTGCCTTTATGCAAGCAACGATAAAGTTGCGCTAAGGCAATGGGAGAGGAGAAACCGGAGGAAGAACTTATGGGGAAACGTAAGCCTTCTCCGCGGTTGGCAACAACATGATCTGTTGATCATGCTGTTATTTTCTATTATGGGCGGGAAAAGAAGGAACTATACGTATCTTTTTTCAAAAAATCGGTTTCATTTTTTCGCTATGTCGATTTGTGGTAGTATATATTGTGGAAAAGTCATGATCAAAGGTGGGGCAGCATGAGGGTGATTGCCGGAGTTGATAAAGGTCGGCCATTGAAGCCGGTTCCAGGTCGATCAACGAGACCGACAACCGATAAGGTGAAAGAGGCTTTGTTTAATAAGATCGGCCCTTTTTTCGAAGGTGGCCAGGGGCTTGATCTTTATAGTGGAAGTGGAGCACTCGGGATTGAGGCGATTAGCCGAGGATTAGATGAAATGATCTTTGTCGACCGGGATCCGAAAGCGATAGCAACTGTCAAAGAAAATTTGCGACACTGCGGTTTTAGCGGGAAGGCGGAAGTTTACCGTAACGATGCTCATCGTGCACTGAAGGTCATTCAGAAACGCGGCCTGCAGTTTAAGCTCATCTTTCTGGATCCACCGTATTTTCATCAGAAATTAGCATTTGATCTAGACAAGATTGATCAATCAGAAATGTTGGAAACGGGCGGATTTATCGTCGTTGAACATCATGAGAGTGTAAAGCTTGAAAATACATATGGAAAGCTAGTTCTTGACAGCAGAGAGATCTATGGCAATAAGACGGTCATTTCCGTTTATTCAGGAAATGAAGAATGAAAAGCTAGAAGAGAGAACAACATACTTTTACAGTTCTTTAAAGCGCAAATCCGCAGGGAGGAAATGGTATGGAAAGGATCGCAGTCTGTCCGGGGAGTTTCGATCCCGTGACCAACGGTCACCTCGATATTATCAAAAGAGGAGCCAAAGTATTTGAACGTGTTTATGTCGCTGTATTGAATAACCGTAACAAGGATCCGCTGTTTACACTTGAGGAACGGGTAGAGTTGCTGAGGAAGGCCATTTCTGACCTGGATAACGTCGAAGTTGACTCATTCAGCGGATTGTTGGTCGAGTATGCCAAATCGAAAAAAGCGGGGGTTATCCTGCGCGGATTGCGGGCGGTATCCGATTTCGAATATGAAATGCAGAGTACGTCGATTAATAAAAATTTGGATGAGGAAATCGATACGTTTTTCATGATGACGAATAATCAGTATTCCTTCTTAAGTTCCAGCATTGTCAAAGAAATTGCGAAATATCAGGCCCCGGTATCGAATCTTGTCCCGGAACCGGTGGAAGAGGCATTACGAGCGAAGTTTGCGGTTCCCCGTTCTTAAGCGGGGAACTTGTTTTTCATAGATCTGATGGTTACAGCAATGTAAACAAGCAATGCTGCAAAGGTAATAACGGATCCGTATTGCATCAGGAAATCCCATAACCACTGCCCCCAGACAGGGGAAAAGTCCGGGTCAAACACCTTCACGGATCCCTGTTTGGAATTGGGAAGCCGATCCAAGTACAACGGCTTCCAGAGTAACAGTGTGAACCCCGCTGAGAAAATGCCGTGTAGAAATCTGGCCAGAAAATACGGTTTAAAGTTAATATCTGTGTCTGCCAAAATACTCGCCACCTGAGCCTGAACGGAAAAACCGCTGAAAGCCAGAATAAAGCTGGTAACCACCACTTTGAAAACCAGTAAGGCATCTGCCTGGCTTGCTGCCTGGCTGCCAAGTGTAATTTCGAAGAAGCCGGTCACGATGGCGTGGCTCAGTTGCGGAGGAATATGAATCTGTTCCAGGATAACGGCCAGGATTGCGGATGCGGCGTCCGTCACATGCAGGATAGAAAGGACTCTGTTAATGACAGAGAACAAGATAATAAAGCCGCCGATCATCAGCAAAGTTGAAATAGAAGAGTGGACAGCATCACCAAGTAATCTGCCGAGGGGACGGTCGTCCCTCATGCGTTCACGATGCAAGACATGGAAAGCTTTCCGTATGGAAACACGGTGTCTTTGTCTATTTTCCCGGTAATGCTGGTTTTTCTCATGCCCGTAGAATCTCATAACCAGTCCGACGGTAAAGTTCCCTAAGTAGTGGCAAATCGCCAGAAGAAGACCAAGTTCCTTCGAATGAAAGAATCCGACCGCTACGGCCGCAAACATGAATAACGGGTTTGAGAAATTGGTGAAGGCTGCAAGGCGTTCTGCTTCAATCTTGGTTAATTGATCTTCCTGGCGCAACCTGGCAGTCAGTTTGGCTCCTGCGGGGTAGCCCGAAGCCAGTCCCATTGCCCATACGAAGCCGCCCACACCGGGAACCCGGAATAACGGCCGCATAAAGGGCTCGAAAATGGCTCCGAGTATTTTGACAACCCCGAAACCGATCAGTAATTCCGACACAATGAAAAAAGGCAACAAAGAGGGGAAAACAACATTCCACCAGGTCTTCATTCCACTTACGGATGACTCGGATGCGGCTTCGGGGAAAATCATGATAGAAGCGGCGATAATCAACGCTCCTGATGTGAATAATAAGGTTTTGATTTTTGATGTCCAGGTCCACACGACGTTTGCCTCCAATCCAAATGCCGAAAGTCGATTTCCGGCCCCTGATTTATCTATATGGCCGAGCTGTTTGTTTATGTGAAGGAAGTTTTCCGGTATTGGATTTTCCAATAAGGAGCTGAATTTCTGAACCTTGTATACAGATTTTTCCGGGGCTGGTTTTCGCTTGGGCCAATAAGGGAAAATAAAAGAATAAATGTATGGGTCGTGTGCTCGCACCATAGGGTGAAATACGGCCTGTGAAATTGAAGAAGGAAGGGAGAATGTTGAAGAAACCGAAGATAGGGCTGGCACTAGGGTCGGGCGGCGCGAAAGGGTTTGCTCACGTCGGTGTGATCAAGGTTTTGGAAGAGGCCGGTATTGGTATAGATTGTATAGCCGGCAGCAGTATGGGAGCTCTAGCCGCAGCCTTGTACGGGGCAGGCCATAGTGTCGAAAGTTTGCACAAAATGGCTACGACCTTTAAGCGTAAGTATTATTTAGATTTTATAGTGCCAAAAATGGGCTTTGTCGCGGGAGAGAAAGTTAGAGAACTGTTAGGCGTTATTACTTTTGGGAAAAATATCGAAGAATTGTCTCCCCCTACTGCCATCGTCGCTACAGACCTCATTGCCGGGGAAAGGGTTGTTTTCACGGAAGGTTCCGCAGCCGAAGCTGTTCGCGCAAGTATCTCAATTCCGGGTATTCTGGTACCTGCGAAGGTAGACGGACGATTGCTTGTTGATGGTGGGGTGATTGATCGTGTGCCAGTTTCGATAGCCAAGGATATGGGGGCCGATATCGTCATTGCCGTTGATGTTTCATCGGGGAAAGGTTCGGCGGAAATTCATTCGATTTTCGATGTGATTATGCAAAGTATTGACATCATGCAGGAAGAAATGGTCAGGCTTCACGAATCAACGGCAGACATTATGATTAAACCCCCTCTTGCACCGTTCAATTCAAGGACATTTACGGATGTAGAAAAAATGATTAAAATGGGTGAGGAAGAAACAAAAAAACATCTTTCCGCCATTCAGGCCGCAATTGAAAATTGGAAGGAGTAAATCATGGCACCGAGAAAAAATAAATATGGTTACATAGGCATCGTCATTCTACTTGCGCTCATTGTGATTTCCCTTTTTTACAGACTGCCTTATGAGGTAATGAAGCCAGGAGATGCTCACCCTCTGGATCCCGCTATTGAGATCAAAGGCGCTCATGAATACAAAAACGGGCAATTCATGTTTATGACAGTAAGATTGGTTTCAAAGCCGAATATTTATCAATACGTATTGGCCAAGTTTAGGAAATACCATAAGATTTATCCGCTGGATCAATTTCTCGAAAAAGGGGAATCACCGCAGGAATATCGTGTCTACCAGCTTCATCTGATGGATACTGCTCAATATGCGGCGACATATGTGGCCTATAAGAAAGCCGGTAAGAACCCTAAGATCAACCATAAAGGCTTGCTCGTTGTCCGATTGATCGACGGGATGCCTGCTGAGAAAAAACTGCAGCTTGGAGATTTAATCATTAAGGCAGAAGGGCAAGAGGTGAAAGTACCGAAAGACCTGCTTCAGGTAACGAAGGGAAAAGGCAAAGGTGATTCAGTGCATTTAACGGTGAAGCGGGACGAGGAGAAATTAAAGGTTACCATTCCGATTGGACGTTTTCCGAAGCGTTTCATAGAAAAGGGCGGAAATTCGAATAAATATGGGATTGGCATTGTCCAAACTGCCAGTGTGGAACTGAAGGTCAAGCCGCCTGTTAAGTTTGACACTGCTCAAATCGGCGGGCCTTCAGCCGGATTGATGTTTACCCTGGGGATTTATAATCGGCTGACGGATGAGAACTGGACGAAAGGTTATAAAATCGCCGGAACAGGTACGATGAATATTAAAAGGGATCCCAAGACTGGCAAGGTCACTGGGGTAGTCGGCCCGATAGGGGGCATCAAGGAAAAGGTGGTAGCGGCAGACAAAGAAAACGTCGAGGTTTTCTTTGCACCGGTCAGAGCGCATAACTATGAGCACGCGGTTGAAGCGGCCAAGGATATTGGGACTGACATGGATATTGTTCCAGTGAAGACTTTCGGAGATGCCCTGGATTATTTAAGGAAACTGGAGCCGAAAGAAGGCAGTAACGAAGAGAAGGAGCAAGCTGCCTAATTAAAGGCCGGAGGCCGGATGGGAGAGGATCGAGGAGTTGAGTAGCACCCTTCGTTCAGTATTGTTCTCATTCTGGTCTCCGGCCTTCAGCTTACAGTTTACGGATGGGGGGTGTCGAGTACTCCTCTTGTAGTTTCCCGGTGCGGACCGCTTCCGGGAACCCGAGTGCATAGCAGTCTGCTGCCCGCTTATCCAGGTCAAGAAGCGGGTCTACATGTTGGGAAAGGGTCGAGACAAGCGGTAATTCAAGATTTTTCTTGATACGGTTTAGATAAGTTTGTCCTTTCTCCGACATACCGAGAAGGCGAATGTAACTTGCTTTCGGTATTTCAAGGAGAGGCGCCATTTCTTTTTTCGTTGTATTGGTTAGTACATGGACACACAATCGTTGGAGGCGTGTCCATGTGTAGCGTTTCGTTTTGACTTGTTTCATAAAAGAGGTGAAAGAGTCTGCCTGTTTGATTTGCTTGAGCAGTCGGTATTCCAAACCTTCTTCCATTTCATAGATCTGTGCCAACTCTTGCGGATTGGAAGTAAGCAATCTGTATTTCAGGTAAGGATACAGCTTTTCCCAACTGTGAAAAGTTCCAAATGCCTCCTGTGCCTCTTGTAATAGGTTGTATGTAATGTCCGGAACCACGCGGCGAATGGCTTTCAACGGCTCATTGCCAGCAAGGATAGCGTTGCGAATCCCTGTCGCGCTTGCGATTTTCTGTTCCCCCAGATCCGGATCGTGGAAATTGGCTCCTGTTCTCGGGATTGTACTAGCTTTCACAGAGCTTTCCTGATTGAGGATGGCTTTAACATAGTGGAACCCGAGAATGTTATTCGGTTTTGACAAATCAATGGTTTTCCCGTTCCTGTCAAGCCCTTGAAAGGCGAGAGAGGCTGCTTTTGGGAAACTGTATCCTTCAGCCATAAAGGTTCTCAGTTTCTCTTCGTATGACTCACGGTGCTGAGCCAGGAAATCAATGGTATGTTCAAATGGCTCAATGCTGCCTGCTTCACTCCCAAAGCAAATTTCGTCCGTTTGGAGTGCTGTCAACAGGGAGATGGCTCCGTTTGCGAATATTTCGGCCTTTCCTGTGGAAAAGGCATAGGGGAGCTCAATGACAATATCGGCTCCTCCTTCAAGTGCCATTTTGGTTCGAAGCCATTTGGAGACCATCGCGGGTTCTCCTCGTTGCAGAAAATACCCGCTCATCACGGCAATAGCCAGATCTGCCCCGGTTTGCTTAATGGATTCTTGCATGTGATAATAGTGTCCGTTGTGGAATGGATTGTACTCAACAATTAAGCCGACTGATTTCATCACCGGGTCTCCTTTTTCTTACTGGAAGCGAGATTCAGAGCCCCCGAACGGTCTTGGCGGGAACGCTTTCTTTCATCATAGAATGTTTTCAAATTGATGTAAAGCGGTGACGGCATTGAATTTGACAATTGGAATCGGGAAGTCTATAATAACACTTGTTGTTTTGAGTGAAGGTACAGTATCAAGTAATGGGATACTGTAGCGTTAGGGTCTTGGCCTAAGTGAGGGTTGAAACGTTGAAATGGTCATTGCATCAGTTGAAGCAATTGAAAGAGACGGGGTTGTCGTTTGACGAAACCGTGGACGTTTCCGATTTGAAGGAACGAGATCCGGAAATTCGCGGGATTTCACCGGTACAAGTTGCCGGAAAGGCCATGTTCGAGGAAAGCAAGATTTCCTTTCTGCTGGAGATATCCGGCGAAATGGTTTTACCCAGCTCCAAAACGTTGGAGGATGTTGATTATTCTTTTCATCTGCATACTGTCGAGGTGTTTCGACTTGATTCTTCTGTAGAAGAGGAGAGCGAGGAAGAGGAAATCCATGACATCCAAAATGAAACCATTGACTTGTTGCCGTTTGTGAAAGAAGCGATTTTGGTGGAGAAGCCAATCCGGGTCGTCGGCGAAGATGAAGAGCCTCTCCCTTCCGGAGAAGGTTGGGAAGTAGTCTCTGAAAAGCAACAGAAAAACCGAATTGATCCGAGGTTGAAAAAGTTAGAAGAACTTTTGGATGACAAGAACGAATAGGGGAGGTGTCCGTCGTGGCTGTACCAAAGAGAAGAACATCGACGACGCGAAAGAAAAAGCGCCGTACTCATTATAAATTGCGTGTGCCGGGTATGGTGGAATGCGATAATTGTGGAGAGTATAAACTTTCACACCGTGTTTGCCCGGAATGCGGATCGTATAATGGCAAAAATGTCGTAGAAAAGTAAGCACCGAACAGGGACTTCTTTTATGAAGCGCCCTGTTTTTTTTATGCTCTCGGATTCGAAGGCTTGTTAATAAGTTCTGATTTTCGATATATGGGATTCATTTAGAATGAAATTCATAATGTTTTTGGGCCTATCCTTTGTTGGCTGCAAGGGATGGGTTTATTTTTTGGAAAAAAATTTGTTCTGTACAAGTTAAATCCTTCTCAAGTACAGTCTATCTTTTCTAGTAATTGCATAAGGTTTAGGGAGGATACATGGATAACGGAAATCAGGATTCAGGGGCCAGAGAATCGAGTGAAGGCTAATCAAGAGATTGGAAAAAGCCTTAGGCCATTGATAACTGATGTCCAGAAAAGGAGGGATGATTATGACCGCCTCGCGCCAAGATGCATGGAACAAGGAAGAAGATCTTGTGCTTGCGGAAGTGGTGTTGCGCCACATTAGGGAAGGGAGTACGCAGCTTGCCGCCTTTGAGGAAGTTGGTGAACGTTTATCCCGAACATCAGCCGCTTGTGGATTCCGCTGGAATTCGCTTGTCCGCAAAAAATATCAGTCTGCCATCACATTAGCGAAAAAGCAGCGAAAACAGTTGAAGCAACCTTCCTCGACATCTTCACCTGGCAATGGTGAGACCGTTCAAGCAGAAAGCATCTCACTGGATGATGTGATTGCTTATTTGGAGAAACTCCGTTCTACGGCGGATAGTCATGAGAACTTCGTTAAAGAAAATGAAACCCTTAAGACGCAGGTTAGCAGGTTAGAGGAAGAAAAGGCTCGGTTAGAACAGGTAGTAGCAGATGTAAAGAAGGAGAATCGCTCGATTCAGGAAGATTACAGGGCGTTAATCGATATTATGGATCGGGCGAGAAAGAGAGCTGTTCTCCATGGTGGAAACGGCGAAGCTGATTCTGCCGACCATGGCAGGATACAGGAAATAAATGAATGAAGCGATCCCCGTCAAAGACAAATTTGGCGGGGATCGGTTTCGTTATTCTTCCATGTTTTTTCTATCGATGGCTTTATTCGGCCTTTTTTGAACATAAAAATGTTTTTTCTAAACAGATTGTTCGGATACCCCTTTTGGATACCAAACATATGGGTTCTCTCCTCGATCTCTCTCCGGATTATAGGTGACAGCTTCAAACCCCTGGCGCTTCCAGAAATCGTCGGAGCCAGTTCTTCCGTTTGTCTTGATCGGAAGTTCAAATTTTTTAGCGAAGTTTACAAGAGCACTGCCGTAATTCTTCCCGCGATGGTCAGGCAACACTTCCAGTTTCCATAATTCCAGATAATCCTGCGGTGGATCGAAGTAACGGTCGAATTTGGCGCTGATACGGTACAAGCTCATTCTGGCGACAAGTTTGTCACCGTAGTATATACCGTAAAAAGGTGATTCGCTGTTATTTTCGATCATATTTGCCTGGAAGTCCTCAAACATGGAAAGTTCCTGAATGCCATACTCACGAAATTTCTTGAATTCCTCCAATGTTTTATAATTAATAAGCAATCTTTGAATAATAGGTTGATCCATTTTGTAATTTCCCCCTCAAAAACATCTTTTCTTATATTATAATATATTTGAGCAGGATTTTCCCAATGCAAAGAGGAGATTTTCAAAACAATGTCGAAACAATCGTATGGATATCTGGAAAATGATATCCGGAACGGAGGGGATGAAATTGAAGAAAGTATTAATTGCCAACCGGGGGGAAATTGCGCGGCGAATATTGCAAACTTGTGATAAACTAGGTTTGGAGTCTGTTGTTGTTTATTCTGATGCCGACAAGGACCTGCCTTATGTGAATGAAGCAACGGTTTCATATTCAATTGGAGAGCCGCCAGCAGCAAAATCCTATTTGAATCAGGAGAAGATTCTGGAGATCGCGAAAAGGGAGCAGGTTGATGCGATTCATCCAGGGTATGGGTTTCTTTCGGAAAATGCCGGATTTGTCCGCCGTGTTAATGAAGAAGGATTGATATTTATTGGGCCAAATGCGAATGTTGTAGAAATCATGGGAGATAAAGTCCGAGCTCGGCAAACGATGCAAGCAGCAGGTGTTCCGGTTGTACCCGGCAGTGAAGGTGCGATTCATGATGTTGAGGATGCTGTTGCCATTGCGTCAGAAATTGGTTATCCTGTGATGCTTAAAGCGAGTGCCGGAGGCGGCGGAATCGGGATGCAGCGCTGTTCCTCGGAAGATGAACTTCGAAAGGCTTTCGCATCTAATCAGAAGCGTGCAAAGACCTATTTTGGCAGCGCTGACATGTTTCTCGAAAAGTTGGTTGAAAACGGCCGGCATATTGAAGTACAGGTTTTCGGTGATACCCAGGGCAATGCAGTGCATTTGTTTGAACGGGATTGCTCGGTCCAGCGGCGCAATCAGAAGGTCATTGAGGAATCGCCTTCTCCGTTTTTGTCAGAAGAAGGCAAGAGCAAAATGTATGATGCTGCTGTCCGGGCAGTAAAGCATGTTGGTTATGAGAACGCGGGCACCATTGAGTTCATTGTGGACGAAGAAGAGAATTATTATTTTCTGGAAATGAATACGAGGCTGCAAGTGGAACATCCGGTTACGGAAATGATCACTGATCTTGATCTTGTGGAATGGCAAATCAGGGTCGCTGATGGAAATGAATTGCCGCTCGCTCAGGATGAGATTAAGAGAAGCGGACATGCAATGGAGTTTCGCCTGTATGCCGAGGATCCCGAGAAATTCCTGCCTTCGCCGGGAACGATTGATGAGTTTGCATATCATGATTTCGGCGGAGTTCGGGTCGATACAGGTGTGAAAAGCGGAACGGCAGTCACTCCGTATTATGATCCGATGGTTGCGAAAGTAATTGTAAGCGGTTCCGAACGTATGGAGACCATTCGGAAGGCGAAACAGTTTTTCGATGGATTAAGACTATCAGGCATCAAGAACAACGCCCCGTTATTTATGAAAATATTACGGGACGAGAATTTTATCGCAGGTCAATATACTACAAAATTTCTGCAGAGGTGAAGAAAATGAAGGAAATTAAGGCATCAATGGCCGGCACGGTATTGAACGTGCTCGTAGCATCAGGGGACAATGTTTCGGAGGGACAGGAGCTTGTGATGTTGGAGTCGATGAAGATGGAGATTCCGATTGAAAGTGAAGGAGAAGGGGAAGTTGAGGAAGTTAAAGTGAACGACGGAGATTTCGTCAATGAAGGCGATGTTCTTGTTGTCTTGAAATAAAGGATCCCTTTGAAAAGAAATATGTTGTTCTGGTTCTGAGCGAGCGCTCAGTCTGGATATTTATAGCGTCGGAACGGTATTCGAATTCTTGTCGAGCAAAGAGTGATTTCGGCGTCAGTGCGACAAAAAGAAGGAGGCCAATTCATGGGAACTGATTTGGAGAAACAACTTCAGGAAGCGACGGAGAAGGTCCATGCGGGAGGCGCGGAGAAATATCACGAGAAATTGAAACAGCAGAATAAATTGTTTGTCCGTGATCGCCTGGCAATGCTGTTTGATGAGGGGTCCTACAATGTTGAGGATGGGCAATTTGCCAATTATGAAGCCGGGAATTTGCCGGCGGACGGTGTCGTGACTGCTTTAGGAAAAGTGGGCGGCAGAACCGTTTGCGTAATGGCGAATGATTCGACTGTGAAAGCAGGATCCTGGGGAGCGCGGACTGTTGAAAAAATCATCCGCATCCAGGAAACGGCGGAGCGTTTGAAGGTGCCGTTGTTCTATCTTGTGGATTCTGCAGGTGCCAGGATTACCGATCAGATTGATATGTTCCCGAATAGGCGCGGAGCTGGGCGTATTTTCTATAACGAAGTGAAATTGTCAGGGATGATTCCGCAAGTTTGTGTATTGTTTGGCCCCTCGGCAGCCGGAGGTGCTTATATTCCGGCTTTTTGCGACATTAATATTATGGTCGACGGCAATGCTTCAATGTATTTGGGCTCTCCACGAATGGCCGAGAAAGTAATCGGTGAAAAGGTAACGCTTGAGGAAATGGGCGGCGCCAAAATGCATTGCACGAAAAGCGGTGTTGGTGATTATCTTGCAGCCGATGAGGAAGAAGCGATTGAAGCAGCCAAACAATACATCAGTTACTTCCCGATGAATTACAAAGAGAAACCGGAAAAGCTGGAAGCTGTGTCCCCGAAAGAAGGTCGTTCGGTTACGGAGATTGTACCGAAAAACCAGAATGCGCCTTTTGACATGAAAGAATTGATAAATGCTGTTATTGATGAAAACAGCTTCTTTGAAATGAAAAAGCTGTTCGCCCCTGAACTCGTGACAGGCTTTGCGCGTATTGACGGCCGTGCGGTCGGCATTGTCGCCAACCAACCGAAGGCAAAAGGCGGCGTACTGTTTGTGGATTCCGCCGACAAAGGCGCCAAGTTTATTCAACTGTGCGACGCGTTTTCCATTCCGCTGTTATTTCTGTCTGATGTGCCCGGGTTCATGATCGGCACGAAGGTGGAACAGGCCGGCATTATTCGCCATGGGGCTAAATTGGTCGCAGCTGTAAGTGAAGCGACGGTTCCGAAAATCTCTGTTGTTGTCCGCAAAGCCTATGGGGCGGGATTGTATGCAATGGCCGGGCCGGCGTTTGAACCGGATTGTTGTATTGCGCTGCCGACTGCGCAAATTGCGGTAATGGGGCCGGAAGCAGCTGTCAACGCCGTTTATTCAAACAAAATCAATGAGATTGAGGATCCGAAAGAAAGAATGGCTTATGTGAGGGAGAAGCAACAGGAATACAAGGAACATATCGATATTTATAAGCTTGCTTCTGAACAAATTGTAGACGATATTGTCCCGGGGTCAGAGCTGCGAAATGTTCTGATCAATCGTTATAATGTTTATGAGACTAAAGACAAGACGTTCAGTGAACGGAAACATCCGGTCTATCCGGTATAAGGGGCCGGAAATTCTTTATGAAGATGGAGTGCCTCCAGATACTGGTATGGCACTCCATTTTCCCTTATCATTAAAAGATAAGCTTTGGCAGCGGGGCCAATTATAAGGGGGAGCAGAAATGAGCGTTGCGATTATAGGAGGCGGAGCAGTCGGTTTGCTTTTCAGCTATTATTTTACAAAGAACGTGGCAGATACGGTTGTATATGTTCGTCGAAAAGAACAGGCGGAGTTGCTGAACAGGTCGGGATTGAAGTTATATCAGGAAGGCACTCTTCGCGAGGTGAAGGTGCTGGCGAAAGTCCTTAAAGAAGAGGGCGATATCAAAGCGGATCTTGTAATTGTGGCTGTCAAACAGTATGATTTAAGAAATTTATCAGAAGTATTGCGGAATCGAGTGCCCCGTACGGCTAAACTCTTATTTATCCAAAATGGGATGAGCCATATCCCATTCCTTGAGACCTTGCCACAAGGATGCATTTATGTGGGAATTGTTGATCACGGGGCTTTAAAGATTGCGGAACATAAAGTGGAGCATACTGGCAAAGGCCTTATGAAATTGGCTGCTTTTCGAGGAAACCTTGAGGCTGTGACCCCGATGTTAGAGAATCTGGATCAGACACGATTTCCTATTGAATTCAAGGATGATTGGTATCCGCTGCTTGCTGAGAAATTGCTGGTCAATGCGGTGATCAATCCTCTAACGGCCCTGTACCATGTTGAAAACGGCACATTAATAGAAAACGATTACTTTCTGGAAAATATGAAAAACCTGTTTGAGGAAGCTTTCGAGGCTCTGGGTTTGGATGATAAAGCCAAACGTTGGGAGGATGTAGTCAGTATATGCCGTCAAACTGCAAGAAATCGTTCTTCAATGCTTCGGGATATTGAAATGGGACAATCAACGGAAATTGACGCAATCAGCGGCTACCTTTTGCAGCGTAGCGTCTCTGCAAACCTCCGGATGCCATACACCCGTTTTGTTTATAATGGAATAAAAGGAATGTCTTCTTAAAAAAGCCGGTTTCTCTTTCCTCTGAAAGCGTTCTGGTATTCGTAATTCACAGGAAAAAGATTTGAATAATAGGATATAGGCACTTTTTTTGGGGCGGCTCTTGAACTTTGCTATACTCAGGAAGGCTCCAATCAAAGAAAGTGAGTGACGAAATGCCATGGATATTAATGAAATCAGTTTGCCGCAAAAAAATCGTTTGGCTTCAGGTTATATGGAAGGCGAAGAACACGTCCTTTCTTTTTTTGACTATGCTTCTGCCGATCAAGGTGACTTTCATACACGTCTTGCGGAATTACAAGAGCGTACTTTTCCAAGAAAGGAACTGGCCAAAGTTCTACATGACTACAACAGTCGATTTTCTCCGAGTGAAGCCGTTATTTCCAATATTGAAAGATTAAAGCAACCTGAAAGCGTGGCCGTTATCGGTGGTCAACAAGCTGGTGTCCTGACAGGGCCGATGTATACGATACATAAATGTTTGTCTATTATCCAACTTGCCAAGCAACAGGAAAAACGCCTTGGTGTACCTGTCATTCCAGTGTTTTGGATTGCCGGGGAGGATCACGATTTCGCTGAAGTGAATCATACATATGTTCTGGAAAATAATCGGATTGAGAAAAATACAGTTCCCGGTGCGGGATCAGCAAAACAACCAGTTACGGACATTAAGATACAAAAGGACCAAATCTGGCCATGGGTTGAGAAAATTATTAGATCGTACGGGGAAACAAAACATACAAAATCCGTTCTTCGTTTATTGGATGAGAGCCTGGAAGATTCCGAAACGTTTGTGGACTGGTTCGCTTTCATCATTATGTATTTGTTCAAGGAGCAAGGTCTTGTTCTACTCGACTCAGGAGATCCACAGCTTAGGGCTGTAGAGGCTCCTTACTTCAAGAAAATGGTTAAAAACAACGGGGAATTGAACAAGGAGCTGTTGAATCAAATCCACAAGCTTTCGGAGGCCGGTTTCGACTCGGCAATTGATGTTGATGAGAACAGCGCAAACCTTTTTTACCATTTGAACGGGGAACGTATCTTGTTGGAACGTGATGAAGAGGGGAATTTCCGGGGGAAAAACAATGAATGTTTAATGAGTGAGAAGGAACTTCTTTCTGAGGTGGAGAGACATCCCAATCATATAAGTAATAATGTGGTCACCAGGCCCCTGATGCAAGAGCTATTGTTTCCCACGCTTGCTTTCATCGCCGGACCGGGTGAGATTGCTTACTGGGGGACATTGAAAGAGGTTTTCCATCTTTTCGGTTGTCGATTGCCGCTGCTCGTTCCAAGGCTGAATATCACGCTTGTAGACAGACGAACTGAGAAGTGGCTTGAGAATCAGGGGTTTTCAGCCATGGAAGTGTTAATTGATGGTATCCAATCAAAGAAGGAACGGTGGCTTGCTTCCCGGAAAGACTGGGACATTGATCTGGAGACAAGACGAGTGAAAACTGAAATAGATCGTGTTCACAAACAGATGCGTTCGCTGGCCGTTCAAGTGGATCCCCACCTTGAATCGATTGCTCGTAAAAATATCGGACATGTGTTCAGGCAAATCGATTATTTCTCAGATCAAATTGAACGTTCCCATCGTGGGCGTTATGAAAGGGAATTGGGCAGGTTTGACCGTATTGAAGCATGCCTTCTTCCGAAAAATGGTTTTCAGGAACGGATGTGGAGTGTCTTCCCATTTCTCAATCGGTACGGCCCTGATTTAGTGGGACGGCTCACCACCTGCGAATTTCAGTTCAATCACAAGCATAAAGTTGTGTTTTTATAAGCCTGGCGGCCCTATATATCAAGCGTTTTTCAGAAACCCTTTCCCTTTGGAAGGGGTTTTTTTGCGTATGAAAATATATCGTGTCAGCTTAGGAACTTAAAGTTACCCAGAAGGCACAATTAAGTAGATCCCTAAGGCTCGTCGTCCATAGAAAGTTCGAAGAAACAGTCTACTCGATGAAGCGCAGGAACAAATAAGGCTAATATGCGTTCAATTTTTAACATAAGCCAGGTTTTCTTTATTACGTTTTTGTTACCGGGGAATTTTTTTAAAAAAAGATGTGGTGGAAAGTGGGGGGATGTGGTAAACTGAGGTTGTGAAATGAGGGAAGCGCCATGTTCATGGGGGAATACCAGCACAACATTGATCAAAAGGGCCGGATTATTGTGCCCGCGAGGTTCCGTGAGGAACTCGGCTCCTCCTTTGTTTTGACGAGGGGGTTGGATCAGTGCGTTTTCGGTTACCCTTTGGATGAATGGAAGCAACTTGAGCAAAAGTTGAAGGCTCTCCCTTTCACGAAGAAAGACGCCCGTGCCTTTACAAGGTTTTTCTTTTCCGGTGCGGTTGAATGTGAATTGGACAAGCAAGGACGCGTTAATGTAGCGTCCCCGTTGCGAAGGTACGCCAAGCTGGAGAAGGAATGCGTCATAATCGGCGTTTCCAATCGTGTGGAGCTGTGGAGCAAGCCGGTTTGGGATGAGTACTACACTGAATCGGAAGAGTCGTTCAGCGAAATTGCCGAAAGTATAATGGATTTTGACTTATGATTTTTTGGATGAAACATTCAAGAAAAGCACATTAAGGAATGTTAGTCCTAAAAGCGCCACCCCAAAAAACAAAAAACGCTTTTAGAGGACCCCGAAGTGGGCCCGAAAGGAACGGCTATGTTCGAACACACTACAGTATTGAAAAAGCAAGCAGTAGACGCAATGAACATTTTGCCGGAGGGCATTTATGTGGATTGCACTCTTGGCGGAGGCGGACACAGTGAAGCTGTGTTGGAGCGGCTTTCCGGTGAAGGCAGATTATATGCTTTTGACCAGGATGAGTCTGCGATCATGGCAGCGAAAGAAAGATTGGCTCCTTACATAGGAAAGTTCACCGCGATTCATGCGAACTTTCGCAATTTGGCTTTACGCCTTCATGAACAAGGTGTAGATGGCGTTAATGGTGTTTTGTTCGATCTTGGAGTCTCTTCTCCACAGTTTGACGAAGGGGAACGGGGGTTCAGCTATCAAACGGATGCTCCTCTTGATATGAGGATGAATCGCAGCGCCCGGCTAACCGCTCGAGACGTTGTGAATGAATGGGATTATAACCGGTTGGTTTCGATTTTGTTTCGTTATGGAGAAGAGAAATTCTCCAAACAAATCGCGAGGAAAATCGAAGAACGCCGGGAGCGGCAGGCGATCGAAACAACAGCTGAGCTGGTCGAAGTGGTGAAAGAAGCTATTCCGGCCCCGGCGAGACGTAAAGGCGGGCACCCTGCAAAACGGACGTTTCAGGCCATTCGAATTGCCGTCAACGATGAACTTGGTGCATTTGAGAATGCTTTGAAAGATGCTATGGAGCTGCTTTTGCCGGGTGGGAGAATTTCTGTGATTACCTTTCATTCTTTGGAAGACAGGATTTGCAAGACGATTTTTAAAGAGGCCAGCAGTTCTCCGGAGCTGCCACGGGGACTTCCTGTTATTCCGGACCAGTACAAACCTGATTTTACATTGATTACACGAAAGCCAATCATACCTACGGAAGAAGAGCAACAAATGAATAGACGTTCAAGATCTGCAAAACTCCGGGTGATTGAAAAAAACAAACACAGGGTTAGGGGGAACGGCAAGTGAGTAATCTCGCTTACAAAATCCAACAACAACAAAGGTATGTGGAACAACCGAAACCAACATCAAAGAAACTGTTCAAGCGCAAGGTAACAAAAGGAGAGAAAGTTCTTTGGACCTTTGCCCTAATCGGTCTTTTGGCTACATCCGTTTTTCTTGTTTCGACATATGCTTCCGTCTACGCTTTGAACAGTGACATTGAACAATTGCGGTCCAATATCGATACACAGACTAAAGTCAACAGCGAGTTGGAACAGCAGGTTTCCAAGCTCAACCGTCCCGATCGGATCTTCAACATTGCCAAGAATAAGCTGGGTATGACGATTAAGGAAGACAGTGTTAAGGTTATTGGGAAATAGGTGGTTTTCATGAACTCTCGGAAAAATACTAATATCAACAAAGGAGCAGCGGTATTGTTAATTGTGTTTATGCTGCTCTTTTTCGCGTTAATTGCACGTTTTGGCTATGTAGGGGTCACGAAAACGGCCGAAGGCAGAGAACTTATGGAATTGGCCGTTCCCAAATGGACGGAACAAGATAAATTGAAGGCTCAGCGTGGTACGATTTTCGACAGTAACGGAAATCCGCTTGCCAAAGATGTTCCTGCTTTTACCGTCACAGCGGTCTTAAGCGACAAAATGAAAGGGCATAATGTAGAAGATCCCGAGGCAACCGCCGCGGCTCTTGCCCCGATTCTGAATATGAAGAAAAGCAGGCTGGTCGACTTGCTCACCAGAGATGCCTTTCAAGTTGAACTTGGTCCCGGAGGCCGTCGGATCAGTTATGAGAAAAAGGAAAAAATTGCAGCCCTCGATTTGCCCGGCATAGGTTTCATCAGACAATCGAAACGGTATTATCCCAACCAGAAGTTTGCTTCATATGTACTCGGTTTCACAACAAGGGATCAGGAGACCGGAGAGTTAACAGGTGTTATGGGCATTGAGGAAAGCAAGAATAAGAAGCTGACCGGCAAAGATGGCTCTGCAGAATATATGACCACACCTAGCGGGGTGCAGCTTCCAGGAACCAAGAGTATGGAGAAGCCCGCGAAGAATGGCGACAATATTTATTTAACGATAGACGGCCACATTCAAACTTTTTTGGAGCATGCCGTTACGAAAGCGAATAAGGAATACGATCCCAAACGGATTATGGCGGTAGTCATGGACCCGGATACCGGCAAGATTCTAGCCATGGCGAATCGGCCCAGTTTCAACCCAAACAGCCGTGAGATTGATGATTACACGAATGATATTGTTTCATCCGCTTTCGAACCCGGTTCCGTCATGAAGGTTTTTACGCTTGCAGCTGCAGTTGATGCGGGTGTTTATGAGGGGAAGGACACGTATATGTCCGGGAAGTATCATATCGGGGGAAGAGATATTCATGACTGGAAAAGGGGCGGCTGGGGCCGGATCACTTTCAATCAAGCCGTCCAACGTTCTTCAAACGTCGGTTTTGTCATTCTTGCTCAGAAATATTTAGGATTCGACCGTTTCTACGATTACTTGATGAAATTTGATTTCAAAGAGAAAACCGGTATCGCGCTGCCGAAAGAAGATAATAGCAACTTTCAATACACTTACCCTGCTGAAAAAGCAACGACCGCTTTTGGGCAAGGAACAGCGGTAACGGTTATGCAAATGGTGAAAGCGGCGACTGCCGTGGCGAATGATGGAAAAATGATGAAGCCCTATATTATCGACAAGATTGTCAATCCCAATACTGAAGAAGTTGTACTCAATAACAAGCCCAAGGTCCAGGGAACTCCGATTTCGGCCGAGTCAGCTCAAAAAGTCCGCGATTTGTTGAGGACAGTCATTACCGGGGAGCATGGAACCGGTACAGAATTTGCTATTGAAGGATATAAGGTTGCCGGAAAAACCGGTACGGCACAGATTGTTGGGCCGAACGGATTTTATATGGATGACGGGTACATTCATTCATTTTTGGGAATGGCACCGAAGGATGACCCTCAATTGCTCATGTATGTAGCTGTGGATCGTCCTGATGTGGCATATTCTGCGCTTGGCTCAAAACCGGTGGCGGATATTTTCAAATTCGTTATGAAACATAGCCTGCAATACCTGAACATCGATCCGGAGGAGAACCGTGAAACCATTTCTCACGATCATTCGATTCAGCTTGGTGATTACGAGGGCAAAGCGGTTGCAAGTGTTGAAAAGTCCTTGAAGGAGCAAAAGATGGATGTAGTTGTAGTAGGGTCAGGAAGCACGGTAACAGCCCAAGTTCCGTTTGCAGGTGACACTGTACTGCCAGGTGAAAAAATATTGTTGAAGACCGATGGGAAGATGAAAATGCCTGATCTTTCCGGATGGTCGCTTGCAGAGGTAATGAAATTCGCTCGTCTGTGTCATCTTGACCCGAAGGTGTTGGGGGCCGGATACGTTGTGGACCAAAGCATCCCGGCGGGCAAACCCATTGAGGAAGAGGGGGCCCTTACAGTTAAATTGAAGATTCCAAAGTCTGCGGATGCCGTGGACCAGAAGGAGAATGGTCAATAAGACAAGTCATAACCGTTTGCGTACAAGCATAAAGTGTACCAGAAGCCAGAGGTCTTAAGCCGGAAGCGGAATAGAAAGCTTAAGTCGGAGATATCTTGAGTATTGTTTCGCAGCGAGACAAGACAAGCTTCTTCGAACTGACTTACATCCGGTTCCTGTCCTTTTATCACACTTCGATAATATTTACAAAGTGTGTTGTTTGGTCTCTGGCGTCTGGAACGGAGGGACCTTTGTGCGCGTTTCCAATGTAACAGTACGTAGACGGTTAGTTATTGTTTTCATTGTAGGATTATTTGTGTTCGCTTCTTTTATCGGGAGACTTTCGTATGTTCAGTTTGTAATGGGAGACTGGCTGTATGAAATGGCCCGAAATTCATGGAGCCGCAACATTACTTATCAGGCGGAACGAGGGGAAATCCTCGATCGGAATGGGATTGTACTGGCAACTAATGTAAGCGCCCCGTCAGTGTTTGTTGTGCCGAAACAAATCAAGAATCCTGCTTCTGTATCGAGAAAGCTGGCTTCAATCCTAAACATGCAGCCAAAAAAGGTCTATGAGAAAATCACAAAAAAAGAATCATCTGTTGAAATTCGGCCTGAAGGAAAGAAGATTAGCAATGAAAAGGCGGAAAAAATCACTGACCTCAGAATACCCGGCGTATACATCGCCGAGGATTACAGGCGCCATTATCCGTATGGCAGTTTCTTGTCGCATGTCCTTGGTTTCGCAGGAATTGATAATCAAGGTCTGACCGGGCTGGAGGCCTATTATAACAATTTGTTGCAGGGGAAACGAGGTTATTTGGCGTTTTTCTCCGATGCAAGAGGGGAACGAATGCCATTTCTGTCTGATGATTATATCCCGCCGAAAGACGGCTTGAATTTGAAATTGACAATTAACAAAAAAATCCAGTCTATTATCGAACGTGAATTGCATCAGGTGGAGGTCAAATATGAACCGGATGGAGCCTTGGCTATCGCCGTTGACCCAAACACGGGGGAAGTGCTGGCAATGTCAAGCCGGCCGACCTTCAATCCCGAAAACTATCAGGATGTCCCGGCGGAAGTGTATGATCATAATCTTCCGG
>DASVCO010000211.1:0-12537 GCA_036381575.1 Caryophanales bacterium
CAATAATATAATCCCCGGTTTCGGGGTCAATCGTGTAGAATTGATCCAGAAAATGACGCTTCATTCGGCATCCCCCATTCTGCCTGTGCTTTCCTCATTCTAACGCATGTCGCCAATCCATGAAAAAGGACAATAAAAAAAGGTTCTCATTCAAATGTTGGGGTAGAAGATCTTCTTCTACTCCCTCATCCTATATGCAACGGAATATCCTTGAATTGATGATGCAATAAAATACGGAGTCGTAACCGCTCGTAACTTCGATAGCCATATCCGTTTCGTTTGATGACCTTCGTCTGGTTGTTGAGCCCCTCCACAAATCCATTGTTTAAAGAAAATGCAAAACTGTTGAGTATTTCCTTTTGCCAATTCTGTAACGTTTTCTTCGCCCTGATAAATTCCTCTAATCCTTCCTTCTCAACCTTTTGATAAAAAGCGTAAAGGGCCTCTTTAACCTGCCCGATCTGGGCTTGCCCTTTCTGCTTGGCTTCTTCAAACCATGAACGAAAGGTTTCTTTCAGTTGATAAGCTCGTTTTAGTTTCCCAGATAGCTTCAAATACCGGTCTAAATACCATTTCTGTTTTTCGCTTAACGTTTCATGAGCTTTGTAAAAAATGTGTTTCATTCGCTTACATTTTTTTCGATCATAGGCATGAAAGGCGTGCTGCTCACTGCGTCTTACTCTTTCAAGCGCCCAATAAATATACCGGCAAAAATGAAAGCGGTCCGCAATAATGATGGGATGCCCCAATGCTTGTCGTACGGCTGATTTAAAGCTGTGACTCATGTCCATGACCACCATTTCAACCTGATTCCCTTTTTCACGCAAATAGCGTTTGACGGTATGTACGGAACGATCAGGCAAGATATCCAGCGGTTCACGTGTTTGTGCATCTGCAATGATCACTTGATATTTCCCTTTATCGGTATCGCCTTTATACTCATCAATTGCGATCACGCTGGGCAATTCCTTCACCTTTTTCAGTTGAGGGGCAGCGATGGCATCAAAACGACGGATGACCGTTGATGAGGAGGTATGGAAAATGTCAGCTGTTTCTTTAAAAGTTTTCCCCTTGATCACCCGTAAAGCAATCGCTTGATTCCACTCCTTGGATTGACGCTGATAACGATCCACCAGGCTCGTGTTTTCAGCGAAACGCTTGCCGCAAGAGCAGGCGTACCTTCTTTTTCTGTAAAATAATTGCGTGTAACGCTCGAAAATTTTTAGATGTTGGATCTTTTGAAGGCGGTAATCATGCACCTTGCTTGTTTGTTTCCCACACAAAGGACATTGATGTACTTTTCGTGGACAGGCCACATGAATGGTGTACGTCCCATCGATGCATTCCGCTTTTGTGACCGACACTTCTTCTAACCCCGGGAAATTCATGTTATCATTCAATTACACGCAACTCCTATCCTTGTCTTGTTTCTCGTCAATTCAAGTATAAAGGATATAGGAAGTTGCGTGTTTCATTTTTCACAAACCCCAACATTTATTATAGAGCCCAAAAAAAGAGCTGCCACAATAAGATGGCAGCTTTAAAAAATGCAGCAGGAATCAAAAAAACAGCTTAACCGGCTTTTTCCTCATCATCAGCGGAACCTCTCAGAAAATCCGGGACCCAATCGGTTGATACCCTGTTAGATGCCTTCCCTTCCTGCTCAGTCTGAGGATTGTAAGGCACAACGACATAATGCGGGATCGAAAACGGGTTGATTCTTTGGTCAACAAACGCCCCTTTTCCTGTCACCTCGCCAATTTTTGTTTTCTCGCCATTTTCCAAAGCGTAGATGTGATAAACGAGCCTGTCGTCTTCGGAAGAAGTCCATTCAAGTTTAACCGCCGGTAAACCAAAGGCACCCAGAGTGAGCTTCGCTTTTAAATCTTCCACCTTTACGAGCCGTATCGGAGATTCCAAATCCTCGACACCTGAAGGCTTTGAAAAAACAAGATGCTTCTGTTTCGGCAATTGTTGCAGTAAATCTTTAAAAAGCATGGTGGGATAGCTGCTTCCACCTGTAAGATGATGAGCTTTTGACGTACTGTCATAGCCCATCCAGACAGCCCCGACCGCCTTAGGAGTATATCCGACAAACCATGCATCGGCATCCGCTCCGGGAATCGGCGGAAACGAAGTCGTTCCCGTTTTGCCTGCAAGCGCCGTAGCCGCTTTGCCTTTTGTCGCCGTACCATTGTCCACCACTGCTTCAAGCATCTTCGTCATATACCATGCCGTTTGCGGGGAGAATACTTGCTTTTCTTCAGGATCTGCGCGGCCGACCAATTCGCCCTGGCGATTGTAAATTCTCGTGATGAAATGCGGTTCAATGATTTTACCGCCTTCGGCAAATGCCCTGTAAGCCTTTGCCATTTCCAGCGGGGTCACCCCGTATTTCAAGCCGCCGAGCGCCATCGCCAACCCCTTATCGGGAATATGGATCCCCATTTCATTTAGATATTTCTTGCCCGTCTTGATGCCAATCTGGTCAAGAAGCCAAACGGCCGGCGCATTTGCAGAAACCCGCAACGCATCATACATCGTCATTTTCCCGCGATACTCTCCACTGTAATTCTCCGGGCTATAGTCTTGGCCGGATGCCTCGTACACAACTTTTTGATCTTTCAATAATGAATAAGGCTCATATTTACCGGTTTCCAGTGCGGGCCCGTAGACGACCAACGGTTTGAAAGTTGAACCTGGCTGCTGTTTGACAGTTACACGATTAATGCCTTTCCGGACGTAATCCCGTCCTCCCTGGACCGCTAACACACCCCCTGTTTCCGAGTCGAGCAGCACGAGCGCGCCTTGTGGAGGGTGTTCCCTGTCGCTTCCCGGAAAATACGATGGATCCTGAAAGAGTTGATACGAAGCCTTCTGCGCCTTAACATTCATCGGAACCACAACCTTATATCCGCCCTTCAACAGAGCTTCGTTTGTCAGATTGTACTGTTCCCTTGCCTCACGCAAAACCATATCGATGTATGTCCAATAAGCCTTGTTCTTCTTCATTTTATGAAGGTCAAGAGCCAATGTTTCATGTTTGTACATGACTGCCTGTTCCGTTGTAATATACCCCTGATCCGCCATTAGACTCAATACAAGATTTCGGCGCTTTTTCGCGTTTTCAGGATGGTCGATCGGATTATAGGATGACGGTGCGTTCGGAATCGCAGCCAACAACGCTGCCTCCGGCACAGTAAGCTCACTGACGTTTTTGTGGAAATAAAGCTCCGCTGCTGTCGCAATGCCGTAGGCTCCCTGGCCAAAGTAAATTTGGTTCAAATACATTTCGAGAATTTGTTTTTTGCTGTAGCGCCGTTCCAGATTGATTGCGATAATCGCTTCTTTTGTTTTTCGAAGCCACGTTTTATCCGCAGATAGAAAGACTCTTTTCGCCAATTGTTGGGTAATCGTACTTCCGCCCTCAACCTTCGCGCCTGCCAGAATATCCGTATATAAAGCCCTGAGGATCCCTTGAACATCAATGCCATGATGCTTATAAAACCGGCTGTCTTCCACAGCGATGAAGGCGTGTTGGACCGAGGCAGGAATTTCCTTGATATCAGCCGGGTCGCGATTCTCCACGTATAACTTTGTAATCAGGTCGCCGTTTTCATTGACTATTTTCGTTGCCGAATCCAGGACAAGGTCCTCTTTGTCTATCACATAATCCCCTGCAAACAAAATACCGAGGTATCCCACAAAACCAAGCAGCAACATTCCCCCAAGAAAAGCGGTTGCGAACAGCATCTTCTTCCACATAGCTAATAACACCCCGTTTGCCAATCATTGGCCGACTCTCTAGTCAAATGATTTTAACGCACTTTCGACAAAAAGAAAATGATTTCGACCCTAGTTTTTGCGGGAAACGGGCAAATCATGTGGAATCCGAAAAAAAGAGAGACAACCCTCTGTTGTCCCTCCTCTATTACTAAACCTATTGCTTGATCCTCTTCAACTCTTTCAACAATTCTCGATACCGTTCCTCCAACTCTTGTTTGAAATCCTCTTTTTGCGGCATGGACAAGCGGCCGATAACCTCCGCCAGTTCGTTTTCCAGTTTCATGATCGTTTGCTCGTTACTATCGGCGGAAGGTTCGGGTTCTTCCTTGCTTTTCATGTATTGATCGTAATTGCCTTCGAAGAAAACAGCCTGGTTCTCTTCAATAGCCAGAACATGATCCGCCAGTTGATTCATAAGCCGTCGATCATGTGTAGCGAACACTATCGTGCCGGGATAAGCCTGAAGCACCTCTTCCAATTCCTCATGTGTGAAAATATCAAGATAGTTGGTCGGTTCGTCCAACAGCAAAATGTTATAGTCACCAAGAAATATTTTCGCAAGGGCCACTTTCACTTTTTCACCGCCACTTAGAATGCCCACAGGTTTGAACACGTCATCACGTTTAAACAACAGATGCGCCAAAATCGTGCGAATCATCGTTTCCGGATACGGACTCTGCTCACTGACATTTTCAAAAATCGACTTATTCTCATCCAAGCTGGCTAAATTTTGATGGAAATAGCCGATTTTCCCGCTTCCGGCCACTCGCACGCCTTCCTCTCCGGAAATAATCATATTTAACAAGGTTGACTTGCCGGCACCGTTTCTTCCGAAGAGTGCCACTTTCATTCCCGGCTTGATCGAGCAGGACAAATCCCGAAACAATGTGCGTTCTCCGAACCGTTTCGTCAATCTTTCCAACTGAATCGCCGTTTTCCCATGAACAGGCGCGAAAAATTGAATATCGAACTGAACTGAATCCTGTTCCCTTGGCTTTTCTTTCTTCTCCAAATGGTCGATTCGTGATTCAATTGCTTTAACCCGGCTTTCCAATGACTGCTTTTTTCCATTGACGGCCCGCTTATGAAGGCGGGCTTCGGAATTCCCCATTCGTTTCGGTGTCTTTCGCATATTTTTCGCTTTTTGACTCGTTTCAACGGTGGCCGTTTTTAAGCGTCTTTTTTCCTTTGTATATGCTTCGTATTCAAACCAGGCTCGCTCCTTCTGACGAGCTTTCTGCTCCCGGTAAGCGCTGTAATTCCCTTTATATTCATGAATTTCTCCGTCTTCGACCTCGATGATTTTTGTACAAACGGCATCAAGCAGCTCGCGATCATGGGAAATCAGAAAGACGGCCCCTTTATATTGTTTAAGTTCAGCCTCCAGATGTTCAATGCCCTGAAGATCCAGATGGCTCGTCGGTTCATCAGCGAACAATAGATCAGCCTTCTCTGCCAAAGCCCGGGCAATCTTCCGCCTTGTGCGCTCACCCCCGCTCATATGTTCATCCGTAACAGTGCGAACTTGCCATTTTCCTTCTATAGCCGGGAAAATTCCTTGTTCCTCGATGTCGTCCAATTGCGGGACAACCGCTGCGGTGCCGTGCCGCACGACCTCCCCGAAATCAGGATCTGCATCTCCCGACAGAATATCCATTAAAGTGGTTTTGCCGGCACCATTTAAACCGACAATGCCAATTCGTTCCCCATGTTGTACCCGCAACTCATCGATTTTGACAATCAAACGGTCCCGATAGCTTTTCTCAATATTCCGAGCTTCCAATCTTTGCATACAAAAAATCCTCCCTTAAGCCCAGAGAGGACAGTCTACACGTCAACAGACAAGCCACGCCATACGGTAACGAAAAAAAACGTAAACCGAATATAAACGTTACTTGGGGAAGATACGCCACGACTTGTATTTGGGCAAACCAATCCTATCTCCGGAATCGAATTTCAAAAAACGTATTGAAATGAGATTCTTATAAAATAGAATGGTTACGCATTGGCCCAAGTATCGTTCCCTTCCGTTCAAATTTTTAATTTCTTTCATATTATAGGTGGAATCCGGCTCGATGTCAAAATGTTTTTTACATATAACGGCTGTTGGCCATCCATTGCCCACCGTCTACAGTCATGCAATCTCCGTTAATGTATTTCGATTGGTCCGAGACCAAAAACGCCGCCGCTTCGCTGATTTCCTCCACCTTCCCCGTTCGCCTCAACGGATTGGTCCTGGCGATTTGCTCAATCGCCTTCTCCGAATCGAACAATCTCTCAGCTCCGCCCGTGTTCTCAATCGGCCCCGGCGCCATCGCATTCACGCGAATCCCATAACGGCCCCATTCAACGGCCAACGATCGGGTCATAGCCAGAATACCTCCCTTGGCCGCCGCCGAATGGACAACACCCGGTGCCCCGGTCCATGCATATGTAGCCACCATATTCAGCATCACTCCACCGCTGCCTTGCGCGATCATTTCTTTGCCGACCGCCTGCGTGCAATTCCACGTTCCGTTAAGGCAAATGTCGATCACGGCTTTCCATCCGTTCGCAGACAACTCTTCTGCCGGGCAAATAAAGTTCCCTGCAGCATTGTTGACAAGAATATCGATACCGCCAGACTGCTTCTTCGTTTCCTCTACCATTCTACTAACGCCGTCTGGATCTCGAACGTCCATCTGAACAGTCAGAACCTTCACGCCAGTCTTCTTCTCAATCTCTTGTTCGGCTGAATGCAACCTTTCCTCGTTTCGACCGGTGATGACAACGTTGGCGCCTTCAGCCGCGAATCTTAACGCCATTGCTTTTCCCATGCCATTACTGCCGCCCGTCACAATTGCCGTCTTGCCTTCCAACCGCATCAGCAATCACCACACTTTTTTATAATGAACTGCTTCTAATACTATTTCGATAATTCCCTCCAATTTCCCTGCTTCTAGCCATTTCCTTCTCTATTACTTCCGCACAATCCCGTTCCGATTCGCATATATCGCCGCCTGTGTCCGGTCGGAGACCTCCAACTTGCCTAAGATATTACTGACATGGGTTTTCACCGTTTTCAATCCGATGAACAGCTCATCGGCCATCTCCCGGTTTGTCTTCCCCTCCCCAATCAACGCCAACACCTCACGTTCTCGCTTTGTCAGCTCATCGTGAAGCTTCGGTTTTCCCGCCCCCCGGAAGCGGGTCATCATTTTCTCTGCTACTTTCGATTCAATCACCGGCTCATCGGCCACCGCTTTGCGAATCGTCGAGGCAATCTCTTCAGCCGATGCGGTTTTCAACAAATAGCTGAAAGCCCCCGCTTCAATCGCGGGAAAGACTTTCTCATCATCATAGAAGCTCGTTAGAATGATAATCTTACAGTCCGGCAGGAAAGAAATGATCTCCTTTGTCGCCTCGATCCCATTGCCGTTCTCCATAACCAAATCCATCAAGATCACATCAGGAGACAGCTCTCGAGCCCGTTTCACTGCCTCGTCTCCACTTGAAGCCTGGCAGACAACCTCGAAATCATCTTCGATAGCCAGATAGGCGTAAAGCCCCCGCCTCACCATGTCATGATCATCGACAATCATGATTTGAATCTTACCCAAGGTAAGTTCCTCCCTCACTGACTGGCACCCTCACATCAAGAGCAGTTCCTTCACCCTCACGAGAAGTCACTGTGATGGTACCGCCGATTTCTTCACAACGCTCTTTCATTGTTTTCAATCCGTATGAAGCTTTCTTTTCATTTGCCATATCAAAACCGATACCGTCATCCCGGAGATGGCAATAAACATAACGGCCTTTCTCATAAAATTCAATTCGGATCATAGAAGCGCCGGAATGGCGCAAAGCATTGGCGAGTCCCTCTTGCACGATGCGAAACAAGTGATCTTCAATTCCCTTGGGCACATGGCTCAATTCACTGACGGTCAACTCGAAATCTATATCGGATTTGGCCTCTAACTCATCCACAAGTTTCTTGACACCGACAGAAAGGGAATCTCCTGATAAGTGGACAGGGCGTAAATGAAGCAAGAGCGCTCGCATTTCCCCCTGTGCCTTTGCAGCAATGTCAGCGACTTCTTCCATCTGTTGCTTGGCAGCTGCGACATCCCGATCAACTAACTTCAGTGAAGCTGATGACATCATGCTTAACGCAAACAATTGTTGACTGACCGCGTCATGTAAATCCCGGGCGATCCTCTGTCGCTCCTCAATAGCCGCCGCGGATCTGGATTGCTCGGCCAACTCCGCCTTCTCATTGGCCAGTTTTTGCAACGAACCGACTTGTTTTTCAATTTTGTCAGCCAATTCATTTAACTCTCTTGCAATAGAAGCAATCTCGTCATCACCCGCTGTCCGCATGCGCTGAGACAAATTCCCGCGCGCCAGTACGGTAATATAGGTAGACAAATCCTCCAGTTGCTTTTTCAATTGGCGATTCTCGTTGTAACGATAAGAAAGATCAACGATAAAAGAAACAATAAAAATAGCGACCGTCGTGACCCCACTCACAAGGATGCTCTGTAGTTCAGGCTGAATCAGAAACCACACTTGCAAAATCACAAATACAACCAGAGCCGTGTAAAGAGAAGAAAGAAATACCGATTTCAATAACTTCCAACGAATGCTCGTAAACCTCGCCATCTTTCTCCCCCTTAAACCCGGTCAATCCTAAGGTCAAGCACTTTGAAATGAAAATCAAAAATCAATTTCCGATCGGCCTCTTCATAACCTTCCGTGGTATAAAAAAAATCTTTGAGCAGCCCCTCTTCCTTCACATCATCCACGCGAATGTCCCCTACACTTGCGGTAGCCGCAACAGAAAAAGCCGCATCTTCAGGAACCTTAATCTTAATATCGCCTACCCATCCTGACAGTTTAATAGGCGTTTCCTTCTCGGGGATAAAGGTTTTGGTGAAATCAAAATTATAATCTGCTACTCCGGTTGATCGATCCATCGGCTCCACAGACCAGTTTGACCCGGTGTACTTGGCATCGGAAACCAGCCTCCAACTTTGTTTCTGATCTTTCACCCGTTCCTTCATTTCCTTTTTTCTTGCCGCTCGGTTTTCATCAGAATCCTCGAAACCAGCATTCATATGAAGCTTCCTTCCGGCCAGAATCTTAAACCCAATATATATCAGAAGAAGCGGCCACAACTTCCAAATCATATCCAATGTGAAAGTCAGTACACCGAAACGATCAGCTGCCAAAAGGCCTCCGAAGACGATAAATATAATCCCCCAAAAGAGGCTCCCCCGTCTCCATCTTGAAAACAAAGCCTTTCCGCACCAGAACAAACCGAGCAAAATTAACAAAAACGGATAACAAAAGACAATCGCTTCAATTATTTCCACGGAAATAATTCCCGTATTGACAAGAAGCAACAGAATTCCAAGGCCAACAAAACAAAGCGCCAACAAGAATTGAGTCGCAGATAATCTTCGCATCATTCATCCCTCACTATTCTATGCGCCATTGAACGGTTTTCAAAATCACGAAAAAAGATAAAATCACATAACCGGCCAGAATAAGAACATTGCGCGTTACATCAGGCGACCATCCGGAAAGGAACAACTCCCGAAAAGCCGCTGCAACATAGGTTGTCGGAAAAATATACGCCACCCACTGCAAAACTTTCGGCAGCATATCCATCGTTACCATAACAGGCGACAGGAAACTGATCACCATTAATAACGTCTGTGCCAACATGTTGGTAAATTGATGGTTCGGCGAGACAAATCCGAGTGCCGTCCCGATCCCTGCACAAGAAAATACCGCCAACAGCAAAACGGGTATCATACCCAAACTATAATGGAACTGAATATTATAAACAAGCTGTCCGATAACCGCCAAAATCACTACAGACGGAAACGATGTCATGAATCCACGGATAAACACGGCGATCACAAAATTGAGTTTCGCAATGGGAAGTGAGGCATAGAACATGAAATGCCCCTGATGCTTCTGAAAGGAGATTTCCTGAGCCAGGGCGTTAATACCCATCACAATAATCGCGAAGACCATATTTCCCGTTATAATTCTCATCATCATTTCCGGAGTCGGGTTAACCGTGTAAAATTTCAAAAATAAAAGCGTCGTAAACGGGAACATGGAAGCGAGACCAATCACCCACATCCATGAATCCCGGATTTCCGCAAATTGAATACGGAATAAAATCCAGATTTCCACAAGCTTCTGTTTCATGAAGCCTGCTGCGGAATGATTCAAATCCCGGGCTGCAATTTCTCCTTTTTTACGCGCAAGTTCATTCTCCATTTGCCAAATCATCCTTTCCGCCTAAATGAAAATACACATCCTCAAGGCTCGGAGGAATCAGTTTGTATTCCTCACAGGCCATTTCTTCGCTCCGCTCCACAATCTCATTAACCACCACACCAGCTTCCACCTTCGGGACCATCAACCTCAACCGGTTTTCACTGAGCACCTCAATTTCTCCCCATTGCTTGAGAACTTTTTCCGTGACCCGCCGCTTTCCGAAACTTGACGTGACTTCGATACGCAGCCTCTGATCTACCATGCCCTTCAAATTACCGACCGTATCAATGGCAAGCAGCTCCCCGTGATCCACCATCATCACCCGATCTACAACCTGTTCGGCCTCCAATACATTGTGAGTCACAAGTAAGACAGTGACGCCCCGTGTACGGTTGTATTCCAGAATCAAATTCCATATCAGTCTGCGGTTCTCGGGATCCAGTTCATTGGTAGGCTCGTCAAGAATCAACACTTCCATATTTCCAATTAACGCTGTGGCGATGCCAACAAGTCGTTTTTGCCCGCCCGATATTCGTTTCATCAATTTGTTCCGAACCTTGCTAAGCCTTAGCCGTTCCAACAGTTCTTCTCCATCTTGCTCGGCTTCTTTCTTTGACATCCCCCGCAAGCGACCGGTGAAAGTGATCACTTCCCACACCTTCAATGATTCCATAGCATGCGGCTCCTGTGCATAGTACGCCACTAGCCGTGAAATCCGTTTCGTTTGTTTAAAGATACTTTCACCGCGAAACATGATCGTTCCGGATGTAGGCTGGATATGGCCGACCATTTGCTTTATAAGTGTCGACTTTCCAGCTCCGTTAGGCCCGAACACTCCCAGGATTTCTCCTCTTTGTACGGTAAATGAAATATTTTTATTGGCCTGGACCTTGCCTTTTTTATATTGTTTCTCAAGATTGCTAACCTCATAAACTGCGCTCATTATTTTCACTTCCTTCTCATTAATTGAACAGGATGCATCAAGGACTCCAGCCCTTAAAGCCCGCTCAATAGGCATCTTTCTCAACCTAACCGTATCGAACCAATTTCAAAATGCCCTGCTGAAGCCTTCCCCCAATGTGATTTCGCCCCTACTCCTCCTTTATTGTTGCTTTGAATCTATTGTAACCGGTGCTAAAGCGGCCTTTAACGACCTGCGGGACGGTTTTTTCTCCGTCTCGGGACGGAGTCTCACATCTTGCACCACATTCAGCCTTACAGCATATCCTGTTATCAGAATTGGGCAGAAACCCAGTTCTGAATTCCGGAGGCAGAAACCGGGAAGCAGCAGCCAGAATCAATTTAAGAAAAAGAGGCTTGCTGAAACACCTTGCAGCCGCCAAACCTCAGCCTCTGAAATCAGATCTCTGAATCGGGAGGAAATTGTATGGGCGTAGAATTGACAGCCATTCATTGGATCTATCTCTTTTTTATACTCGCTATCATTGTCGTGATGGTAATGAGGCGAGACACTACACTGGTTTGTATCATCGGGATTTTCATCATCAGCCTGATCGCGACAGCTTCGCTCAGTTCCGCTGTCAGCGGGGTTTTCCAGAGCTTTGTGTACGCCATCACCCAACTGCTCGGCACCATACTCGTGATTTCCGTTATTGTCGCGATGAGCCAAGTATTGACCCGAACGGGTATTAATGATGCGATGATTGCTCCGTTCGCCAGGTTGATCAAGACCCCGGCGTTGGCCTTTTGGATTATCGGCCTTCTAATGATGGTCATTTCCTGGTTCTTCTGGCCGACACCTGCCGTGGCGCTTATGGGTGCGATTTTACTTCCGGTCGCATTGCGGGCGGGCTTGCCGGCACTCGGAGTAGCTATGGCCATGAACCTTTTCGGTCACGGGATTGCCCTGTCGGGAGATTATGTTATTCAAGGGGCTCCGAAGTTAACAGCAGATGCAGCAGGGATTCCAGTCTCTGCAGTACTGGAAGCCAGTGTTCCGCTAGTCATTGTGATGGGCCTGGTAACCACCGGAGTTGCCTACTGGTTCCTGCGCCGTGATATGAAACGTGGAATATTGACTGCGGCTGAAGATCAGGAGAATCTTGAGACCGGAACAGGCGATAAGGAAACAGAAGAAATAAAAGAAATCCTTTCACCGGGAATGAAGAAGGCTGCTGCAGTTGGAGTTCCGATCTTGTTTCTGGCCGACGTCGCAGCAATGATCCTGCTTGATTTACAGGGAGGCGACGCAACTGCTTTGGTCGGAGGCACCGCGATCTTTATTTTAATGATTCTGTCCCTTATGGCCCATAAAAACAAAGGCTTGGAACGAACGACCAGTTACCTGATCGAAGGCTTTCAATTCGGATTCAAGGTGTTCGGTCCTGTTATTCCGATTGCGGCCTTTTTCTATCTGGGAGACGCGGCCTTTCCATCTATCTTCGGCGAAGGTGTGCTCCCCGGAGGATCTCACGGTATCGTAAACGACCTTGGATTGGCGCTTGCCAATACCGT
>DASVCO010000212.1:0-15171 GCA_036381575.1 Caryophanales bacterium
AACCCATTTTCCTGTAACCACTCAACCGCCTCGTCATACGTAATCCGCGGAAAGGGTGCCTGGATTTTCTCAAGAACAGCGGTATCGCGGTCCAATGTTTTCAATTCAAGCTTACAATGATTCAGAACCGATTGAACAATGTATGAAACGTAATTCTCCTGAATTTCAAGGCTTTCATCATGTTCGACAAACGCCATTTCCGGCTCAATCATCCAGAATTCAATCAAATGCCTGCGCGTTTTCGATTTCTCCGCTCGAAAAGTAGGACCGAATGAAAAGACCCGTCCAAAAGCCATCGCCGCAGCTTCAAGATACAATTGGCCGCTTTGCGATAAATAAGCTTCTTCATCAAAATATTGTGTGTGGAAAAGATCAGTCGTTCCTTCCGCAGAACTCCCCGTCAAAATTGGCGGATCAATCTTAACAAACCCGTTGTCATTGAAAAATTCATACGTTGCCCTGATAATCTCATTGCGAATTCGTAACACAGCATGTTGCCGGCTGGAACGTAACCATAAATGACGATGATCCATCAAGAATTCCGTGCCGTGTTCCTTGGGTGTAATTGGATAATTCTCCGCTTGTTGGATGATATCTAGTCCGGTCACCGTTAGTTCAAATCCGGTAGCGGAACGATCATCTTTTCTTACAATTCCTTTGATATAAAGAGAACTTTCTTGTGTGAGCCCTGCAGCTTGTTCCCAGGTTTCTTCATCGACCTCTTTTTTGACCAGGACTCCCTGGATAAAGCCGGTTCCATCACGAAGCTGCAGAAATTGAATTTTTCCGCTTGACCGTTTATTGGCAAGCCAAACTCCTATAGTCACCTCTTGCTCAACGTGTTGAGCAACTTTCGAAATTGTCGTTTTCACTTGTTTGCACCTCGTTTTTACGATTTCGAACTGGATTCAACAAAAGATTCAATGCGATCCAATGCTTCTTCAATATTTTCAAGCGATGTCGCATAAGAAAGACGAATGTTATCCGGTGCCCCAAAGCCTTTTCCGGGGATCACTGCCACTTTCTCTTTTTCTAATAAGGCTTCAGCCCAATCGGAAACATCATTATATCCGCATTTTGAGGCGGCTTCCTTTACATTCGGGAATAAATAGAAAGCGCCTTTCGGTTTCACGCATGTAATTCCTGGTATACTGACAAGCTTGTCATAAGCTGCATTTAACCGCTTCGCAAACGCTTGGCGCATTTCATCCACGATTTCTTGTGATTCCTCGAGTGCCGCCATTGCTGCGAACTGAGATATTGTTGCCGGATTGGATGTACTATGGCTTGCCAAGCTTGTCATAGCCTTAATCAAATCAGCATCTCCTGCAGCATAGCCGATTCGCCACCCTGTCATTGAATAGGTTTTGGAAACCCCGTTCACAAGGATTGTTTGTTGCTGTAATTCAGGAGAAAGCTGAGCAATCGAAACATGTTCGGCATCTCCGTAAATAAGACGATCATAAATCTCGTCGGACACGATTAAGACATCATGTTTCAGGCAAACTTCTCCAAGCGCGGTTAACTCGTCAGCACTATAAAGCATCCCTGTTGGATTGCTCGGAGAATTCACAATCAAAGCCTTGGTTCTATCGGTAATCGCTGACTCAAGTTCCTCAGGCGTCATCTTGAAATCGTTCTGTTCTGAAGTCTCTACAATAACCGGATTTCCGCCAGCCAGCTTCACTTGTTCGGTGTAACTGACCCAATACGGAGCCGGTACAATCACCTCTTCACCGGGATCAAGAACCGCCTGAAACAAGGTATACAATACATGCTTAGCGCCTGTCCCAACAAAGATTTGATTGCTCTCGAATCCAATTCCGAGATCACGGCTGAACTTCTCCGTAATATCTTTCTTCAGACGCGGTAAACCACCGGAAGGTGTATATTTCGTATGACCTTCTTTGGCAGCCTCGTATGCCGCCTCAATTACATGGTCCGGCGTATTAAAATCCGGTTCTCCTGCCGCCAAGGCAATGACATTATGACCTTCTTCCTTTAATTCATTTGCTTTTGAAGTTATTGCCAGTGTACTAGACGGGGTTAGGGTTTTGACCCGCTTTGATAATTCCATGGACCGATTTCCTCCTTCAAATCAATATCCTGAAAACAGATTCATTTTCAATTTTTTATCTGATCATAAATGAATTTTCTTAACCCAATTTTCTCCGTCAAACCGTAAATAAAAAAAAGTATAACGATTCTTCTGGTCGATAAAAACCACTTCCCAAACCGGAGTGTTCAATTCGATACCCGGCCGGATCGCAATGAGTTTCTTCGGATGCAACTGGTCCCTCGTATATTGTTTAACCCTGGCTTTTGTCCAGCCTTCTTTCACCTGTTTCGTAATGGTCTTTCCCTTGCCTTCCGGAAGCCATATATAAATCTTTTTTCCTTTTTGGTTTACGGCTTTTACCACATGATAAGCATGTGAACCGTGATAATAAGAAACCTCCAATACCTGCTTAAGATGATATTGATTCATTGCTGTCTGAGAGGCCTTCGTCAATTCACGTTCACGCTTGGTCTGAATGCCGTCATACAATGACCAGGTTTCCCAAATCACTGCGGCCAATATAGCAGCAGCAATGATGACTCCCAACTTTTTCATTCGTTTCCCCCATTACCTTTCAGCGAAAAGTTCTAATGGCCATAAGCCAAATAAAATCACAATTATGTACGGTAAATTGTAAATATCATCGTATTTGTTTCCGTTTCGTCCAATTTCAAGCCGAATACAAGATTTTCTTCCTTTAAGGTTCTGTTTAAGGAATTGACGATTTTGTATAGGTCATCCGTTTTCTTCACCCTGACCGTTGCCAGCACTTCCATGGAGACCTCCTATTTGCTCACATGCAAGGATAAGTTCTTCCTTAGCCGAAAAATATTGCTACTCATAGCGAAGACCCAATGCGGTAAAATAAAAATACCCTTTAAGCGGAGGGTTGAAGTCAAAATTCACCTGCCCGACACCTCGTGATTTTTTAAAAACCTGTATGATGATCATCATACAGGTTTTTTTCATACGTTATTTATTATTTCAATAAACCGGAGTAAAATCAAGGGTTATACAGACTCTTCTTCTTCAATTGGAATGGTGATAACTCTGTAGGAATTTCTATCAAATTTCACCGTGATCGTTCCGGTTTGATCGGTTCGATAAACATCAATCCAAACCGTATTGAGCTCTTCTAATATGTCTCTTTTCGGAGGCTTGTTTTTTTTATGAAAAAGAACGGCCACCTGCGGATCAACCTTCCGCAAAAATTCCGGGAGGTTTCCGTCGTTTGCTCCAAAGTCGCCCACCTTCAAGATTTGGCAGTCGATTAACGGATTATCCAGAAGTTTCTTCTCAACAGCCGGCCCTGCCAGACCCATGTACAATACTTTTTCAGTCCCAAACTGAAACCTTACTATCAGCGCAGCTTTATCGTTTCCTGGCGGAGTGATGTACAATACATTTGCCTCCAGATCCGGGAGAACATTATCCTGCTTGCCTCTTTCCCATTCCTTGGTCATAACCGAAGATAGGCTTACTTCTCCATCCAATTTATCAAAAATGCCTTTGGAGGAAATGACTGTTTGGACGTGATACTTCTCAATAACTTCTGTCAAATTACCTGTATACGCCTCGGAAGCATTAGTTAAAATGACTTTTTCAATCTCACCGATATCAAACAATTGGAGCCGTTCAAACAGCTCCTGTCTGGAATCTTTACTTCCGGTATTAATCAAAACGTTTTGTTCAAGATTTTGAATCAATACGGCTTCTCCATCGGGAAGATCGAAAAAGGTAAACGCAATTTCATTCTTCCGCAGGTTTAAATCTACATTGTCAATATTAGTTTCAGCCATGAACAGTAAAGTAATCAAGATCATTACGGCGCGCAAAATCCTCCCCCCTTCGTTTTATTTTGCGACGAAGAGAAGGAGTTATTCTGAACAAAAAGCTCCGATGGAGTTTTTTTTACACCATTGTTAAAGGTTGTTCCGTGTCGATGATCTGCTGAATGTTATTCGTTTCATCCAACACGGCCACCTTCGGCCTATGCAGCTTGATTTCCTCTTCCGACAACATTGCATATGAGACGATAATCACCACATCATCTTTTTGTACCAATCTTGCTGCAGCACCGTTCAAACAAACGACCCCGCTTCCCCGTTCTCCTGCTATTGTATAGGTCTCAAGACGCGCACCATTGTTATTATTCACAATTTGCACCTTTTCGCCCGGCAATATGCCGACGGCGTCAAGTAAATTCTCATCAATTGTCACGCTTCCCACGTAATTCAAATCCGCTTCCGTAACGCGGGCGCGGTGAAGTTTCGCATTCATCATGGTTCGCATCATTTCTTGTCCTCTCCTTATCGATCGTTCTCTACTAGTTCACTTCACTGAGCAAATGGTGTGATATTCCAGAAGATATGGACTGCGTCTCTTCGCCCAATATCATATTGTCAATTAAACGCGCTGCTCCAAAATGAACGGCAAGTGCAATAATCATACGGCCGTTACACTGTTCAACAGCCTTCAAGTCCGGATAAGTCAGTACCTCAACATATTCGATTTCAGCTCGTGTTAAACGATCGTTTAATACAGCCAAAACCCTTTCCCTTATACGTTTTGTACTTTGTTCTCCATCTTGATAGAGCTCGGCGCCTTTTTGTAAACTTTCATGGAGTGCCGAAGCTTCCCTGCGTTCGTCTCCAGTTAAATATATATTACGTGAGCTTTTGGCCAGTCCATCCGATTCCCGAACCGTCGGACAGGCTACCAGTTCCACAGGGAAATTGAAATCTTGAATCAGGCTTTCAACAACAGCAATTTGTTGGGCGTCTTTCTCGCCGAAATAGACACGATCCGGCATTGTGATATGGAATAGCTTGGTCAAAACCGTTGCGACACCGTCAAAATGCCCGGGACGGCTTTTTCCGCACAGCACATCGGTCCGTTTGTCGACAGAGATTGTAACTGCTGGTTCCCTGGGATACATCTCCTCAGTGGAAGGATAGAAAATCACGTCCACACCGGCTTTCCGTGCTGTTTGTTCATCTTTTTCAAAATCCCGCGGATATTGATCAAAATCCTCTCCGGGGCCGAACTGCAACGGATTTACAAATATACTCATTATGGTAACATCGTTCTCTTCTACTGCTCGATTGACGAGACTCATATGCCCTTTATGCAAGGAACCCATAGTCGGAACAAAGCCGAGGGTGTTTCCCTTTTGTTTTTCCCTCCGGACAAATCGTTTCATCTCTCGGATTGATTGAATAATCACCATTAGTTCCCTCCGTACAATGCCTTGATTTCTTCTTCTTTCATTGTGAACGTATGCTGTTCTTCAGGGAATCTCCGGTCTTTAACCTCATGAACGTAGTCTCCCAAGGCCGTTCGGATGGTTTCTGATACGTTTGCGTAGCGCTTGACAAACTTAGGTGACCATTCTCCCCCGTAACCTATAATGTCGTGGTAAACAAGTACTTGACCATCAGTTCCCGCCCCGGCACCAATACCAATTGTTGGAATATCAATTTCCTCAGAAATACGTTCAGCTAACTGCCGTGGTACACATTCCAATACAAGAGCAAAAGCGCCTGCTTTTTCGACTTCCTTAGCATCCTCAATCAATTTTCTCGCCTCTTCGGCTCCTTTGCCCTGGACCTTATGCCCTCCCAGGACCCCTACAGACTGCGGAGTCAAACCAAGATGTGCTACAACAGGCACTCCAGATGACGTCAACCTCTCAATCATCGTCGCAACTCGTCCAGCCCCTTCTACTTTCACAGCATGTGCGCCTGCCTCTTGCACAAGACGTTGGGCGTTTCTTAAGGTTTCCGCCTCCGAAATGTGAAATGTCATAAAAGGCATGTCTGTCACAATAAAGGTATCTCTTGCTCCCCGTGTAACAGCCTTAGTAAGAACTATCATATCCTCTAAGGTTACCGGAACCGTGGAATCATAACCGAGAACAGTATTGCCCGCGGAATCCCCGACAAGGATCATATCGACTCCCGCTTCTTCAGCCAACTTTGCTGAAGGATAATCATAAGCCGTCACCATCGCCACGGCTTCCTGCTCCCGTTTCATTTTCTTAAAATCCGCTGTACTTTTCATATCCATTCCTCCCAACTGATTTACCGATATCGATTCTTCAAGAAAATCGTATCGTTGACCAGAGCAATGCTCTCAGGTCTTCCCAAAAATTGATTTCGCAAAGGATTTTTTTCAATAAAAAAATCCCGCTTTCGACAGAAAGAAGGACAGATAGCATGCATGTCATTCCTCTGTCCAAGTCCGTTACGGATCCAGGCAGATTTCCGATGCTCCAAACAAATATGAAATTGAAAAAGTCAAAAACGATCTTTGGTGCAGTTCTATAAAAGATACCGCCCATTTCGTTTCCATTATATCACCATTTTCAAGCGGAAGGAAGATCAATGTCTGCCGATGAAATCTCATGTCGTTTCCCGGTATCATCCTCAAGAATAAGAAATCCGTTATCACTAAGGCCTATGGCCCTGCCAACAATCGTTCCCTGCAATGTCCGGGCTTGTATAATGCGATCGAGACTGACCGCATGACTTTCCCAGAGCAATTTCACAAATCGAAAGCCTTCCCTTAAGTATTCCCGGTATAAAATTTCTGTGTGCCGCAAAATCTTCTGTAGCACTTCGGCACGATCAACTTCCTGACCGGCTTCAATCCCAATCGATGTCGCTATTTCCCTAAGTTCTGCCGGAAAATCCGTTTCCTTGACATTCACATTCATTCCCATCCCGACAATCACTGAGTTCACTTGATCCGGATCAGCTTGCAGTTCTGTTAGAATACCGACAAGCTTCCTCTCATGACTCAGGATATCATTGGGCCATTTAATATCGCATTTCAGACCCGTCGCTTCCCGAATTCCTTTCACCACACCCACTGCAGCAAGCAAAGTTAACTGCGGAGCCTGTTGCGGCGGAATACGGGGCCGTAAGATCAGACTTACCCAAATCCCCGTTCCTTTCGGGGAATGCCAGGGACGGCCAAGCCTGCCGCGGCCTCCGGTTTGTTCATCCGCTACTACAATAGTCCCTTCTTTGGCTCCTTCCCGGGCCAGTTGATGCGCCACTTCTTGTGTGGACTTCACACTATCCTTATATTGTATCGCCTGTCCCAGTATATCCGTCTCCAAACCGGACTGGATTTCCGCCTCTGACAAAACATTCGGTTTCTCAACCAGCCGATAACCCGACTTTTTGACCGAAACAATTTCATAACCCGCTTTTCGAAGTTCATTAATATGCTTCCAAATCGCGGTTCTGGACAAGCCAAGCTGCTCACTTAATTCCTGTCCGGATACAAACGCCTCACGGTGGTCCGATAACATTTTCAGAATGTCTGTTTTTGCAGCCATGCCCGCACCGCCTCCTTGTCATTTTCAATCTCACGGCGAATCACTGCAGATTCAATCGCTTCTATTCGTTCCGCCACCCACGGCCCAGGTTTTCTTTGAAACCACTCGAGCAGATCCTTCCCTCCCACAGCTAACTCTCCACGATGTTGAACGGGAAGATTTTCGGAAATCCTTTTTATCGGTTTAAGATCTGGGGCGCGATTATGTAGAAGTGAGGAAACCCTCTCGGCGGACAAAGCCGTTTCAAGCCCGATTTTATAAACAAGCAGCGGCGTCCAGCCTTCTTCAGCAACGAGGCTAACTGCCTCACGTATACTTATGACTTTATTTATCCTGTTATTGGACAATTTCCATTGCCTTAGCCATGTTAAAGGCTTTTCAATTTCCAACAACAAACACACAAGTGCCCAGCACTCCTCTAAGTGTTCGAGCTTCGTAAGGTCAAAACATGTTAATTGGCGTATTTGCTGTTTGCGATCTTCAAGATCAGGCAAAAAGGCGAAAAGCCCCGAATCAAGTAACACTTGAAAAGCTTTGCCGCTGTCACGCCCCAGCAGCAATTTTTCAAACTCTGAGGTAATCCGTTCAATGGAAATATGGCGCAATTCATGCGCCAAACCACTTAAAGCCTTCATGGTCTGTTCTTCAATTCGAAACGATAACTGGCTGGCAAATCGGGCAGCCCGCATCATTCTTAAAGGATCTTCCTGAAAACGGTCTTCAGCCCGTCCAACAGTACGAATAATCCTCCGTTCAATATCCTCCCGCCCTGAAAAAGGATCAATAATCTCGCCGTTTACAGACATTGCAATCGCATTCATTGTAAAATCGCGGCGCAGTAAATCTTTATTCAGAGAAGAGACAAATGAAACAGAGGAAGGACGACGGTGATCTTCATACCCAGATTCCGTTCGAAATGTCGTGACTTCGTAAGAACGATGCTTATGCCTGACGATAACAGTCCCATGTTGGATTCCGACAGGAATCGTCTTGGGGAACAATTTACGAACCTCTTCCGGCCTCGCAGAAGTTGCAATATCAACATCCTGGATAACCTTCTCCAGAAGATAATCCCTTACAGCTCCCCCGACAATGTAAGCCTCATGCCCGCACTCTATTAATTTGTCCATAATTGTTGCGGCCTCTTGAAACTGCTCTTCCAACACGGCAACTCACATCCTTATACAAAAAACCTGACTCAAGCGAAAAAACGATTTTGGCAACTAATCAATGGGATCTCCGAGAGTTTCAAAATAAACACGTTCATATTGTTCTAAGATATGCTGTGAATGAAACACCTGGCGGACTCGATCGACTGAACGTTTCGCCATTTTTTCGTGTAGTTCCGAATCTTCGAAAAGACTCAAAGCCTTGTCGGTCATATCTTCGGTTGCCCCAACCTCACAAATATAACCGGTTTCTCCATCCACAATAACCTCCGGAATGCCGCCAGTGTTTGTACCAATCGCTGGTACACCGCATGCCATCGCTTCCAGCAAAACGAGCCCGAAACTTTCCTTCTCGGAAAGCAATAATTTCAAATCACACATGGATAGAATTTCAGCTACGTTTTTCCGATTCCCTAAAAATAACACATCGTCCTTCAGCCCTTTTTCCTTAACCATCCTGCGCGCCCGGTTCAGGTCCGGCCCCTCACCAATTAACAATAATTTCGCTGGCATTTGTTTTCGTACTCCGGCAAATACTTTCACCACATCAGGTACTCGTTTCACTGGCCGGAAGTTAGAAATATGGACAAGCACTTTTTCATCCGGGGAAATGCCAAATTTTTCTCGCAAGACCGCGCTGTCGCGTTGATAATACACGTTCTCATCTACAAAATTGTATGCCGTTTCGATCGGCTTGTCCGTTTCGATCAGCTCTCTCGTTTGCCGAATCAAATCATTGGATACAGCTGTCACCTTATCTGACTTTTCAATACCGAAACGAATCATTTCCACAAGTGTGGGATCATAACCAAGAACTGTAATATCAGTACCATGCAAGGTTGTAACGATTTTCAAATGATCTCCAACGATTTCTTTCGCCAAATAAGCGCAAACGGCGTGGGGAACGGCATAATGGACATGCAATAAATCCAGCTTTTCTCTTTTCGCTACCTCCGCCATCTTGCTGGCGAGTGTTAAATCATATGGCGGGTAACGGAAAACAGCATATTGGTTCACTTCTACCGCATGATAAAAAATGTTGGATTCCAGTTTCTCTAAACGAGCCGGAACATCAGAAGTAATAAAATGAATTTCGTGTCCCTTTTGGGCAAGCATTTTTCCAAGCTCAGTCGCTACAACGCCAGATCCACCTACGGTTGGGTAACAGGTAATGCCGATTTTTAATTTTCGTTCCATCATTTGCTGACTTCATCACCTTCATGAATAATCGCCCGCCAGGCAAAGTCCCCGTTTCTTAATGCATGCATCAATATTTCAGCACTTGCCATATTTGTTGCCAGCGGAATTTCATAAACATCGCACAAACGAATAAGGGCTGTAATATCGGGCTCATGCGGTTGCGCAGTCAAAGGGTCGCGGAAAAACAATACCAGATCCATTTCATTTTTTGCGATCTCAGCGCCAATTTGTTGATCCCCGCCGAGGGGACCGGATTTAAATCGATAAATATCAAGACCTGTGGCCTCAGCTATTTGTTTTCCCGTTGTACCTGTCGCAAACAATTCATGTTTCTTCAGCACGGGTTCATAAGCCACAGCGAACTGTATAATCGCAGGTTTCTTCTCATCATGTGCAATGAGGGCGATTTTCATCACATTCACCCTTTACTCTAAGATATTTTCCAGGCCGTAAACGAGCATGTCCAAACCGACAACTGTTTCGACGGCCAACTTCACGCCGGACATAAAAGATTTACGGTGAATGGAATCATGCCGGATTTTCAGTGTTTCACTTTCTCCGCCAAAGATCACTTCCTGGTGGGCGACCAGCCCCGGAAGACGGACACTGTGGATATGCATTCCGTCTAACTCTGCCCCACGGGCCCCCTCGATTGTTTCCTGCTCATCTGGATGGCCCTGTTGCTTGGACTCGCGAACTTGAGCCATCATTTCAGCTGTTTTCACCGCTGTTCCCGACGGCGCGTCCAATTTACGATCATGATGTTGTTCAATGATCTCGACATCCTGATAGAACTTTGCCGCCATTCGGGCAAATTTCATCAACAGTACAGCTCCCGGCGCAAAGTTTGGCGCAATGATCGCGCCTTTTCCTGATTCCTCAGCCAAGCGGGAGAATTCCTCAACGTCTTTTTCAGTGAAACCAGATGTTCCAACAACGGGACTAATGCCATTTCTCAAGGCAATTTCCGTATGCGCGCGCCCGGATTCCGGATTTGTAAAATCAATTAACACATCAGCCTGAATCGCTTCAAGGCAATTTTCAAGATCATCATAAACCGGCGCTTCCAATGACGGCAGTCCTTCAAGATCAGCCACCTGTCTTCCGTCATTTTTCGAATCAACGGCTGCCACGAGCTCGAAACTTTCGGTTTCTTCAATCAGACGTACCGTTTCACTTCCCATTTTGCCTCGCGGTCCTGCAACAATAATCCGTATGGTTTGTTCAGCCATTCTGTTCACCTTCCTTGTCCACTTTTGTCCACCGATCCCGGTCGCGGGTGTTGAACTTATTCATGACGCTATCCAATGCATTTCCAAGATCAATATCAAGCGAATTCGCCAGGCAAATCAAAACAAAGAATAGGTCTCCGGTTTCCTCTTCAAGAGAACGAGGTTTTTCTGTCTTCTTTTTCTGCTTTTCCCCGTAATAGTGGTTAATCTCACGGGCAAGTTCACCCAGCTCCTCTGTCATACGGGCAAGCTGCGCAAGCGGCTCGAAATAGCCTTCCTTAAATTGTCCTATGTAATCATCCACTTGCTTCTGCAGATCATCCATTGATTTTGTACTCAATTAGGGCACCTCGCTTTCATTCCTCTTTCATGTTAGCGAATAGCACCTTTTTTGACAAATCTTTTTGCTTGCGTAACAATCAATATTGGCATAAAGATGGATAACCAGGGGTGAGGAAATGAAAATCTCCATCAAAGTGAAAAATATTGTTTTTATTTTACTCGGGGCGGCCATTTATGCTTTCGGGATCGTGAATTTCAATATTGAAAATGATCTTGCTGAAGGCGGGCTAACAGGGGTCACGTTAATCTTATATGCACTTTTCGGGATTGACCCTGGCTTAAGCAATCTTGTGCTTAATATCCCGCTATTGATCATCGGTTGGCGTTTGCTTGGCAAAAATGTATTCATCTATACCATTATAGGGACAGTCGGCTTCTCGATTTTCGTTTGGATCTTTCTTCATTATTTCAGATTAAACATTCCGCTCCATGATGACATGACGCTTGCGGCCCTTTTCGCCGGAGTGTTCGCCGGTGTCGGGCTCGGCATTATCTTTCGTTATGGAGGGACAACCGGAGGTTCAGACATTATTGCACGGCTCGCCAACAAATATATGGGCTGGAGCATCGGAAAAACTTTCTTTGTCACAGACGTCATCGTCATCACTTCATCGCTTGTTTACCTCAACTATCATGAGGCGATGTACACAATTGTCGCTGTTTTCGTTGGTGCCAGAGTCATTGATTTCATTCAAAAAGGCGCTTATGCGGCCAAAGCAGCAACGATTATTTCTGGTAAAAATGAAGAAATCGCCAGAAAAATCCTTAATGAAATGAATCGGGGAGCGACGTTATTAAGGGGAAGAGGCACGTTTACAGAAGAGGAAAAAGATGTGCTGTACTGTGTGGTTAGCCGAAATGAAATTTTCCGTCTAAAAAATGTGATCAAGCAAGTGGACCCGCACGCTTTTGTCGCGGTCAACGATATCCATGAAACGCTTGGCGAAGGTTTCACACTGGATGAAAATAAAAATCCAATTGACGATTGACGCCTTCACAAACAAAGCTCCATTATCGGAAACCGATAATGGAGCTTTTCTTAATCTTAATCGTCCCCGCCGACAAACATCATCAGGAACCAGAGCAATTGCAACAAAGCAACCAATGTAGCGGCCACATAAGTCATGGCAGCTGCATCAAGAACCTTTTTCGCACCTTTCTTTTCGTCACTTCCAATGATATTAAGCGCGACTACCTGTTTCATCGCCCGGCTTGATGCGTTGAACTCAACCGGCAAGGTCACAATTTGGAACAGAACCGCTGCCGCGAAAAAGATAACACCAAGCATTGCAAGTCCCATAAAGCCAAAGATTGCACCTGCCAGAATCAACGGTAACGCCAGATTGGAACCGAGGCTGGCAACCGGCACAAGAGAAGTCCTAAAACGAAGGGGCGCGTAATTCTTAGCGTCCTGGATAGCGTGTCCGACCTCGTGTGCAGCCACAGCTGTTCCCGCAAGAGAATGACCATGATAAATATCGGAGGATAAGTTTACAACCTTTGTACGCGGATTATAATGATCACTTAATTTTCCGCGAACCTCCTGGATCGAAACGTTAAATAAACCGTTGTCGTTCAGTATTTTACGAGCAGTTTCGGCACCGGTCAGTCCGGTGGAATTGCCGACTTTTAAATATTTTTTATATGCGCCTTTCACCCTCGCTTGTGCATAGAGTGGAATAATCAAAATTAAGATCATAAATCCAATCAGATAGAGCATATCCAAGCACTCCTCCGCGAATATATTCTACTACACCTTATCTCCTATTTTATCCGTACTATAAAGGGGTGTCAATTCTTTAAACCGTTAAAAATTTGAACGTTTTTTGACTTTTCTTTTTCGTTTTCTGACCCTTTGCTCTGCCCTGTATTTTTGCCAGCCCGAGTAAAATAATGCAAGGACAATAATACCGCCTATGGAAATAATGACCCACGGCAAAGTCGGCTCCATTGAATCTTCAAGTGTTCCGTTATAAAGAGCCTGAAAGTCATTCTCAATCCGTTCCAGATGCTTCATGTAATTCGGTTGATTGAAGAAATCCCCACGATTGTTCCGCAAATAGGCCATCTCTGATTCCAACCGGCCGATAACCCGATCCGGGAGATCGATATTGAGTGCCGGATGAATCATTTCATATTTGCTTAAAAATTGATTCAGATAAAATTCAAATTCACGGTCATTTTTCTGTGCAGCAGCTTTCTTCAATTGGCCAAACGGTTTAAACAACTGATTTTTCGTACTCAGCCATAAAGGTTGCTTATCAGAATTTAAGGCGTCCACGACAAGATGAAATTGCATAACAGACGTTACTCTGTTTTCATGATTCGCGGACACATTCGTAACTGCCCTCATTGCATTATCGAAAGTCACCGTCAAAATTCTTAAGTCCTTCATCGATAAGTCCAGCTTCTCCCGTTTTTCTTGCAGAAATTGTTTCTCAAAGTATGTCAACAATTGTTTGGCATCCGCATATTTCCCCTGGCGCGTAAGCTCCAGAACTTGTGCCGACGTATCCGTCAACTTGTCCCAGACACGGATCGAACCCGGGTCCGCCGCACTTGTAACACTCGGAAAGATCAACACCGCCGCAAACAAAATGCAGGTTATCAGCCTCATACCGTACTTGTCCCCCCTCGCTTTTCTAATGCTATGCATATGAGAGATAGGACAAGAGTAGACCTCACAAGTGAAACTTTGTTTACGGCTGTAAGGCGCACAGAAGTACAAAGTGTATTGACACCGACGTTTTACGGGTTTTTCGGTTTTTCAAATTCCTTTCTGTTTACGGCCCGTTAGTATGGGATAATTCAAGCGTGGGATGATTTTTTCTAAGAGCCAATAGGTAAACAAGAAAAATAGCCAACAAGCTTAACCAGAAGGTCAGATAACCGACAATCTGTTCATAACCATCCATCGCATGGTAAATCGGCATCATTCCAAACACATAGTCGATGACCACATCATGGAGCACCCAAATCCCGGCTATAACCAAATGCCATGGTTTGATACGATAAAAAGGTGTGTATAAGAGGCCCTCGATGGCCATTCCACCATGAGAGAAAATCAATAAATAGTTGGACCAGTTAAGCGAACCGGTCACAAATCCGCCGGCAATATTCATGCCAACCGCCCAGACCCCATATTTAAATAAGCTCACTGCAGCCAAGGCTTCGAACAGCGGAAAATGTTTTTTATAGAGAAAACCGATTAAGACAATGACGAAAAACAAACTCGCTGTCGGGCTGTCCGGAACGAAAGGCAGGAATTTCGGCGGTGTTTCAACAAGCTGCCACATGTACCATTTGTAACCCCAAATAGTACCAAGTCCATTGACAATCAACAGAAACACGAGCAACTCCTTTTGTTTCAACCAATATAAAATAAGGGTCATGCCTGAATCTCCTTTTATGTATTCAAAACGTACAAAAAGCTGACATATTTCAGTCAGCTTCCATGTACAGGTTATTTCCGGACGGCAGGAGAAAATTATTTCTCTCCTCCGCCGCCTTCACCGCCGCCTCCGAGGCTGACGATATATTTGGCTAATGTCTTTAATTTCTCATCGCTTCCCTTAAACTGCCCCGCAGGCATTTTCCCATAACCATTACGGGCAACATCCATAACATGCTTAACTGTCAGGTCTTCCATGGATACCAGGTTCGGTCCAACCGCCCCTTGTAAATTAGAACCGTGACAGCTAATACATCCCTGCTCTGTAGCAAGCTTATAACCTGGGGCACTTTTATCAATCTTGACAGTATTCTGGATTTCCCCTTGTTGGGAAATGGCCTCCCAGTTGTGCGTCATAACCGATTGCCATG
>DASVCO010000213.1:0-4379 GCA_036381575.1 Caryophanales bacterium
AAATTTCACGGGCCGCGCGGCACGGGAATTCTGTATGTTCGTGATGGAGCTAATCTGATGCCGTTACTATCTGGCGGTGAGCAGGAAGGCGGCATGCGATCCGGCACTGAAAACCTTCCGGCCGTTGTTGCCATGGCGAAAGCGCTGAGATTAAGCCTGGATGCTTCGGCAGGTGGAATCGCCAAAATGAAAAGATTAACCTGCACTTTGCGGGAAAGGTTCGAGAAACTCGAAGGTGTCGTTTGCAACACACCGAAGGATTACGCAGCTCCACACATTATGAATTTCTCAGTCGATGGCGTAAAACCTGAGGTGTTGATTCATGCTCTTGAACAACGGGATATTTTCGTGTCGACGAAATCGGCATGTTCCTCCCGGGAAGGCGGGGCCAGCCGTGTGTTATTGGCTGCTGGAATTCCCGAGAAGCAAGCAGAGCAGGCGATACGCATCAGTTTATCCTTCGAAAATAGTGAACAAGATATTGAAGAAACAGTTAAGGTCATCAGGGAGATTATTACTGAACTCCGTAAGGTAGGTGAAAATGCATGAAATTCGACCATATTATTATCAGATACGGTGAATTATCATTAAAAGGCAAAAATCGCAATCAGTTTATCGATCGTCTATATACTAATGTAAGAAGAAAACTGGAGGGCTTCGACCAAATAAAGGTGAAACGCTCGTTTGACCGCATGTATGTCCGTTTAAACGGACAGCCTTATCAACCGGTTATTCGTAAATTACAGGATGTTTTTGGGATTCAGGCATTAAGTGTTGCTCTCCAAACCGATTCGGAACTTGAAGCTATCCAACAGGGAGCGCTTGATGCGGTTAATGAAGTAGACAACGCCCAGACTTTTAAAGTTTCTGCGAAACGCATTGACAAGAATTTCTCTATCCATTCACAAGAGTTAAACCGGGTGGTTGGCGGTTACGTTTTAAACAACAAAAAAGATATTAAAGTCGACGTTCACAATCCTGATGTTGATTTGCGTGTAGAGGTTAAGAAAGAAGCGACCTATATTAGTGGGATTGAATTCCCTGGGGCTGGAGGTCTTCCGGTTGGTGTCGGAGGCAAAGTGATGCTGATGCTTTCGGGAGGAATCGACAGCCCGGTTGCCGGTTTCTTGACGATGAAACGCGGCGCTGAAGTGGAGGCTGTTCATTTTCACAGCCCGCCTTATACGAGTGAACGCGCCAAGCAGAAGGTCACTGACATTTGCCGCGAGTTAACGAATTTCGGAAGTCGAATCCGCTTGCATGTTGTTCATTTCACTCCTGTTCAAGAGGCGATTAACGAAGTGATTCCCGACAATTATCGGATGACGATTATGCGGCGGATGATGTTACGCATTGTCGAGAAGCTTGCCGAGAAACAAGGTGTCTTGGCTGCCGCAACTGGGGAGAGCCTTGGCCAGGTGGCAAGCCAAACACTTGAAAGCATGAATACGATTAACGAAGTGACCAATTTTCCGGTCCTGCGTCCTGTTCTGGCAATGGATAAAACCGAAATTACGGCCATTTCCAAACGGATTGGAACATACGATATTTCGATTCGCCCTTATGAGGACTGCTGTACTGTTTTTGTTCCGGCTGCTCCGAAAACCAAGCCGAATCGCGAACGAGCTCGCCAATTCGAAAACAATTTGCCAATGGATTCTTTAATCGAACAAGCGGTTAAAGACACGGAAATTCTTCAATTTAACGAATCGGAACAGATCGAAGAGGAGTTTCAAGGACTTTTTTAGCATCGGTTGAGTATTTTTTTAAAAGGATTTATTTTGACGAATGAATGTTATATCTGTCTGTGCCGCCTTTTGCGTAAGGCGGTTCTTTTTGTGGAACTTCAGTTTTCAACAATTACCAATAAATAAGTGAATGGAACTGGCCTTTTCCTCACACTCTAGAAATACACAAGGAGGTGATAAGTCATGGCACAAGCAGGAGAGAGCAACAACACTAACCAACTCGTAGTACCGGGTGCCGCTCAAGCTCTTGATCAAATGAAAACTGAGATCGCTCAAGAGTTTGGTGTACAATTAGGCCCTGATTCGACTTCCCGCGCAAACGGGTCTGTCGGTGGTGAAATCACCAAGCGCCTTGTAACTCAAGCCCAACAACAAATGGGCCGTTAATTCCTTTTAACAAAATCATAATTTTGGCTTGAAGGCGGTACCTCACGGTGCCGTCTTCTATTTTTTCGGAAAAAAGGATTCAAAAAATTCATTTCTTTCGTTATAATAAGATATAGACGCTGCAAGAGGCGGCGAATTGAGGGGGGAATGATGTTGGATTCTCAAGATTTGTTGGCACCAGAGGATTATAATTTAACAAGTGAAATTGAACAGTATGCATCAAACCCGAACAATATGGCACTGAAATGGTTAAATGACAAAGGTGAATCAAAGGAATTGACGTATCAGCAGCTTTTTCAGCGGGTGAACCGACTGGCAAATGCTTTGAAAAAACAAGGGCTTGAAAAAGGTGACCGTGTTTTAGTCATGTTGCCGCGTTCAACGGATGCTTATGTGGCTTATATTGCTTGCTTGAAAGCCGGACTTGCCGTTATTCCTTCATCCGAAATGTTAAGGCCGAAGGATTTGAGTTATCGGATTAATCATGGTGAAGCTAAGGCCGTCATTGTTCATTCACCATTAACCGAGCGGTTTGAAGGCATTAAGGAAGCAACCCCGTCACTTTCGGTGAAAATTACCGTAGAGGGCACAGTGGATGGTTGGCTGTCAGCAGAAACGTTGATGGAGAACGAAAGTGAAACATTTGAAGCCGCGGCCACAAAAAGGGCCGACATGGCATTCTTGTCTTACACATCAGGAACAACAGGACAGCCGAAAGGTGTCGTACATACACATAGTTGGGCGTACGCCCATCTGCGGACTGCATCGAAAAGCTGGCTTGGCATTGAAGAGGGGGACACTGTTTGGGCAACGGCTGGCCCGGGCTGGGCAAAGTGGGTCTGGAGCCCGTTTATGTCGACATTAGGTTCAGGAGCTACAGGCTTTGTCTATCATGGGAAATTTGATCCGGAAAAATATTTGTCTTTACTCGGCGAATATGAGGTCAACGTCCTTTGTTGCACACCGACAGAATACCGGTTGATGGCTAAGGTTGATGGGTTGGACCGATATCAATTGCCTGCCTTGAAAAGCGCTGTCTCTGCAGGAGAGCCGTTGAACCGGGAAGTCATTGACACTTTCAGGCGCCATTTTCATCTCGAGGTTCGCGATGGTTACGGACAAACGGAAAACACCCTGCTTGTCTGTAACCAGACGGCAATGGATATCAAGTCAGGTTCGATGGGAAAACCAACTCCGGGAAACCATGTAGAAATTATTACTGAAGACGGGGACGCAGCGGATGTTGGTGAAGTTGGCGACATTGCTGTGCACAAGGATACACAGGCATTGTTCAAGGAATATTTTAAGGATCCGGAGCGAACGACGGCGACTTTCCGAGGCAATTATTACCTGACCGGGGATAAAGCGAAAAAGGATAAGGATGGTTACTTCTGGTTTGAAGGCAGAAGTGATGACATTATTATCAGTTCCGGATATACGATTGGGCCGTTTGAGGTGGAGGATGCCCTGGTCAAACATGCCGATGTAAAGGAATGCGCAGTTGTGGCAAGTCCTGATCCTGACCGCGGGCATATCGTAAAGGCGTATGTTATTTTGAAAGATCCCGAAGATGCCAATGATCCGGCACTGGTTCGGAAATTGCAGGACCATGTCAAAGAATTAACTGCACCATACAAGTATCCAAGAAAGATTGAGTTCGTCGAAGATTTACCAAAGACAACATCCGGGAAAATCAGGCGTATTGAATTACGGCAGCAAGAATTAAAATCCGGCTCATAAAAAATAGTTAAGAATGACGTCGTGGAAATTTTTCCGCGGCGCTTTTGTTTTTTGGTGGGTAAAAATCTGCGTCCAAATTCTCCGAGACGAATTGATTTTAAAGTTCGTTTGCTTTTAAAAAGATGATAAATTGTTTAGTATGGTAAATAACAAAAGGACAAGGAGAGACAGACATTGGGAACGTTATGGACAGGTGGAACCATTTACACGATGAGAGAAGAAAATGATACAGTGGAAGCGGTTTATGTGGAAGATGGTTTTATAAAAATGGCCGGTACCGAAAAAGAAATCAGGCAAAATTTCGACAAAAAAATTACCCGGGAAATAAATCTGGGAGAAGATGTAATGTATCCAGGTTTGGTTGACAGCCATCTTCATATGATTGGACACGGTGAAAAATTATTGCGGTTGGATTTATCAAAGGAAACTTCTTCAGAAGTAATGAGAGAGCGCCTCGAGGAAAAAACAAGGAAAATCGGGAATGAAGAATGGATTATAGGTGAA
>DASVCO010000214.1:0-19123 GCA_036381575.1 Caryophanales bacterium
TGAAAAGGCAACCACATATGAAAGCGGCATTGATCCTTTTCAGGAAAGCTGGGTGCAATTTAATGTTCGATATTACATTTTCGCTTTGTTGTTTGTAATCTTCGATGTGGAAACGGTATTTCTTTATCCTTGGGCCGTTGCCTATGAAAAATTAGGAATCTTTGCCCTTGTAGAAATGTTGATTTTTATTATCATGCTCCTGATCGGGTTAATCTACGCTTGGAAGAAGAAGGTGTTGAAATGGATATAAACATAAGGGAGATTTCCTCACAGGAAAACGAGGAACTCAAACGGAACGTTTTTTTCGTAACACTGGAACAGATGAAAGCGTGGGCGCGCAGCAATTCTCTTTGGCCAATGACGTTCGGGCTGGCCTGCTGTGCGATAGAAATGATGGGGACCGGCGCCTCCCACTACGATTTGGATCGGTTCGGTTCGATCTTTCGGACTTCGCCCCGGCAATCTGATGTGATGATTGTCTCAGGAACGGTAACGAAGAAGATGGGTCCGGTTATCAAAAGGCTATATGATCAAATGCCCGATCCGAAATGGGTGATCGCCATGGGCTCTTGCGCAACAGCGGGAGGTCCGTATATCAAATCGTATGCCGTTGTCAAAGGCGTGGACCAGATCGTTCCGGTAGATGTCTACATTCCCGGCTGCCCGCCGAACCCGGCCGCGCTCATTTACGGAGTGAATAAATTACAGGAGAAAATCCGTTATGAAGCGAAAACCGGAAAGCGGGTGACGAGTGTTGGCGAACGAGCATGATCAAGATAAATCGAAAGCGGTTACAAATGATGAAGGCAGAAGCGGAAAAGCTTCTGCTGAAGAGCGGGTTCGTGAGATTAAGAGGAAAAAGGAATTAGCGAAAAAAGAAGCAGAGGGCGAGGGAAAGCAGTCGGCCCGGTCTGCTGCTGAAGAGCGTGTCCGTAAGATAAAAGAGCAAAAGGAAAAAGAGAAGGAGGCTGCTTCGGAAGGCGAAGGCGGGAATTCCGCGCGGTCTACCGCGGAAGAACGTGTGCGTGAGATCAAGCGGAAAAAGGAAGCAGCGAAACGCGCGTCGGACGGTGATTCGAGCGAGCCGGAGCGGAAAGCGGCTCGTTCTGCGGCTGAGGAGCGAGTGCGTGAAATTAAACGAAGGAAAGAGCAGGCGAAGCAAAGCGGGAAAGAAGGGGAGGCTGAGCCTGAAAAGGCTGCCGGGGAAGATGATGCCAAGGCCCGGGCGGAAGCGCGGGTCAAGGAATTGAAGCGGAAGAAAGAAGAAGCACGGAAGGCGAAAGAGAACGGGGAGAAAGCTTCGGCAGACGATGCGAAGTCTGGTGCGGAAGCACGGGTCCGCGAAATTAAGCGGAAGAAGGCGGAAGCGAAGAAGAAAGCGGCGGAAGGCGGAAGAGATAGCGGTTCCGAAGCGAAGTCGGCAGCACAGGAGCGGGTCCGCGAGATTAAGCGGAGGAAGGCGGAAGCGAAGGAGGCCGGAGGTTCAGGAGGGGAGAAGAGCGAGAAGGAGAAGAAGATCGCCGCTATGAAGGCGAAAGCGCGGGCGAAGGCTGCAAAGGCGAAGGCGGAGAAGGAAGAGGAACAGGAGCCGTCGCCGAATCAGCCGTTGTTAGATAAGTATGTGAAGGTGATAGGCGGACACCTTGGAGAAGAAGTGTTGGAGGAATCCTATATCAATCGCTTGGCGAAGGATGTTCCGACGTTAGTGGCAAAACCCGGTACTTATTATAAAATTGCCGAGTTTCTTCGGCATAATGAGCAGTTGGCATTCGATTATTTATCAGATATCCATGGTGTTGATTATGAAACGCATATGGAGGTCTATGTGCACTTATATTCTTTACAGAATCGCCAACCCGTTGCGTTAAAGGTTAAAATCAACCGAAATGAACCGGAAATTGAGTCGTTGGTGCCGCTTTGGAAAGGAGCGGACTGGCCGGAAAGGGAATCTTACGATTTGCTTGGCATCCGGTTCAAGGGCCATCCGAATCTGACACGGATTATGATGCCGGATGATTGGGTGGGACATCCGCTCAGGAAAGATTATGAACCTTACGATGTGGAGGTGTAGCCGGTGATTCGCACAGAGGAAATGCTGTTAAATGTCGGACCACAGCATCCAAGTACCCATGGGGTCTTCCGAATTGTTATTAAGATTGACGGGGAAACGATTGTTGAAGCGAAGCCGGTTGTCGGCTACCTCCACCGGGGAACAGAGAAACTGGCGGAGGACCTTGAATACACACAGATCATCCCATACACTGACCGAATGGATTATTTATCGGCCATGACCAACAATTATGTGATTTGCCACGCGGTTGAAACGATGATGGGGTTGGCATTACCCGAGCGGGCCGAATATTTGCGCGTGATTGTAATGGAATTGGGACGCATCGCGAGCCATCTCGTCTGGTTTGGTACATATTTACTGGATATCGGGGCGATGAGCCCGTTTTTGTACGCTTTTCGTGAGCGGGAAGTGATTATTAATCTGCTAAATGAAATTTCCGGCGGGCGCCTGACGTTTAATTACATGCGGATCGGCGGTGTCAAATGGGATGCGCCTGAGGGATGGATCGATAAGGTGCGTGAATTTATCCCTTATATGCGTGAACAACTCTCCGGCTATCATGATCTTGTGTCTGGAAATGAGATTTTTACAACACGGGTGAAAGGTGTCGGTACATATACAAAGGAAGATGCACTCAGCTACTCGTTAAGTGGAGCGAATTTGCGCTGTACCGGTGTCAAGTGGGATTTGCGCAAAGATGAGCCGTACTCCATCTATGATCGATTTGATTTTGATGTGCCCGTGCAACAGAAAGGAGATGCCTGGTCCAGGTATCGATGCCGGATGGGGGAAATCGAAGAGTCCCTGAAAATTCTGGAACAGGCGGTAGAGCAATTTCCGGAAGGGGATTTTGCCAAGAGGCCGCGTGTTATCAAACCGCCGAAAGGTGAAACGTATGTTAGAATTGAATCTCCACGCGGGGAAATTGGCTGTTACATCGCTTCAGAAGGAAAAAAGGAACCCTATCGTTTGAAGTTTCGCCGCCCGTCCTTTTACAATCTGCAAATTTTGCCGCAATTGTTGAAAGGTGCTAACATGGCGAATCTCGTAGCTATTCTGGGGGCCATTGATATTGTGCTCGGGGAGGTGGACGGCTGATGCATGAACTGTTGATGTCTCCGCCAAGCTGGCTTCACGCCTTGATTTTTTTCGTGGCGGGAGCGGTTCTGTTGGCTATTGTGCTTGGTTTTGTTACCTATGCGATTCTTGCTGACCGCAAGGTGATCGGTTATATGCAGCTCAGAATTGGGCCGAACCGTGTCGGGGGCCGTTTTGGTCTCTTGCAAACTGTTGCCGATGTATTGAAATTATTAATGAAAGAAGACACGATTCCGGAGAAGGCGGATAAAAGTTTATACGTGATCGCACCGGCGATTGCCTTTATCCCTGCTTTTGCCGTCCTTGCAGTCATTCCTTTTTCAGCCCATTTGCAGTTTGCCGATATTGGCGTGGGGTTGCTTTACTATATGTCAGTTTCCGGGATTACGACGATCGGTATTTTGACCGGAAGCTGGGCGTCCAATAATAAATACGCGCTGATCGGTGGAATGCGTGCTGTTGCTCAAATGATATCTTATGAGATTCCGCTTGTTATGTCGGTGATTGGCATTATTTTAATGACGGGAAGCTTGAATTTGGTCGATATTGTCATGGAGCAGCAACAGCTGGCGTTTTTCATCATGCAGCCTCTTGGATTTATCATTTTCATCATTTCCGGAATCGCGGAATTGAGCCGTACCCCATTTGATTTGCCGGAGGCGGAGTCCGAGCTTGTCGCCGGTTACCATACGGAGTATTCCGGTTTTCGGTGGGCGTTCTTCATGCTCTCAGAGTATGTGTATATGTTTGGAATGGCTGCTTTGACAACCGTTTTGTTTCTTGGCGGTTGGCTGCCAATTCCAGGCCTCGGCTTTATACCCGGGGTTATCTGGTTTTCTCTTAAGTTTATGCTTGTTGTTTTCTTCCTTGTTTGGTTACGGGCGACGTTCCCGCGTCTCCGCGCCGATCAATTAATGGAGTTTGCCTGGAAGGTGCTTCTTCCGGCGGCGCTTGCCAATATTTTTATCACTGCAATCTTGAAAGAATTGATATAAATAGTCATCCGAATGGCATTTAGGCACGTATTCTTAAGAGAGGGTGTTTTTCATGTTCGGAGAGGGTCTTGCAAAGGGACTTAAGTACACACTCAAAAGCCTGGCCAAGAAAGAGGTTACCTACTCTTATCCGGAAGAAACCCTGCAAATGCCGGATCGCTTCCGAGGAATCCAAAAGTTCTATCCGGAGAAATGTATCGTCTGCAACAAATGCGTCAATGTTTGCCCGACAGATTGTATAACGTTAAGTGGAAAGCCCAATCCGGATCCGGACAAACGCGGGAAGATCATTGAAACTTACGACATTAATTTTGAAATATGTATTCTGTGCGATCTCTGTACGGAAGTGTGTCCTACAGAAGCCGTTGTGATGACCAATAATTTCGAACTGGCGGAATACAGCCGTGATGAGTTGTACAAGGACTTGCAGTGGCTTGATGAAAATGATACGAACATTCGGAAGGAGAATAAAGTGTGAGCGGGGAACTATTGGCTTTCTTCATTCTTGCGCTGATCGCTATTGGCGGCGGTGTGTTGATGCTGAATATGAGAAAAGTAATTCATATGGTGGTCGCCCTTGTATTTACCTTTCTGAGTATTGCCGGTCTTTATGTTTTGCTTTCGGCCGAGTTTGTGGCAGTCGTGCAGGTTCTGATTTATTCAGGCGGTGTCAGTATTATCATGTTGTTTGGGATTATGCTTACCCGGCATAATGATCGTTCGGAGGTTTCCGGGGGCCGGCTGCGCCGTTTTCTTGCGGGATTAGGTGTGCTTGTGTTTTTCGCAATCATTTTTTACGGAATTAAGGATCTTGCACTCGGGGGCGGGGAAATTCTTTTGTCCGGACAAAGTCAGGGTGGAGACCAGGCGCTTTATGAAAATAACACTGAAAAAATCGGCATCAGCCTTTATACGAATTATATTATTCCGTTCGAAATCACATCGGTGTTGTTGCTTGTGGCACTTGTTGGAGCCATAACCCTTGCCAAACGGGATGAAGCAAAGGAGTTGAACGACGATGAATGACCTGCCTTTGTCACTGTTCCTTGTACTGGCGTTGGTTTTGTTTTGTGTCGGGTTGTACGGGGCGCTCTCGAAACGGAACGCCGTGATTGTTCTTATTTCAATTGAGTTAATGCTGAATGCCGTGAATCTTAATTTAGTAGCATTTTCAAAGTATGGTGTGATTCCGAGCATTAAAGGGCAGGTCTTTGCTTTGTTTACGATAACCGTTGCGGCGGCGGAGGCAGCTGTCGGTCTTGCCATCCTGTTTGCTCTATACCGGACCCGGGGAACTGTGAATGTCGATGATATGGATGATTTGAAAAACTAGAAGTGCATGCCAATGAAGTGGTGTCAAAAAAAAATGGAAGAGGGGTCGGGGCAAAAGATTCACCTCTCATTTCCTGAACAGAAAGGTGGCGGGATCATGGTTGATTATGCTTGGCTTGTCCCGTTATTCCCATTGCTTTCGTTTGTGATTCTATTGTTTTTCGGGCAACGCTGGAGGAGCGGGGCAGCCTATACTGGTGTTATTTTAACTTTTCTTTCATTTGTGGTTGCTGTCACTGTATTGATTGATCAAATTGGGGGTTCGACGGCTGCCGTCACTTTTGACTGGTTGCGTATAGGAGATACGGTTCTTTCCATGGGATTCGCAGTGCAACCTTTGAATGCATTAATGCTCGCACTTGTTGCCTTTGTCAGTTTTCTGGTGCAGTTGTATTCCAAGGGGTACATGGCCGAGGATCCACGGATCGGTATCTTTTTTGCTTACCTGGGCTTATTTACATTCTCGATGCTGGCTTTGGTGATTTCGCCAAACTTGCTGCAGTTCTACATATTTTGGGAGTTGGTCGGGGTTTGCTCGTTTTTGCTTATTGGTTTCTACTATTATAAGGAGGAAGCCAAAGCTGCTGCAAAAAAGGCGTTCATCGTTACGAGAATCGGTGATGTCGCCCTGTTTATCGGGATGATTCTGCTATTCTGGCAGGCGGGGAGTTTTGCTTTTGCCGATATTTTTGAAGCAGTAGAAGCCGGTAACATCGCACCTGGAATGGTTACCTTGACTGCAATCTTGATATTTGTGGGAGCGGTCGGCAAATCGGGGCAGTTTCCGCTACATACATGGTTACCTGATGCCATGGAAGGCCCGACACCGGTTTCGGCTTTGATTCACGCTGCTACAATGGTGGCAGCAGGTGTGTATTTGGTGGCTTTGATGTACCCGCTCTACCTTGCGTCGAGTGCAGCGATGCTGACCGTGGCGATCGTAGGTGGCTTTACGGCGATTTTCGCCGCCTCTATAGGTCTTGTGCAAAGGGATGTGAAACGTGTACTTGCTTATTCGACGGTGAGCCAATTGGGCTATATGATGCTTGCTCTCGGTGTGGGCGGTTATGTTGCCGGGGTATTTCATCTTATGACACACGCGTTTTTCAAAGCATTGTTGTTTCTTGCAGCAGGGAGTGTCATTCATGCGGTCAATACCCAGGACATCGAGAAAATGGGTGGGCTTTGGAAGAAGTTACGGTTCACCGGGCCATTGTTTCTTGCGGGAGCACTGGCGATTTCAGGTTTTCCTCTGTTATCTGGCTTTTTCAGTAAGGATGAAATTTTTGTTGCTACGTTAGGGGCCGGACGCTGGATATTGTTCGCAATTGCTTTGATCGCCGCTTTTTTTACAGCATTCTATATGTTCCGGTTGTTTTTTCTTATCTTCCAGGGAGAAGCGCGGCATGAAGAGAAGGATGTTTACGAATCGCCCGGCTCAATGCTTGTACCTATGATTGTTCTTGGCGTTTGCGCAGTCCTCGGTGGTTATGTGAACACCGCATGGTTCGGAACCTTTCTGGCGGATTGGTTTGGGAGCTCAACTAACTCCCTCGGTATCGATGAATCCGGAGGTTCACCGGGGGTAACGATTATCGCGACTGTAGTGGTGCTCGGCGGCATTTATTTGGCCTGGCTCATTTATGGGAAAAGGGCGATTAGCCGGGAGTGGCTTTCGGGAAGAGTACCTTGGGTCCACAAGGTTTTGTATCGTAAATATTACGTTGATGAAGGCTATCATCACACCATTGTTTGGTTCACCTCAGGCTTCAGCCGATTTCTCGGTTTCTTTGACCGTTTCTTTGTCAATGGCTTGGTGGAACTTTCAGCCGTCTTGGTTCGGGCTGTGGGAGGAATGGTTCGCCGATTGCAATCCGGTCAGGTTCAAACTTATGGAACCGTTGTATTAATCGGGTTTGTGGTCGTTATTTTGATCATGGCCGTTACAGGGGGGTATTTCCAATGAGCGATCCGTACTTTCTGTCGATTTTAATCTTCTCTCCGTTGGTTGGGATGATCGTCCTGGCTTTTATGCCGAAAGATGTGAAAGCGCCCTTGCGGACGGTTGGTTTTTTGGCGACCCTTTTACCGCTTATCCTTGCCTTGATTGCTTTTGTGCGTTTTAATGCTGACATGGGTGAGCTTCAGTTTGTCACCTCCGTACCGTGGATTGAGATTGGGGATCCCGAAGTGACCAACTCTTCCCTCTATATTTATTATGCTCTCGGGGTTGATGGGCTGTCATTGTTGTTGATTTTATTGACGACAATCATTACAGCCCTGGCTGCGGCCGCTTCCGTAAAAATTCAAAAGGAAATCAAGGGCTACTATCTGTTGTTTCTGTTGCTTGAGGTTGGAATGCTGGGTGTTTTTGCATCGCAAAATCTGTTATTGTTCTTTGTTTTCTTCGAAATGACCCTTGTTCCGACCTATTTTCTGATCGCAAAATGGGGCTATAGGGAGAGGGAAAAAGCGGCGAATATGTTTCTGATATACAACGGTCTGGGATCGGCGGTGATGCTGATTGCTTTTATTGTGTTATTTACCCAAACAGGCACGATGAACATTGAAAAGTTGCAAGCCATTGACTTTTCACGATTGCCTTCGACGGTTCCACTTGCCCATTCAGCGTTTCGCTATGGATTGTTATTCGCTCTCATTGTGGCATTCGCGGTGAAATTGCCGATCTTTCCTTTACATAGCTGGATGTTGCGGGTCCATGCCGAGGCTCCCGTTCCAACTGTGATGATTCACTCAGGTATTTTGTTGAAAATCGGAGCTTACGGGTTGATTCGGTTTTGTATGGGATTCTTTCCGGAGGCGTTTGCTGATTTTGCCTACGGCCTCGCGATCCTTGGCTTGATTAATTTGTTATACGGAGCATTCATCGCTTTCAGGCAGAGCGATTTCAAGCTTGTTCTTGCCTATTCGAGTGTTTCACATATGGGAATTGTTCTTCTCGGCCTGGCTGCATTGAATACTGCGGGCATCCAGGGAGCCGTGTTTCAGGTCATTTCCCACGGAATGATTTCAGCAATGCTGTTTTTTATGGTAGGGGTTTTTTACGAACGTACGCATACGACCGAATTGCGGAACATCAGCGGTCTTGCGAAATCTATGCCGCGAACTTCCGGATTGTTATTGGCGGCGGGTCTGGCCTCACTTGGGCTGCCAGGAATGTCAGGCTTTATCAGCGAATTTATGGCTTTTCTTGGGCTGTTTGAACGACTGCCGGTTCTTGCTGCAATCGGGACACTTGGGATTATTGTAACGGCGGTTTATGTTCTGCGGGCGGTAATGAAGATTACCTTTGGAAAAACCAAAGAGGAACATCAATCAGTGGCAGATCTTCGTTTGGTTGAATTATTACCTGCGGCCGTAATGATTGGGGTTATCATATTAATTGGGGTGTACCCGGCTGTTCTTGCCGATTCCTTGCACCTTGCGATTGATTCGGTTCTTGTCGGAATAGGGGGATAATCATGGATTTGGAAACACTTCTCAGTTTTCATTGGGGAATCATGGCACCGGAGTTCACTATTTTTATTACAGCTGTCGTGTTGTCGTTGATGGATTTATTCTTCAGCCGTCATTTTAACCGTCGTTTGTTTGCCTGGTGGGCCCTTCTTGGTGTAGCTGTCGCCTTTATCTTTTGCGTGACGGAAATCGGTTCACCGGTCACCACTATTTTGGGCGGAACTTACCGGCTGGATTCCTTTGCATTAGCCTTTAAGATGCTGCTGTTGATCGGGGCAGGCTTTGTTCTGTTAATGTCTGTCGATTATGATAAGAAAGGCGAAATTTCTTATCGGGGCGAATTTTATTACTTATTCATGACGGCCCTGCTTGGAGCAATGATGCTAACCTCAAGCGCCGATATGATTACACTGTTTGTTTCACTTGAATTGCTGTCACTCTCTTCCTATATATTGGCGGGGATGAGGAAAAATGATCCGACTTCCAATGAAGCGGCTTTTAAATATGTTGTTAACGGAGGAATCGCTACCGCCGTTATATTATTCGGGATCAGCTATGTTTACGGCTTTACCGGGACGACCAATTTATATGAAGTCAATGAAATTCTCAATGCCGGGAACGCCAACCCATTATTGTTTAGTGACCGATATTTGATTGTTTTTTCCTTTGTTCTTGTTTTTGCAGGGCTGGCGTTTAAGTTGGCGACCGTCCCCTTTCATATGTGGGCGCCTGATGTGTATGAAGGAGCCCCGACTCCTGTTACGGCCTTTTTGAGCGTGGTTTCCAAAACAGCCGGTTTTGCGGTTTTGTTGCGTTTTTTCTATGTTGGTTTTGCGCAGGCCGCCGGCCTCCATACTTCTTCACAAAGCGGCCCCGAGATCGCGTTTGCCAGTCTTGAACCATATTTCGCGGTCCTTGCGGCGATGGCCATGATTATCGGGAACACCGCCGCATTGAAACAGAAGAATATCAAGCGTTTGTTTGCCTATTCCAGTATTGCACAGGCCGGCTACGTGCTTGTTCCGTTTGTGGCGTTTACCAGTTTGACAGTGGGTGACATTTGGTTCTATTTAATGGCTTATTTATTTATGAACCTTGGGGCGTTCGCGGTGATCCAGGTTGTTTCCGAAAAGGAAGGAAGTGCTGATATTCAAGGGTTCGCCGGGCTTTATCGCCGGTCACCCTGGATAGCGTTAGCGATGGCTGTATTTCTTGTGTCCCTTGCCGGGATTCCAGCAACCGCGGGTTTTATCGGAAAATTCAACATTTTCCTGGGAGCGCTGTTATCAAGTCATTATTGGCTGGCTTCGGTTATGATCGGGACCACCGTGATCTCATATTTTTATTATTTTGGCATTATGGCAAGAATGTTTCTTCGCCCGGCTTCGCATCCAGAGAAAATGGCATTCCCGCTCGGCGCTGGTATTGTTGTTTGCCTGGGGATTGCCGGCACCCTCGGGTTTGGAATATTCCCGAATGCCGCAATCGGGTTTCTGCATGATTACTTCCAGCTCGGCAATTTCTTTCCTGAATGATTCCGGGAATGAACTGAAAAACGTGGTGAGGAAAGAAATAATAAACGTCGGGAATAATCCCGGCGTTTTTTTTGTGGATGAATTTTGTCGAAAGAAAAGTATTTCCCCGGAAATTATGATATAATAAGCACGATTGTTCACAAATTTTGCAGGAAATGATGGATAAATGTCGAAATTGATTTTAATTGGAGGTTTCGCGGCATGTTTGGCGATCCAACAGTGCAATTCGGGATGCAGGCTTTAATGTACCTGGTTATCCAGTTATTTTTTTTGGGTGTAACCTGGTGGGCTTTACAAAGCTTTCGTTTCGATGTTCTCTTAAGAAACCCCAGCGGTCCGCGTGCCAAGATTCTGATGATACTTGTCACTATTGCGATCGGCTCCCTTGTCGGAAATTTCTTTTTCGAGTACTTGAGCCAGTCGCTTCGACTCCAATATCTTTTCTGACGTAAATTTCCTGTTTGAAAGCCATTTGTCCGTACATAAGCAATTCTTTTGTTTAGATGGACAGACCTATCAACGAATGTGAGAAAGGCGATAAAGCGTTTTTTCTGTCGAGAGATGACTACAAATTCCATGTATGCGGCTCTTCTCCCGGGCAACAATGAATAGTAAGGGAGAGGATCGGAATGGGAAACAGAAAATGGATTATGATTACCTTTATTCTCTTGTTGTTCCTGGGAACTTACACCCAAACTGAAGCGCAAAGGTTTTCATTTCCGCTTTTGAAAATCATCCATGTTATGGAAAACAGGGACATCGCGATTGATCACTGGGGGCTTTATACAAAGAAAATTGGCGGTTTACTCGATAGCCCCAAAGGGTACGAACGATTTGTAGAGGGATTTCAAAAGGATTTGCCGGCTTTTCATTGGACAAAGATCACAAAAGATTATGAGGGAAACCTTAAAATAACCGGTGTTCATACCGATAATAGGACGACGGTTAACGAAAGGATAACGATCCTGGCTTACCCCCAGAACAACAAATGGGGAACGTATATTATTTACGAAGTCGGGAGCGATCATTGGAATTTAGACAATTGGCAAAGGTTTTCTTCAGTTTTCTTCGAGAGAATTGACAATTTTTTCAAAGAAAATCCTACGATTTTCACTTGTGTGAACGGCAAGGTTAATGCTAAAATGAACCTCGTTTTGCAAAAACGGGCACAAAAGCTATTGAAAGCATTCTCGGCAGTTCCCGTAGAGAAACTGAAAGAAAAAACGTTTATCTCGGTTTCTGCATATACTGACCAGTGGAAGCAATCGATTCAAACCCGAAATCATCGAATGAACCTGCAGGTGGCGCTGCGTACCGAGGGAGGCAGTGCCGCGACGGTGACAATTGGAACACCTATCATCACGACTGAATACTAATATAGAAATTGGACGCGGAGGGGAATATTTTGGAAAAAATCATCGTCCGTGGTGGAAGGCGGTTAAACGGCACAGTTAAAGCTGAAGGAGCCAAGAATGCCGTACTGCCTGTCATCGCAGCATCACTACTTGCACGCAACGGCACAAGTACCATTTATGATGTGCCCGCTCTTGCGGATGTATACACGATTCAAGAAGTTTTACGCCATTTAAATGCCAAGGTACAATTTGAAGATAATACGGTTACCGTTGACGCCGGAAACATGTTGAATACGGAAGCTCCGTTTGAATATGTCCGAAAAATGCGCGCGTCTTTTTTGGTGATGGGTTCATTGTTGGCTCGTGTCGGCCATGCCCGCATTGCACTACCGGGGGGATGCGCAATTGGATCACGCCCGATTGATCAGCACCTGAAAGGCTTCGAAGCAATGGGAGCCAAGGTGAAAATCGGCAATGGATTCATTGAAGCCAGTGTTAGGGAACGGCTTCGCGGCGCCAAGATTTATCTTGATTTCCCAAGTGTTGGCGCTACGGAGAATATTATGATGGCAGCATCTCTTGCGAAAGGCACAACGACCATTGAAAATGCGGCAGAGGAGCCGGAAATTGTTTGTTTGGCAAATTATTTGAATGAAATGGGAGCCAAGGTTCGAGGTGCTGGAACCGGGACGGTGCGAATTGAAGGCGTCGATGAATTAGTCGGTGCAGAACATACGATTATTCCGGACCGCGTGGAAGCCGGGACCTTTATGGCGGCTGCCGCCATAAGTGGTGGAAATGTTTATGTTGAAGGTGCGGTTCCCGAACATCTCAGGCCGCTTATTGCAAAGATGGGAGAAATGGGTGTATCCGTCATTGAGGAAGAGAACGGCTTGCGTGTCATTGCTCCGGAGCGGCTGAAGTCGATTGATATTAAAACAATGCCTCATCCCGGATTTCCAACAGATTTGCAGCCGCAAATCATGGCATTATTGTTAAAGGCACACGGTACCGGAGTCATAACGGAAACAGTGTTTGAAAATCGGTTTATGCATGTGGAAGAATTCCGCAGAATGAACGGAGATATTAAGATCGAGGGCCGGTCGGCGGTTGTCAACGGTCCTAATAAATTGCAGGGTGCTGAGGTATCCGCAACGGACTTGCGGGCCGGTGCAGCATTGGCTCTGGCCGGTTTAATTGCCGACGGTGTTACAAGGATTACCGGATTAGAGCACATTGATCGCGGGTATGTCGACTTCGCGGAGAAGCTTCGGTCACTCGGAGCCGATGTCGAAAGAGTGGTCGAGGAAACAGAAACTGAAAATGAAACAGAAACAGCGGAAGAGCAAAAGACCAAAGCGAAAGCGTCCTTCAAAATGAATCCGAATTTCGTATAATGAGAGGAGAGGCCGGGAATCCGGCCTTTTTTATTTTGCCTATTTAGGGACAAGCTGGGTATCGGTGTTCTAAAAGCCTGTCCTCCCCCATAAACTAAGACCGAAAGGCCTCTTCAAGAAATGACTCAAATGGCCAAAACAGAGAACTGGGGGAATGGAAATGAAGCCTTATCTTATTACAGCCGGTTTTATCATTGGATTCGTTCTCTTCTTGCCCGCAGCAATCGTTTTTTTATTTTCGGGTAAAGAACAAGCAGCGGCAGGTGTCCCTGTCCAGGAAGAAACTGCTGAAAAAGTTTCCGTTCCCGAGCCCGGGCCGGCCTTAAGTGTGTCGGTTTATCGGACAGAGGAACAAACTATCGAGACAATTCCGCTCGAGCAATATGTTATTGGCGTTGTGGCTTCGGAAATGCCGGCGAATTTTGAACTGGAAGCTTTGAAGGCCCAATCACTTGCAGCCCGAACGTATATTGTCAATTACCTGCTCAATCCGCTTGATCGAGGGTTGCCTGAAGGGGCAGAGGTGGGAGACACTGTGACCTACCAGGTTTATAAAGATGATAAGGAACTGAAAGAATTGTGGGGCAGCGATTACGGCTGGAAAATGGAAAAAATCACAAAAGCTGTGGAGGCGACAAGGGGTCAGATCATCACATATAACGATGAACCCATCACTGCACAGTTTTTTTCGACCAGCAACGGTTATACGGAAAATGCCGGAGCCTACTGGCAGCATTCGGTCCCTTATCTGAAAAGTGTCCCGAGTCCCTGGGATCGGCATTCACCTAAATTCTACTCAACGGAAACCATTCCGGTTGGTCAAGTTGATCAGAAACTCGGAGTCGATATTGAAAAATCCGGCGCAATCGGGGATGTTGTGGAGACCACCCCGGGGCACCGGGTCGGAAAGGTTAAAATTGCCGGAAAAGTGTTTACAGGCAGGGATATTCGCGAAGCACTCGGCTTACGATCAACCGATTTCACGATGAAACGAAAAGGAGATAAAGTAGTCGTTACCACCAAAGGATGGGGACATGGTGTCGGTATGAGCCAATATGGAGCCAATGGTATGGCAAAGCAAGGAAAAGGTTACCGGGATATCATTAAATATTATTACCAGGGAGTTTCCATTTCCGATCTTCACTCCTATACGGCACAATTAACGGCAAAGAAATAAATTTATCCTTTGCGACATGCATAAATTTGCCTAAATGTCGAAAAATAGGGAGAAAAAAATCTTTTGAGACGTATAGAATCTCAGGAATCTGATCAGAATGGTTCCTGAGGTGATAAACATGAAAAAGGACAACAAGCAATCTATGCGTCAAGAAAAAATTTCAAAGTGGCGCAAGTTTGCTAGAAAGCGTTGGGTGTACCCTGCGGTCTATCTTGGTTTGGCGGCCATTGTCATCGCTTCGGTACTCTGGATGCAGATCGATGTCGATAAGAAAGATTATGCTGTCGATGAACCGAAAAACGAAAATGCCAATCAAGGTCAACCACCGATCGCATACAAAGAAAATCCTGAGGCCGTGCCTGCAAATGCTATGAAAGAAGTCTTTAAATGGCCGGTCAAAAACAAGGATGCCGTTCAGGTGCAAAAGAAGTTTTACAGTTTTGATTCCTCGCTGGAGGATCAACAAGCCGCTCTCGTTCTTAACGATAATACTTACCGTCCGAACACGGGCATCAATTTGGCCGCGAAGGATGGAGAGAGTTTCGTTGTAACGGCTGCGTTGAGCGGTACAGTAGTTCAGGCGGAAAAGGATCCTGAGCTTGGCTATGTTGTAAGGTTGGACAATGGCAAAGATGTTACCACTCTTTATTCCAGCTTGAAAAGTTTGGCGGTTGAAAAAGGCCAACAGGTGGAACAAGGCGAGAAACTTGGAATGGCCGGCAACAGTGAGTATTTTCAAGATGCCGGAGTGATCGTGCATTTCGAAATTCGCAAAAACGGAGTTCCTGTCAATCCGGTAACATACTTCGGGCAAACCAAGTCCGATGTAAAGGCTCCGGACAAATCCGGAAACGAAAAGCAGGATCAAGGCAAAAACGATCGATCTGATATGGAAGATGATCAAGGTACTTCCGGAAGTGAGAATCCGGATAAGGGAACAGGCGACCAGCAAAAGCAGGACATGAAAAAGAATAGTGACGACAACTCGGACAAGACATCCAAAAGTGCTTAAGGCGCTGATTTTCGAAAAAAGTCTCGGAGACAGGTGAAGTCTCCGGGGCTTTTTTTCTGTGGGAGCGGAAGGAGATCAGGAGGGTTACGGCGAAAAAACTTATAATGGACTCCAAAGAAAGGATTGACATGATGAAAGCCGATAAGCATATTCCGAATGACATTGTCGCGACGTTTTCGATTGTTGGATTTGATCCGAAGACTGAAGAGCTCGGTATTGCGGTACAGTCCAAGTTTCTTGGCGTCGGGGCTGTGGTGCCCTGGGCAAAAGCAGGTGTGGGGGCAGTGGCTACGCAATCTTATGCCAATACGGCCTACGGGCCGAAAGGTTTGGACCTGATGAGTTCCGGGAAATCAGCAGAGGAAACACTAAAATTGCTGATTGAGGATGATGAGGAAAGGGATTTCCGTCAAGTTGGGGTCGTTGATAAGGAGGGAAATGCAGCCACTTTTACCGGAAAAGGTTGCTATGATTGGGCTGGAGGCCGAATCGGCCGTTATAACACGGCGCAAGGGAACATTCTGGTAGGGCCGGAAACTGTCGAGGCAATGGGCCGGGCGTTTGAAGAGACGGAAGGGTCATTGGCCGAAAGACTGCTTGCAGGACTCGATGCGGGGCAGGAAGCCGGGGGAGATAGTCGCGGGAAACAATCTGCAGCCATTCTGGTCGTGAAGGAGCATGGCGGATATGGCGGGTATAACGATCGGGCCCTTGATTTGCGTGTTGATGACCATCCTGAACCAATTCGTGAATTGTCGCGAATCTATCAGCTGCATCAATTGTATTTTGCCGAGTCAAAACCCGAGAACATCGTGGCTGTAGATGAAAGATTACGCGTTGAACTGACCGAGGATCTTGAGCGCCTCGGGTATCTGGAAACTGCGGATGGGCCGCATTCAGATTCCGCTTTTTACGATGCCCTAACGTCTTTCATTCATACAGAAAACTTTGAGGAAAGAGAGCAGGACAAGGGGAAAGTGGATCTTGAGGTTGTAAATTTCATGAAAGGTTTGAAGAAATAATTCTTGCCTGGTTGTTATAGGGAAAACAAAAATATCGCGTGGTGAAAAAAATGAAAATTGATGAGACAGACCGAAGAATCTTAAATTGCCTGACCGATGATGGAAGAATGTCCTATGTGGACATCGGGAAGAAATTGAATTTGTCACGGGTATCCGTACGGGAACGCGTGAATCAAATGATTGAAAACGGAGTCATTGAAAAATTCAGTGTCGTGATCAATTCAGAAATGGCGGGGAAAACCGTGTCGGCCTTTTTCGAGGTGGACTGTGAGCCTTCTTATCTCGTGGAAGTGGCCGAAACGCTCATCAATAATCCGGTTGTGGCGAGCTGTTATCAAATGACTGGACCGAGTACCCTTCACATGCATGTTCTGGTAGAAGATTTCCCCCGGCTTGAGCAATTCATTAATGAGGAGCTTTATTCCCTGGAAGGGATTACAAGAGTAAGCAGCCATATCCTGCTGCGGCGTTTCAAAAGCCGGACAGGCCTTAAATTATAGAATTCTTGTTCAACGACCGAAGGGGGAATCCTTTCGGTTTTTGCATATGTTTGATTGAAATGTTTCAGGTTTATGTTTATAATCAGTTAACAAATGTTAGTTTAATTAACCCTTTTTCTTAACAAAGGAAGGTTAATGGAGAGGTAAGACCCTTTCCTGAAAACATGTGGGAATGAAAGGAGTTCATTATGTTAAATTTCAACTCTGTTTATCATCCGTATCCCTCTTCAAGAAAAACAGCTTATGCGAAAAACGGCATGGTGGCTACATCGCAGCCTTTGGCAGCGCAAGCCGGGCTTGATATTTTGAAAAGAGGCGGGAACGCCATTGATGCGGCGATTGCCACAGCAGCGTGTCTGACGGTGGTAGAACCTACGTCAAATGGTATTGGTGGTGATGCGTTTGCGTTAGTATGGACAAAAGGTCAATTACACGGCCTAAATGCAAGCGGACCGGCACCACAGAATCTTTCAATTGAAAAATTGAAAGAAGCAGGGGTACGGGAGATACCGAAGATGGGGTGGATCCCGGTTACTGTCCCGGGCGCGCCTTCCGCCTGGGCGGCGCTGTCTGAACGATTCGGAAGATTGCCGTTGACCGAGGTTTTGCAACCGGCGATCAATTATGCAGAGAACGGTTATCCGCTTTCGCCGATTTTGGCAAAGTCGTGGAAAGGCGCGTACAATGCGTACAGCAAAGTATTGAAGGGCGAGGAATTCAAAAGCTGGTTCGAGACTTTTGCCCCTGAAGGCCGTCCGCCGGAAGCCGGTGAGATATGGGCTTCACCGGGTCATGCCTCAACCTTGCAATCTATTGCCGAAACAAAAGCAGAGTCGTTCTATCGTGGGGAATTAGCGGAGAAAATCACGCAATTTTCCAGGAAGTACGGAGGCTATTTAGATGCGGAAGATTTGGCGGCGTATGAGCCGGAATGGGTTAAGCCCATTAAGGTTGATTATCGCGGATTCGATGTGTGGGAGATTCCGCCGAACGGCCAGGGGCTCATTGCTTTACAAGCTTTGAATCTATTGAAGGGATTTGAGTTTTCGGCAAAAGATGAGGTCCAGACCTATCACAGGCAAATTGAAGCGTTGAAACTTGCTTTTGCAGACGGCATGAAATATATCACCGACAACAGGCATATGGCCGAAACGATAGAAGGTATGCTTTCAGAAGGTTATATCGAGCAGAGGCGTGCTTTAATAACTGAAGAAGCGCTTCAGCCGGAAGCCGGGCAGCCGCCGAAAGGCGGGACTGTGTATCTGGCAGCTGCTGACGGTGACGGGAACATGGTATCTTTTATCCAAAGCAATTATATGGGATTCGGTTCCGGTCTTGTTGTACCGGGCACAGGGATAAGCCTGCAAAACCGCGGTCATAATTTTTCCTTTGATCCCAATCATGATAATGCCTTACAGCCGGGCAAACGACCTTATCATACAATTATTCCCGGCTTTTTGACAAAAAGCGGTCAGGCGGTAGGGCCGTTTGGCGTCATGGGCGGGTTTATGCAGCCACAGGGGCACGTACAAGTGATTATGAACACCATTGACTTCGCCCTTAATCCCCAGGCGGCCCTTGATGCACCGAGGTGGCAGTGGATGAAAGACAAGACCGTGGAAGTAGAAAACACATTCCCGCATCATATTGCGGCTGCTCTAAAGGATAAAGGTCACGATATCCGCATTGCTTTGGAGCCAAACAGCTTCGGGCGCGGCCAGATTATTTGGCGTGATCCGGAATCTGGTGTGCTTGCAGGAGGTACGGAACCACGTACGGATGGATCTGTAGCAGCGTGGTAATAAATATACGTTATTTTGTTAAATGCCCTGCGGGAATCCGTAGGGCATTTGTTTATGGAAACGCTTTACCTGGCTAACAAACGAAGGATAAATAGAAGGATTGAAATTTTTTTGAAATCAGGGTTGATTTTTAATTTTATCTGTTTTATACTGCTTGTACTATTAAAAATCTAACAATTGTTAAGCGTTTATTTTAAAAAGGTTAACAAACGAAGTGTAAATAGCTTTATTTGTTACAGTTAGTCTTGATGAGTGCAGCCTTTTGAAGTTTCGTTTTGAATAAATGCGCTGACAACCAGAAGAGGGGGTGGATTTAATAAGTATGCATTAGTGGACATAACCATTAATTT
>DASVCO010000215.1:0-23627 GCA_036381575.1 Caryophanales bacterium
CAAAGGAAAGAGTAGGTTATCCTACGCAAAAGCCATTAGCTTTATTGGAGCGAATTATCAAGTCATGTACACAAGAAAATGATATTGTGTTAGATCCTTTTTGCGGTTGTGGAACAGCCATTGTTGGTGCAGAAAAGTTGAAAAGAAAATGGATTGGAATTGATATTACTCATCTGGCCATTACAGTAATTCGAGAACGTCTTAATGATGTTTTTGGTTTTATGCCTTCATACATTTCGAAAGGAGAACCTGTCGATTTAGATGGCGCATATGATTTAGCCAACAATGATCGTTTTCAGTTTCAAATATGGGCCTTGGCGTTATTAGGTATTAGAACAGAAATGAAAAAAGGTGCAGATGGCGGTGTTGATGGTGTTCAATATTTTGAGAATGGAAAAGAGCTTAAGAAATGTATTATCCAAGTTAAAAGCGGTAAGGTCAGCGTTAAAGATGTAAGAGAATTGCATTCAGTAGTACTGAGAGAAAACGGAGAAACTGGGTTATTAGTAACTTTAAAACCGCCCACCCGAAATATGGTAAAGGAAGCCTCAACTTATGGTCTATATCAAACAAATCGAAATGAAAGTTTTCCAGTCATTCAGATAGTTGAGGTGAAGGAGTTATTAAAGCATGAAAAAGCTTTAAAAGACTTTATTCCAGTGTAACGGATGAACAGTAAAGATCATTAAAGGTAATAGCCTTAATTTCGAAATGTTTTAGTACAAATCTCATTTAAGACTTCTTTTATAACCCATTGTAGCAATAGCTTGTTTCCAATTCCCCGAAATGTGGTATACTGAAAACAGAAACATCATAGGATAAGCACAATAGACCGAACCCCTGCAAAGGGGGCGGCTCTATCTTGGGCAGTAAACCTCCCGCGCGAGCTACCAACTCAAGGGAGGTTTACTTATGTCTGTTCGACATAATGAATGCCACGAGCATGCCGAATGCAAAAAGCAACGACAATACTTGAAACGTGGTCACGGAATCACCTCCTTCCCCGTTGCGACATGGCGAATGTCAGCCAACGAGTGCAGAGATGAGCCGTCCTCCCATGAGAAGCCGATCTATTGTGCTGCCCTTATGATACCATAATTTTCATAGCCCTCCGGTTAATATTCCACAAATCATCTGACTTTGTTGTTTAAACGCCCTTCTGAATGGGGGTCTTCCCCCTGGAAGCTCCAGCTGTAAGCTTTAACTTTTACCGATTTCGCCTCTCCTTTAACGGATTCCGGCAATTGCGGATAGTTCGTGAGTTCTTCCCAATAGGTGAAAATGCTCCTCACACTTAGTGTAAATAAAAAGCTGCCCCAAAATGAGGATAGCTGCAGATAGTCGGATATATTTTCAGACCGTTTTTCCGGTCATTTCCTTTCTGTGGACCAGGCCGTTAATCATTATTGACGAGAATCAAAAGTACATTTAAAATATGAATTATATTCAAAAATGAATGTTACTCACATTTTACGGGGCATAATTGCCATTAGCAGAGAAAGGAACTAAAAAATTGAGTAAATCTAACGGAAACAGCAATGGCGAGACGGCTCGACTGGGTAAACAGCAGTGGACAATGTTAGTTATTTTAACCTTGAGTTCGTTTATAGTGGTATTGGATTTCGCCTCTATATTTATTCCTTTGCCGACAATCATGGAAGACTTGAATGGTTCACTTGATCAGGCTACTTGGGTCATCGCAGCCTTTACCCTGGCTTTTGCTGTTTTCCTGCTTCCCTGTGCTGCATTGGCCAATTCGCTCGGAAGACGACGATTGTTCTTGGTCGGGGTCACGGTTTTCACAGTGGCTTCGGTGGCATGTGCTCTTGCTCCATCCATGGAATTCTTGGTCGGTGCCCGGGTAGGATTAGGGCTTGGAGCGGCTATGATAGAAACAGCTGTGTTTGCTCTTATAAAGGCCGCCATCCCAGGAGAAAAACAAAGTCTTGCTTTTAAAGTGCAGGGTACTGCCTTCATTATTGGGGGATTGCTGGGAACGCCCCTGAGCGGAGTCATAACGACCAGTCTGTCTTGGGAATACATTTTTTGGTTAAATGTAATGGTAGGTGTGACGGTTATTCTGGTAGCGTTGCGCGCGGTTCCAAAATCAGAGCAAGTTCAGGACCGGCAAAAATTCGACATCCCCGGCTTGATATTCAGTGGATCCGGATTTTTCGTTCTCTTTTTCGCCATTATCGAAGGCGCACGCTTCGGGTGGCATTCACCACTTATCCTTGGCTCATTTGCCGGATCAATCTTCCTTTTGGTCCTGTTTGTCTTGACAGAGCTTCGAGCCAAGGAACCTCTGATCGATCTGAGTCTATTCGATAATAGGCTCTTTGCTGTAGGGAACTCCCTGCGATGGGCCAGTGAGTTCACAAGTATGGGGATTTATTTCGCGATTTCTCATTTTTTACAGGTTCAACTCGGATACTCAGCGCTTGTCACTGGTCTTCTATTGATGGCGGTTATTATCGGCGGAATGATCGTAAGCCCCATCACCGAACCTCTTTCCAAACGAGTCGACGGACGATGGCTGATTATCCCCGGATTTCTATTTGTGGCAGTTGGATCCTTCTGGCTGGCACACGTTTCGCCGGAGTCCGGATGGACATTCTTTCTTGCCCCACTGGCGGTTGCCGGCGCCGGTTTCGTTGCCCAGGAAGGACCGACGATCAACACCCGGGACAAGGCCGTTCCGCCTGAACAGTCTGATGAAGCTTGGCGCATCTCATATATGATCTTTCTCCTCGGGGTCGGGCTTGGCGTGTCGGTGGTTTCAGCTGTGTGGCAAAGCCAGCTGGTATCTGGCATGACATTCGCTGGGGCGGTCAACACCGCTCTCCTCAGCTGCATTATAGTGGCACTACTGGGAGCGATAATAGCTATGTTCTTGACAACTAAACGAAAAATAGGAGGTACTGTCACTCATGGGCGGTCTTAGAGAGAGAAAAAAAATCAAAACACGGCAAGCCATCCTGAGGTCGGCCAAAAGCCTGTTTATTTCTCAAGGCTACATGAATACGACCATGAGCGATATTGCATTCGACTGTGAGGTCGGCGTCGGTACCCTGTACAATTATTACAAATCCAAATCAAAATTGCTGCAGGAGATATTTCGTAATGATATGCCCGATTTGTCTAACCAGATTGAAGAAATTGAGCGGAATGAAGGGTGGAGCCTTCAGGAAAAACTGCATCACTTGATTTCACTGTCAATGAGGGTGTTCCATCAATTCCCTCGTTCATTTTACAGAGAGTTGATTGGAGTTGTATTCAGTGACAAAGAAAACGGTTCAGATGTGTTTGCGAGAATGCTTGATATCGATAAACAGTTTATGGCTTTAATTATAGACATGATGAATCGGGAAAAAGCTTCCGGTCACCTGCCTGACTCATATCCAGTCGATACCTCGGTCAATCTGATGTACAGCATTCTGGTGTCCCAAATGATGATGTATCTTTTTGATGATCGTGTTTCAGAGGAGCAGACTTTATCCAACATATTGGATCAGATTCATTTTTTGTTAGAACATCCCAAATCCTAAACTTTGATTCATTAACGAGGTGTATCGAATGTTTAGACTATTACGTTGCTTCTCTTGGCTGACTTGCCGAAATTGGCGGCGGGTATCTGATCTGGCTTTGGTTAAGGGAGGGAAAGTTTTTCGTCAGTTGGATTCTTGATGGATCCCATTTTGTCCCGAGTCGTCCTCCAACTCCACAACAGCCACCCCCTTTACCACAAATCTAATTTTCCCTTCAGTAACCTCATCAAATGTCTCGTATATCCGGCCGGCACTCTGACAACCCTTCGGGACAGTATGAACGCTGTTTGCCACGTAGCCAACCTTGCCAATGGGATATAATTTAACGCGAATGGCTTCCGGATCATATGCATTCTCGGGTTCCTTGATCAACGAAACGGTTTGATCCAATTGAAACACTTCATCACCGAAATAATGCTGCGCCCCGGAGACCGCAACAAAACGTTTTTGCACCACTGATCACCCCCTGTTTTTTTATCCTAACGCCATTATAAAAAAAGAGCTGCCCCCAAAAGAGGTCAGCTGTGATACGTCAGATATAATTTTTTGCTCGCTTCTTTCATAGACTGGATAAGATGGGCGGGGGCGAGTACTTTCGCCTGGCCGCCCCAGGTCATAAGCCAATTGACAAGGCCGTCGCTAATTGAGGCTTTTGCCTTCAGATAAAAGGTCTCCTCGCCGGCTTTGCGGATATCCACGTCAATGCCAAAACGGTCGATCATCACGTTGATGAGCCGATTGTCAATCTCGAGATGAATCCATTCTTCTTCATCCCCGGCATACATGTTGAAACTTTTGTTGACATATTCACCAATATTGATTTGCTTCCGTTTGAAGGTTTCGTCCTGGACCATAACATTTCGCGTGCGATCTACCCGGTAATGGCGGATTTCGCCGTATTTCTCATATTCTCCAATCAGATAATAATAATTGTTGTTCCAAATCAGGGAATAAGGCTTTACAGAATAAAAATCACCGCCGCGATGCAATTCAAATACCTTATCAACGTTATATGTTCCATATTGAAAGGAAATTTTTTTGTTTTCCGATACAGCCCGGTGAAGACTGTCGATATCGTATTTAAGATAAGCGCTCTCGCTTTTGACCGTTCCTTCGAGGTAGTATTCATGCGGCAATTCCTTCGCTTGTCCGCGGCTGGCCAAGTTTTTTATTTTTCGAATGAGCTTTCGGGCTTCCTTCTCCGTCATAAACCTTGCCGACACTACCGCATCCAACAACATGCGCAACTCCGAAAGCTCAAACAGCCGGTCCTGATGGCTGTATAATTTTTTTCCATGCGGCCCGTTATTCGTCACAATCGGCAACACTGTCTCATCCAATGCCTGCAAATCTTTTCTCAAGGCGTCGTCCTTGACCCGATAACCGGAACCATAAATAAATTGGAGCTGTTGAACGATATCCCTTAAAGACCATTGGTTTTCCTCATCCGTTTTTTCCTGCAATTGGCTAAGCAAGATCAACAATCTTTGTCTTGTAGGGACTTCTGCCATAGTCTCCTCCTTTCGCAAAGGAAACTTATAAATTTCTAATTCGATTTCACCCGGCTGGCCTGCAGTTATTTAACCAATGCGGCTCTCAAATGAGCCCCGTATTCCAAATAACCCTTTAGACAAGTCAGCATATAAACCCAGCCCTCTTTGTTATCTATCAATTGATTTAGCAACTCATGATCACTTTCTTTAAAACCCTCTTCGTTAACCTCAACAACTGTACTCGTGCTATCCAACTCTTTCAGCGTAATTGTTACCAAATGTCCTTCGCCCCACTGGAAGACAATTTTCTTATTTGTCTCAATCTCCACGATTTCTATTTGCCCTTCGGCCTCGTATTCGTCATACCTCAGGGTTATGGTCTTGCCTGGTTCCCATCTTTCTGAACTCGATGAAAACCAAAAATTCCCGATTTCCGAAGGGTCTACAAAGGCTTCAAATATCTTATCAGCGGGCTTTAATATTTTCATTTTTGTAAGGTTGTTCATTACTCAATCAACTTCTTTTCATTGGATTTGGAATGCTTCGTATTCAGTTTCTAACATACTTTTTTCGGAGACTTCTATATATATTGCTGTTAGGAATCGGCTTATGGCCAACTTAAACGACAGCGCTCCTGGTTTGAAGCAGTTCTTTAACGATAGTCCCGTTTTTAATCACTGCAACAATGTTGTCTGTATCCTCAAGGCTTCGTACATCAGAAATTGGATCAGTGCTGGAGATAACCACATCCGCCAATTTTCCGGCTTCCAACGTACCCAATTTGTCGTCCCAACCGAGGCATTCAGCTGCTGTTTTCGTTGTCGCGACAATCGCCTCCATTGGGGACATTCCGATATCGCACATCAGGCCCAATTCACGTAAGTTCGTCCCGTGGGGCATAACACCAGCATCTGTGCCCATCGCAATTCGCACGCCGGCTTTGTAAGCTTTGGCTATACTTTCACGGTGAATATCTACGACCTCACGGCATTTTTGAACCCCGTATTCCGGCATGTTATCGCTGTTCTCCGACGCCTCCAGCACAGAAACCGGTGCCAAAAGCGTAGGGACAAGATAAGTGTCATTTTGAAGCATGAGATCAATGGCTTCGTCATCCAGGAAAATTCCGTGTTCAATCGAGTGAATCCCTGCCCGAACGGCATTTTTAATTCCTTCAGCCCCCTGGGCGTGGGCCATAACTTTTACATTTCGGCGAAACTTGGCCTCCTGTACCATCACTTCCAATTCTTCCTGGCTGAACTGTGTAAATTCCGGGTGATCCGTGGGACTGAGCACGCCCCCGGTACTATGTACCTTCAAAATATCAGCACCAGCCCTCAACACCTCTCGAGCCTTCTTCCTTACCTCTTCGGGGCCGTTACATATACCTTCCGGATTGCCCGGGTAACCACCTAAATTCAGGTCGACTCCCGACAGCATCCAGGAATCCCCGTGACCTCCCGTAATCGTCAACGGTGTAATACTGATTTGCATTCGAGGACCAACGATTAATCCCTGTTCAACTGCTGCCTTCATACCCGCATCCGCTCCGCCTGCGTCCCGAACCGTTGTGACACCTGCATCCATGGTCTTTTTCATATAAGTCATCGCTTCATAAAATCTGTAGGAAAAAGGTTTGGCCAACCTTCTCTCAAGATTCGTGACCTCAAATGACAGATGGACGTGGGAATCGATGAGGCCCGGAAGAATGAATCCTCCCTTCGCATCGACGATATCTACGTTTGGATCCGGAATAGTCATGTCACTTAGTTTGCCTGCAGCCTCGATGAAATCATCCTTAATGAGGACAGCACCTTCGGTTACCGGTTGGCCACCATGACCGTCAATCAATGTTCCGTTTTTTATTAATGTGTATCCCATATTCAACGCTCCTTCTGATATTTTGGGTTGCGCCGCTTCCGACCATGCCTCAGTAATCTAAACATTCACTAAATACAACGTTCGACGTTGGCCCCGAAAATCCTTTTCAAATCCAAAAAACCTGTCCTCTTGAATTTCCAATCCCAACTGCCCTGACTGTAAAAAACTGGGATGGTAAAATCAACACAATCAAGACAGTTCTATTTTCGCTTCGCCTTTGATTTTCGTACGCAATTCTTTTTGGATAGACATCCGTTAGTTGACATAACATTAAAATGGCTGAATTCTTGGGACTTTCGATTGAATTCTTCTATCTTTGGCTGAATTCCTTTCCATTTCCGCTCAATTCCTCATCCTTTCAGCTGGATTCCTTCCTTTTTTCGCTGAACCGCGCTTCCCGAGCCCCCTTCATCCCCTTCACATTCCTTGATTTACCGGGGTATTGCCAAAAAACTTAACAAATCATCAAAATCCCATAAAAAAATGGACACAAAACCATGGACTTACCTTATTGTGTGGCTTTGTCCACCTGAGAAAAAAACGCCCCCGGACAGCTATTAACAGCCGCCCGAGAGCTTGAAATCCAAAATTCAACATTCTATTATGCCGAAACACCAACAGGGCTTCCGGCTTTCTTCATTGCCTTCCCGACAGGCAGCAATTCGCGGCCTGCCGTTGTGTTTATAACTTCTGCCGCAGAGGTATAGAGGGCGATCAACCCGCAGATGAGGCCTAGCCAACCGCCAATCAGTCCGATGGCAGCCATACCCCATTCACCCAGAGCGAGTAAAATAAACGTTACCCACAAAGTGAGAAAAACCCAGAACAGGGCACGGTTTAAATAAAAGGTTCCAATCCACATGTAGAAGGTGAAAAGCCCCCACATGAAAAGATAAGCCCCAATACCGGTTGCACTGGCTCCGAACGTCAAAAGGAGGTAGAAAGAAATCCAGAACGCTCCGTATGAGGTGAACGCAGTAGAGCCGAAAGTGTTTCCGGTCCGAAATTCCCACATGCCCGCCAACAACTGGGCCCCTCCGCCGTAAATAATAGCCAGCCCCAGGACCATTCCCATCGCTTCTTCTGAAAGAACACCAGCATTAATCAGGCTTAACAACACAGTTGTCAGTCCGAAGCCGGCCAATCCCAGCGGAGCCGGGTTTGCAATTTCTGCTTTCGCCATTATTAAGCACCTCTTTTTTCAAAATTGAAAAATTCACTTTTAAAGGGAGAGGGCGCCTCTCTCCCTTTAGTGGGCATTACATTTCTTCACTGCTTAATCTTCCTGATATTGATCCTTCAATTTCTCGACGACACTGGCATCTTCCAGCGTAGTCGTATCACCGAGAACATTTCCTTCCGCAATGTCGCGCAACAAACGGCGCATGATTTTCGCACTGCGGGTTTTCGGAAGCGACGCGGTGAAGATAATCTCCTCCGGTCGAGCCATCTTTCCGATTTTTTCAGATACCTCTTCCGTAATTTCCTTCTTCACCTGATCGGTACCATCCACGCCCTCTTTCAACGTTACGAACGCGACAATGGCTTTCCCTTTGACATCATCGTCACGGCCGATAACCGCTGATTCGGCCACACCTTGATGGTTAACGATGGCACTCTCAATCTCCATCGTACCGATCCGATGACCGGAGACATTGATAACATCGTCCATCCGGCCGAGGATCCAGAAGTAACCGTCCTCGTCTTTGTGTGCTCCGTCTCCAGGCATGTAAATTCTTTCATATTTTCCGAAATATGAGTTTTGGAAGCGTTCGTCATCGCCCCACACCGTCCGCAGCATTGACGGCCACGGTTGTTTCACAACAAGAGTGCCTCCGTTCCCCGGATCAACTGAATTGCCGTCATCATCGACAACTTCGGCAATAATCCCAGGCAACGGTTTAGTCGCTGAGCCAGGCTTCGTCGCCGTAATGCCCGGAAGCGGCGCAATCATCGCACAGCCGGTTTCCGTTTGCCACCAGGTATCGACAATCGGGCAATTTTCATACCCTATATGCTTGTGATACCACATCCATGCTTCCGGATTAATCGGTTCACCAACGGTCCCGAGCAAACGAAGACTGCTTAGATCATGTTTTTCGACCGGTTCCGGACCCCACTTCATGAAGGTACGAATTGAGGTCGGTGCCGTATAGAAGGTTGTAACAGCGTATTTCTCGATAAGATCCCAGAACCTGTCACGGTTCGGATAGTCGGGTGCCCCCTCGTACATAACCGTAGTAGCACCGGCAGAGAGCGGTCCGTAAACGATGTAAGTATGGCCGGTTACCCATCCGATATCAGCGGAACACCAGAATATGTCCTCTTCCTTAATATCAAACACACTGCGCATCGAATGATTTACCCCGGTCATATAACCGCCGGTCGTGTGAACAATTCCTTTCGGCTTACCCGTAGTCCCGGATGTATATAGCAAATATAAAATATCTTCGGAGTCCATTTCCGTGGCCGGGAACGGATCGTTCGGCACTTCCGCTTTCAATTCGTGCCAAACAACATCACGATCAGGATGGATCGACGCATTTGCTTCCTCTCGCCCGATGTTTTCAACAACAAGGACTTTCTCAATCGTCGTATCCTTCACGGCTTCGTCCGCATTTTCTTTCAACGGCACCTGTTTGCCACGGCGCCAACCGGCATCAGCTGTGATCAGTAGTTTCGCTTCACAGTCAACGATCCGTTCACGCAATGACTTGGCAGCGAAGCCGCCAAATACAACATTATGAATCGCACCGATCTTCGCGCAAGCAAGCAGCGAAATCGCCAATTCCGGAATCATCGGCATGTAAACGGCTACCCGGTCACCCTTACCGATTCCCAGCTTCTTAAGCATGTGAGCTGCTTTGTCCACCTCACGACCGAGCATGTCATAGGTATACACCTTGCTTTCGCCATGTTCACCTTCCCAGATAATGGCCGCTTTGTTTTTGCGCGGCCCTTCACGATGGCGGTCTACACAGTTGTAAGCCGCATTCAAGGTTCCTCCTACGAACCACTTGGCATGGGGAGGGCTCCATTCGAGAACCTTGTCATAAGGTTTAAACCATGTGATTTCCTGTGCCTGTTCATCCCAGTATTTTTCCGGATCAGCCGCTGCCCGTTCGTAGACCCCCGGATCATTGAAATTGGCCTGGGCTTTGAATTCCTCAGACGGTTCGAAAGTACGATCTTCCTTCAACAGTGCATCCAAATTTTCTGCAGACAAAATGATTTCTCCTTTCCCATGGGAATTGTAAGCGCTTAATCTGTATTTTAATACAGTAAACGCCGGTTTTTTCTTGAATTTGTCCAAATTGTCACAAATTCCGTTTCAATTGTCCAATATCTTGTCTGAAATGCTCAGCCTTCATTCTTGGAATTTTCCCTGTTATTTTACAGCATTACCCTCGCCAACAAACCTGATCAAGAATTTTCCAACGGCTGTTGCAACAGCTCAAATAAAGGTTTCGCAGAGGAACGGCTGACCGGAATTCTTGTTTGCTCCCCGTCCGCCAATATCAAATTGTAAGCGCCGTTAAACCAGGGAAGAATTTCATCAATGAATTCAAGATTCACCAGATAGCTGCGATGGGGACGGAAAAACGCGTGGCCATCCAACTTATCCGCCAACTCTTGCAAGGTCATCTTCGAATGTATCACCTCCTTTACAGTATGGATTTCAATTAATCTATCCACCCGTGCCGCATAATAAATCGACGCGGGGTCGACAACAAGCAATTTCTCCTTATCCTCCACAAGCAATTTCGAGGCACGCGAAATCCCCTTCTTGTCAGTCTTTTTCGCGTAATGTTTCCGAATACGTTCCAAAGCTTTCTGAAGCCTGGCGTCATCATAGGGCTTGAGCAAGTAATCGACAGCTTCAAGATCAAAGGCTTCCACTGCGTGCTCCTCGTAGGCCGTAATAAAAACAAAAAGCGGCAGACGGCCGGATTCAGACCTCAACTCCCGGACGGCTTCAATTCCCGACAAGGAAGGCATATGTATATCGAGAAAGACAACATCGGGGGTATATCGTTCGCAGAAATCCAATAATTGGCGGCCGTTTTCGGCGCTTGGACAAAGGACAATATCCTCTTCCTGTTGCAGCACATGCGCCAATTCTTCACGAACAAGTCGCTCATCCTCGGCTATCAACACTTTCAGTTTCAACTGCCTTCACCTCGCTTTCCCGGGAAATCGGAATTTGAAAGGAAACGATGCAACCGCCTTCAGGCAGATTTTCAAAGAATAGCCGAGCTTCCTTGCCCAATAAGCCGATAAGTCGTTGATTGACGTTGTAAATCCCCGTCCCATTTTCCTTTTCCCGATTTTCCTCCCTATATAACGGTCGTTTGCCTAACGCCTTCAGGGTAGATTCAGGAATTCCGCTGCCGTTGTCCCTAATCGAGACCAATGCCTTCCTGCCCGCTTTCTGCAAACGAATTTCCACTTTTCCTCCGGCTTCTATATCTTTCAATCCATGTTTAATGCTGTTTTCAACCAAAGGTTGGAGAGTGAAAGGCGGTATCAACATTTCACATAATCCATCCTCCAAATCAAAGTTAACCTCTAATCGATCACTGAAACGCACTCTGACAATCTCAAGATAAGCCCGCAAGTGGTTGATTTCCTTTTCAAGCCGAATGAACGAGGCAGAGGTCAAGCTTAAATTACCTCTCATGAAATACCCGAGTTGGACAATCAAATGACGTGCCAGTTTGGGATTCACCCGAATCAGTACATCAATTGAATGCAACGTGTTAAATAAAAAATGAGGATTAATCTGTGCCTGTAAATTACGCAATTCAGCATCCTGAATCAAGGTTTTCATATTTTCAGCGGCGACTACGTCCAATTGATGGGAGAGCAGCTTGCCTAACCCTTGAGCAAGAACAATTTCGACCGCACGGATTTGTTGGGATCGTCGGAAATAAAGCTTGATCAATCCCGCGACCTCCCCTGATTGCCGAATCGGTACAATAATAGCGGCCTGTAACCGGCATAGTTCATCGGAGCATTGAATTTGCGACTGTTCATAGGCGATCTGAATCTCACCAGTCGAAAGAGCTTTCTCTGACAGTGTTGTTTGCAAAGGTTCACCGCTTTGGTGATGATCAGACCCCGACCCGACATGAGCCAGAACCATTTTCGTATTCGTTAACGATACAGCAGCTATTTTCAACTCGCTGTGCAACAGCTCGGCCATCTTCCGGGCAGAATCAAAGTTGAAGCCTTTCCGAAGATACGGTAACGCGTTTTCCGCGATTTTCAAAGCCCGTTCGGTTTCCAGGGCCGCCTCTTGTTCCTGTTCGTTCAAAGCCGCCCGAATCATTGCTGTGAAAATGGCTATGGCGACACTATTCGTAATGACAAGTGGAAGGCCAATTCGGTTCACAACCTGAATGGCATCACCCGGCTCGTCAGCAAAAACCAATAATAAACACATATGCAAAATAGGGGTAAACATGCCTATAAACAAGGCCTTTTCCGGTGCAATAACACGCTCCTGGGAAAAGAATCTTGCTGTGTAACCCGCTAACAATCCCGCCAAAAGATTTGTAACACTGTTAGCAATCAGTGCGTCTCCACCCAGAAATTGCAGATATATCGCCACTATCAAACCTGCGCCAAATCCGACATAAGGCCCGCCAAGCAACCCCGCAATAACAATGGCAACCAATGTGGATCCCACCAGAGTCTGGCCCTCAGCCAACTCGAAGGTCCACAAATGGGAGGTGATTTCGCCGCTGTTAAGAACCACGCCGGCCTGAGCCGCGGCAATTCCGAAGATCCCGAAGAAAATCGAGTGGTAAATAATCGTTTTGACACCCAGTTCTCGATCCAATAAGTATCGGAAAGATGGAATACGGGTGAGCATGAATGCAAATACGAGCAACATCCCGATCCTTTCGAAGAGGACAATGGTCAATTGTTCCACATTATCCGCCTCCCGGGACTCGTTGTTTAGTCCCTTCAACATACGGTTCATCTTCTACCAATGGCGTCACACCCGTTTGGGCTTTCACGAACATTCGATAGAAACGTGCCTCATCAGCAGGCTCCCTCGACAGCAATGTTCCCGTAACAGCCCCTAGAAAACCAAGCGAAATGGCAATAATGCCTGGATTGGCAAGCGGAATCAAAGGATCACCAGCGTCGAGATTGGGTCCGAGAATGGCAAGGATCAAAGACGATGCCAGGCCTGTAAGAACCCCCGTCACAGCACCCGTCCTGTTAAACCGCCGCCAATAAAGGGTAAATAGCAGCAAAGGCAAATTGGTTGAGGCTGCCACAGCAAAAGTCATTGAAACAAGAAACGTGACATTTGAGCCTTTCAAACCGAGAGAAAGCAGAATGGAGATCAGGCCGATTGCAACAGCAGCCATTTTGGCCACCTTAAGCTGTTTCTTGTCCGAAGCCTTTCCATCGTGAAGCAGATGATTATAAAAATCATATGCAAACGAAGTAGTCGCAGCCATAACAAGCCCTGTCACCACCGCCAGAACAGTAGCAAACGCCACAGCGGAAATAAAAGCCATCAAGAAGTCCCCGCCAATTTCATAAGCAAGCATAGGGGCTGCCAAATTCCCGCTCGGATCACCGGCAGTGATCTCGTCCCAACCGACAAACACCACGACCCCCAGCCCCAAAACGAGCGTCATCAAATAAAACAAACCAATCACCCATGTCGCGGTCATCACAGATTTCCGCACAGCTTGTACATTTTTCACAGTGAAAAAACGAATCAGAATATGCGGCAAGCCAGCTGTTCCGAGAATTAAGGTAAGATTAAGAGAAAGTGTCTCCAACGGGCTTGTAAACAAATTCCCCGCATTGAAAAACGCCGTACCGAGGGGATTATCCCTTTTCACTTCTTCAATAAAAGAAGAAATGTCCCAATCAAATCGCGCCAGCACAATCAAAGAAATCAGAAACGTTCCGCCCATAAGAAGGACGGTCTTGACAATTTGCACCCATGAAGCAGCCATCATTCCGCCGAACACAATATAGAGTGTCATCAAAATTCCGACAATCACCACAGAGAGGGTATACTGAACATCCAGCAATAAATGGATAAGAAGTCCGGCAGCCACAAGCTGTGGAATCATATATAGAATCGAGATGATAATCGTGCCGGTCGATGTCAGTAACCGCATTCTTTTCTCCGGAAAACGCGCGCAAATAACATCTCCAAGTGTGAAAGTCCCCAGGCGGCGAACCGGTTCCGCAACCAAAAACAGCAGAATTAAATAAGAAACGAGAAAACCGATGGAATAGAAGAAACCATCAAAACCGTTTAAAGCAATGGTGCCGGTAATGCCGAGAAATGAGGCAGCACTCATGTAGTCTCCCGCAATCGCAAGCCCGTTTTGAACACCGGTCAGACTCCCCGAAACTGAATAAAACTGATGGGTTGTAGGCTCCCGCTGCGCAGCCCAATATGTAATGATCAACGTCCCGCCCAGGATAAACAGGAAGAATACAAAATAGGTCAAATTCATCGAGATTGCCCTTCCTTATCAATCTGTCCGGCAAATCGGTCAAACGTTTTCGATTTCAAATAATAGAGGCCGCCCAAAGCCCAAACCATCGCAAATTGCGCAAAAGCAAACGCCCAGGCCGGTGTCATACCGAAAAAAAACGGATGGTTCATCACCTTCGGAAAACAAATAATTGAGACCGGCAACAAAAAATAAAAAACAAGCAAAAATATTGTCGCTGGAATCAGAAATCGTTTTTTTGCGCGAATTAATCGCTGAAACGTCTGTAGTTCCGCCTCATTCATTTCGGCCACCCCTGTTTTACAATCGGTTAAAGATTTCGATAATTAGGGACGAAATTCCTGCTTTATCCGGTTGAAATTCCCGGTTATTCCTTGAATGTCTGCTCCTTCCGCTTTTCCATCCTTTTCAGACTGTCGGCAACGGCTTGAATTTATTCTATTTCCTTTCAGCCACGCCCAAACACCTGTTTTTGAATCTTTAATCCTATTCTTTTTACTATATCACAGTTGATTTTCTACTGTTAACAGAAAAGGATCCGGGTGAAAACCCGAATCCTTAATTCGTAATCTCGCCGCAAGCCACTCTTTCGCCAGACGCTCCTGACGGCTGTGATTTGTTGTCATCCGGCTTCGCGTGAATGACCAGCGCACTGCCGTTTTCATCAAGCAACGAGTTCTTCTTTCCTTTTTCCAATGTAACCTTTTTCGCAAGAATTGACGTTTGCACGGTCCCGTTTTCTTCTACCATTATATTCGGCAAATCCCCTGCATGCGGGCCTTTTGGATTCTTCAAACCGTGTTCCATGTGGAAGGGGTTGAAGTGTTCTCCGGCCGATTCGAAATCGGGCGGCACGCACTTTCCGGTATCGTGAATATGGATGCCGTGTAAGCCCGGTTCCAGCTTAGAGGCTTCAATCGTAATTTGCACCCCTTCCGGCGTTTGCACGAACCTCGCTTCGCCAATCGCTTTTCCTTTTTGATTCTGCAAAGGAATGAGCAATGACTTGGCTCCGGTTTTCCCGGAAACCTTTTCAGCTTTCTCCTGATCGGCTGACCTTTGTGTTGAGTGATCACTTTGCTGGCCAAGGCTTCCGCAAGCAGCCAGGCTCATGACCAGGAAAATCAATAGAATTTTTTTCATTTTTGTCCTCCTTCATCATTATCCTGCTTTATCTTTTAACATCTTGGTTCTGCAACCATCTAAATGCTGGAAATCAGCTAAAGCCTTTGTTCCCGGTTGATACAATACTCAATAAAACTGATCCGAGCAGACTATGTTACGATAACCGGAAGCATTCACCTCCTGGTTACCCCTCAAGCTATCCGTACCGCTTAACACAAGATGCGATACTAGAATGCCGCCAGGCGTTGCTTTGAACATTCCTCAATAGTCTTTCCAAATTAATGGCTCGTAAACGTAGGAACCTAGAGGTTCAGAACCTGAAGCAAGACTTTTATGCCGTTGATGGACAATTTTGTAACCTTCTCTTTACAATTCCATTTCAACGGTTAACATTTTTAACCTCTTACGAAATGTATAATAACCACAGCATTCACCAGATATATTGAAATGAAACTTTATTTGCTCTTGGTTCGTCTACTATTTGGGAGGTTTATCCAAAGACAGAGAACCTCGCAGGGAGGCTGTTGAAATGAAAGGCATTATTCTGGCAGGCGGAAGCGGCACAAGGCTTTCTCCTTTGACGAAATGCATGTCGAAACAACTGCTGCCTGTGTATGACAAACCCATGATTTATTACCCATTGTCTGTATTAATGTTATCGGGTATTCGGGAAATTCTAATCATTTCCACCCCTAAAGACACACCAAGATTTCAGGAATTGTTAGGAACTGGTGAAGATCTGGGCTTGTCTATCTTTTATGATGTTCAGTCCACTCCCGGCGGATTAGCCGAGGCCTTCCTGGTGGGAGAAGAGTTTATCGGCAACGACCGGGTAGCCCTTGTGCTTGGTGACAACATCTTCTATGGCCAGGGATTTACGCCTCTGCTGAAACAGGCATCCGCAAGGAAAAGCGGCGCTACGATCTTCGGTTACCGCGTCGGCCAGCCACAACGATTCGGAGTGGTCGAATTCGATCAGAACAAAAAGGTCAAATCGATTGAAGAAAAACCTGAAAAACCAAAGTCCGATTTCGCCGTAACCGGCCTGTATTTCTATGACAATACGGTCGTTGACATCGCAAAGACCATTCGTCCATCAGCACGCGGAGAACTCGAAATTACAGATATCAATAAAGTTTATCTTGACCGCGAGGATTTGAATGTCGAACTTCTGGGAAGAGGCTTCGCCTGGTTGGATACCGGCACACCGCAATCCCTGTTCGAAGCCTCACAATTTATCGAGACAGTAGAAAAGCGCCAGGGATTTAAAGTCGCCTGCCTTGAGGAAATCGCCTACTACATGAATTACATTACAAGAGAAGATCTGTTGAAATTGATTGAGGTTATGGGAAACAATGCGTACGGAAACTATCTGCAAAGCATCGCGGACCGGGCCCATACTGAACAATATTGGGAAGTTACGAATAATGGCCATCGAAACGAATTAATGAAGTGAGGAACCTATGATAAATCGTAAAACCATTCTTGTGACAGGCGGAGCGGGTTTTATCGGACTGAATTTTATACCGTACTTTCTTGAGAAATATCCGCATTATCACGTTATCAACTTTGACAAACTGACCTATGCTGCCAATATGGGGGAACTGAAAAGGTTAAAGGCCTATCCAAACTATCAATTCATTAAGGGTGATATTAACAATCGTGCCCTTCTCGAAGAGTTGTTTTCGAAGCATGGAATCAGTGATGTGATTCATTTTGCGGCTGAATCACACGTTGACCGCTCTATTAAAGCACCGGATGTTTTTATACAAACCAATGTTCACGGAACCTTTACATTACTTGATATCGCCAGGCATCACTGGCTTGATACGGAAAACGGCCGCAAGTGCCGATTCCACCATATTTCTACTGACGAAGTTTACGGCTCGCTCGGAGCAAAAGGATATTTCTCGGAGACCACACCCTATGCGCCCAACAGCCCATACAGCGCCAGCAAAGCTGCCTCAGACTTTCTGGTGCGCAGTTATTTTCACACATACGGTTTAAACACAGTCACCACGAACTGTTCTAATAATTATGGCCCGAAACAGCACAATGAAAAGCTCATCCCGACGATTATCCGGAAAGCTGTCAACCTTGAGCGTATTCCAATCTATGGAGATGGGAAGAATATCCGGGACTGGCTTTTCGTCCTTGACCATTGCAAAGGCATCGACCTTGCCTTTCATAACGGAAAATCAGGAGAAACCTATAATATCGGCGGGAAGAACGAGCATACGAACATCGAAATCGCCACAATCCTTTGCGGCCTACTTGATGAATTAGCCCCGGAATATAAGGAGGGAACCGATTTCTCAAGTTATCAAGAACTGATTTCGTTTGTCAGCGACCGGCCCGGCCATGACCGCCGCTATGCGATTGACGCCTCCAAAATCGAGGACGAACTCGGTTGGAAAGCCGAAGAAAATTTCGAGAGCGGCCTACGCAAAACAGTGGAGTGGTATATTCATGAAAACCAACAATCAAAACCAACCTGATCTATCGATTGTGACACCGGTGTACAAAGCCGAGACCTGCCTTGTCGAACTGTATAAAAGGTTGAAAAGCGCACTCGGGCCGATCACTACCGATTTTGAAATCATTATGGTCAACGACCATAGCCCGGATAATTCCTGGAACGTGATTGAACGTCTTGCCCGCCTCGATTCCAGGGTCAAAGGAATTGATTTGTCCCGGAATTTCGGGCAGCACTATGCCATTACAGCAGGACTTGATTATGCGGATGGCCAATGGACGGTCGTGATGGATTGTGATCTGCAGGATCGTCCGGAAGAAATTCCGAAGCTGTACCGGAAAGCGAAGGAAGGCTATGATGTGGTTTTCGGACGGCGCTGCGAACGCCGGGACAACCGCCTGAAGAAATGGAGTTCCAAACTTTTTTACAAAATATATGACTACTTTACGGAGAAGCGTTCCGATACGACCATCGCGAATTTCAGCATCTGTTCGAAGAAAGTCGTCGAGAATTTCCGCGGACTGCGGGAACAAAACCGTTCTTTCCCCCTTTTCATCAAATGGATGGGATTTCGCGCAACGTCCATTGATATTGAACACGCTGAGCGATTCGACGGCAAATCATCCTACAATCTGGCCAAACTGGTCAATTTGGCTGTAGACGGAATCGTATCACAATCCAACAAACCGCTGAAACTGTCCATCAAATTTGGATTTCTCATATCGCTGATTTCTTTCTTATACGGGTTGTATCTTATGTACCGTTACTTTTTCCTCTATCAACCGGTTGCCGGATGGACCAGCGTAATGGTATCGATCTACTTTATTGGCGGATTGATTTTCGCCAACTTCGGGATTATCGGCCTTTATATTGGAAAGGTCTTTGATGAAGTGAAGGATCGACCGTTGTACATTGTGCAAGAAACTATCGGATTCCGCACGGAGGATCAAGAAAACAGGGGAGAGCATGCCGATGACAATAAATATCCATTCCACGCCGTGGGACGCAAAAGCCTTCGGAATCGACACATATGAACTGGAAAACCATGATGAAGAAACATTGCGCGCCACAATGGAAAAACCGGGGCATTTCACAGTAAAAATTGACCCGCTGGCTTCCAAAAGCCTTTTGCATGAATATGGGTTCTATTATTGCGATACACTGCTGAAGCCTTATTGTTGGAGGGAAAAATTCAATCCGTTCGATGATGAAAAAATTACACTTTCTGAAAAAATCAGTGTCAATGATCTCATTAAAATTTCAAATGGCGCTTATCACCACGGACGCTTTCACCGGGATTTCCGGATCAGCCGAGAAAAGGCCGACATCCGTTACGACAGATGGCTCAATCAGCTTTACGAAGAAAACCGTGTGTGGGCATTATTGTACAATAAACAATTGGCCGGTTTTTTCGCTTATCATGACAATCATGTTCTCTTGCAAGCTCTGGACAAAGAATATCAGGGACGGGGCCTGGCGAAATATTTCTGGACATCGGCCTGCCGGGTCCTCTTTGACAAAGGCTATGAAGAATTGACTACCTCCATTTCGGCATGCAATTTGGTGATGGCCAATCTTGTCACTTCCCTGGGATTCAGGTTCGGCAGCGCAGTCGATATTTATCACAAATACAATCCTTGAAGGATGAGGTTTGAGGATAGGAAAAGTCGTTTAAACTTATCAATAACGAGGTTGAATTTCCAATCGGGAAAGGATCAGCTATGGGCTATTTCTATATTTTCGCGACGATATTTTTCACGGTATATGGACAGATTATCTTGAAATGGCGAATCTCCAAATACGGCAGCCTGCCGGTGGATTTCGGAGAAAAGGTCATTTTTTTATTGAAATTGTTGTTCGATCCGCTGATTTTATCGGGATTCGTTTCGGCATTTATCGCTTCATTGTTCTGGATGGCGGCGATGACCAAGTTTGATATCAGCTATGCCTATCCTTTCATGAGCCTGTCGTTTGTCCTCGTATTCTTGTTATCCATCGTCATTTTTCATGAGCCGGTTAATTTATACAAAATCGTTGGCCTGGCTTTGATTATTCTGGGAATTATCGTGACAAGCAAATCCGTGGCTTGAACCGCAATCGCTCTGGAAATTAGGCCGGAGATGAAAATAATAACGAAGTAAGATTAGAAAAAAATTCGTGAGTAAACGAATTTCATAATGGGATCGGAGGAGAAATCATGATACCGTTCAACCGCCCCGCTGTGACGGGAAATGAAAAAGGATATATTCGTGTGGCCATTGAAAATCGGAAATTATCAGGCGGCGGAGAATTCACGAAAAAATGCACCTGTTGGCTGGAAGAACAATTGGGCTGCAAACAGGCATTCCTGACAGCCTCATGCACGGATGCGCTCGAGATGAGCGCGATTCTAGCGGACATTCAGCCAGGTGATGAAGTTATCATGCCGTCTTATACCTTTGTCTCAACTGCTAATGCCTTTGCCCTTCGGGGAGCCCGGATTGTCTTTGTCGATATCCGCCCTGATACTATGAATATAGACGAAACTCTTATAGAACCGGCTGTGACTGACAGGACAAAAGCCATTGTCGTGGTTCATTACGGCGGCGTTGCCTGCGAGATGGAGACAATTAAAAAGATAGCGGGGAAACATGGTTTGCTTGTGATCGAAGACGCGGCCCAGGCAGTCATGAGTACATATCATGGACAGACTCTCGGGACAATCGGCGATCTTGGCACCTTCAGTTTCCATGAAACGAAGAATTACACATCGGGCGAAGGCGGAGCTCTGTTGGTCAATAATGAACACTTCGCCGAGCGGGCTGAGATTGTCCGCGAAAAAGGCACAAACCGATCACAATTCTTCCGCGGCCAGGTGGACAAATATACGTGGGTCGACATTGGCTCTTCCTTTTTACCTGGTGAACTGAACGCAGCTTATCTGTACGCCCAGTTGGAAAATGCCGATGACATCAACAATGACCGGATGAACTCGTGGTATGATTACGCTGGGCGGCTTGGCCCGCTAAAGGAAGCCGGACATATCGAATTGCCTTCGGTTCCGGAATATTGCCGGCATAATGCACACATGTTTTACATTAAAGCGGGAAGCCTGAGGGAAAGGACTGCACTAATTGATTACCTGAAAAGACAAGGGATTATGGCAGTCTTTCATTACGTGCCGCTTCACAGTTCTCCGGCAGGTAGACAATTCGGCCGCTTTCATGGAGAAGACCGCTTCACAACAATAGAAAGTGAACGTTTGTTACGTCTGCCTATGTATTACGGGTTGGCAGCGGCCGACATCGAATATATCACAGACCAGATCAGGAGTTTTTATCAATGACGTTCCTCAAACAGCGAATCTGGATCGTTCTTGCGCTTTTCCTTATTATCGTTTATCTGTCACCGTTGTTTATCCTTGGAAAAGATGTCCATGTTCGCGTCCATGATCAATTGGATTCTGCTGTCATCTGGTATAAAATATTGGCTGGCAGCGGTGAAATTTTCTCACCGAACGACGCCACCATTCCTAACATGATGAATGGTTTGCCCCGGGAGTCGCTCGGTTCCCAGTTCAAACTTATCTTATGGTTGTTCGTTTGGCTCCCTCCCTTTGCCGCCTATACAATCAATGCTGCCTTGATCCGCTTTGTGGCTTTCATCGGCATGTACTTATTACTGTCTAAACACGTACTAAGGAACGAAAATAATCAATTCATTAAGGCTGGAGTGGCTGTTTGTTTCGCCCTCCTCCCTTTTTGGCTGCCCGGTTGTTTAAGCATTGCCGGTATACCGCTGGCGGCTTATGCCTTTTTGAAATTAAGAAAACATGAGGCGACAAAAAAAGACTGGCTGATTCTCATGGTGCTGCCTTTTGCTTCGAGTTTTATTTTGACCTTCTTTTTCTTCCTGGCCGCGATGGGAATCATTTGGCTGACGGACTGGATCAAAACAAAGCATTCCAATTGGCCGATGTTTACAGCCATTGCCATGATGACAGCGATTTATCTGGCAAAAGATTATCGACTGCTTTTCGGTATTTTAATCGAGAAAACGTTTGTTTCTCAACGTGCTGAATTTAACCGTGGCCACAATACTTTCACAGAAACCATTCACAAGTTCTGGGACGTCTTTCTGAATGCGCAAACCCACTCCTACACTTTGCAGTACGTGACAATCATTTATCTCGCGTTATTTTTTTTACTGTGGATGGTTCTGAGAAGAGTATTCCCGTTGAGACAAGCTGCTCGTCCATTATTAAACCGATACGAAAGACAACTGTCACACTTGTTGATTTTGGCCGCCTCCTTCGCCATGTGGTACGCTCTCTGGTATTGGGAAGGCATGCGTGTTTTGAAAGAAAATTTCCAGATTGCCGAGACGTTCAATTTCGCCCGTATTTTCTTCCTGAATCCGGTCCTGTGGTACCTGGTTTTCGCAGTTTGTCTGGAATGGATAACCGGAAGATGGAGACAGTTTGGAAAACCAGTGGTTTTGATACTGTTGGCTGTTCAGATTCTTACAGCCTTCGGCTTCAATCACGAAGTCAAATATCGGAGCCTTGGGATGCCCTCCTGGCAGGAATTCTATTCACCGAACCTTTTCGCAGAGATTCAGGATTATATTGACAGAGACCCTTCAGCTTACCGTGTGGCCAGTATCGGCATGCATCCGGCCATTTCACAATATAACGGGTTTTACACTCTTGATCTGTATGTAACCCTTTATCCGCTCAACTATAAGCATCAGTTCCGACGGATTATCGCACCTGAACTTGAGAAGAATGAAGCACTGGAAAGCTATTTTGACGAATGGGGAAGCCGTTGTTACATCTTCGTCGATGAACTGGGAAAGCATTATTTCTTCACGAAAGAAAAACATAAGGTGATCAGCAACCTTACTCTGAATACCAAAGCCTTCAAACAAATGGGCGGCGACTACATTCTTTCAACTGTCAAAATCGCGAATGCGAAGGAAAATCACCTGAATTTGCTGCACATCTTTGAGAATAATGTCTCCGTTTGGCGAATATACCTGTACAAAGTCGCTGGACTAAGCGAAAAAACGGTGAAGAGCTGACATTTTCCCATAACCTGATCCATCTGGCTACCAGCCTGCGACATTCGACCTACTAATACGGACAAACTTACAAGCTTCTGTTATAATCAACGTAGACATACATAACCTTGGAGAGGTGTTGGACTTTGACAGAGAATGAAGAGAAGTTTCTGGAATTAATCAAGGAAAAAGCGGATTCTCTGGACCAGCGTGCCGTGCAATTCGAAGAACATCTGCGCAGTATCGAAGGAGAAATGCAAGAAATCAAAAAAAGCCTGGCCTATGTAAAACATAAGCTTGGCGAACATGACGAGAAAATTTTCCATCTGTCTGATTTCCAGAGGAAACAGGAACGGGAGCAGAATCCTGAAGTACTTAGGGAAATCAAACATGACTTGACCTTTCTGACTGAAAAAGCAGCGAAAACAGAACGGGACATTTTCGAATTAAAAAAGAAATTTTGACAGAAAGAAGGAAAAGCCCGGTGGCTTTTCCTTCTTAAAAGGCGATTATTGCTGAAGGGACCACTCAGGACTTTGTGAGTTACTCATTTGTTGCTGCT
>DASVCO010000216.1:0-3397 GCA_036381575.1 Caryophanales bacterium
CCGGGAGCAAAGCCAATCATATAGACGAGATAATCGCCATTCGAATGAATTTTAATAACGTCTTCTTGCTCAAGGCCATTATGTTCAGCGACAAACCCCAAATCCGGTCCGAAATCCCCGCCGTAACATACCGGTATTTCCACAACGTTTCGCTGTTGATCCTGTGCTTCCGGAAGGTCTGAAATCATTTCATTAATCCCGTCACAGACAAGATCATAAGGCAACCTTTCCGTTGAATCATTGGATCGCACGCTGTTTTGGCGAGAAGAAAGCACCTCCATCGGATCGTAAAAAATCGTGATGGTTGTAAAAGCCGGAATATATTCAATCATTCCCGGAAGAGGATGTTCATCCAGATATGAGGCGATGACACTGATTTTCTTTTGCGTTTGAATATCAATTTCTTCACTTAATTGAATAACGACTGAGGCTTCTCCAAGTGGAGATAAGGTATAATCCATCGTCTCAGCACTCCCTTTATACTGCAGTTAATCTAATGATGTAGTTAAATCCTTCACCCAGGGCCGTCCTGTCAAAGGTCCAATCGTGACCGTCGATCCTTCTACAGCTCTAATGCTGCACAAATAGCCCGGTTGCCCGTCGACAAAAGCCATGCATTCCTTGCAGGCATTAGCTGACCTGCAGGAATAACGAACGGCAAGAGACGAGTCTATATGTTCACGAATCCAGAATATCGCGTCCAGCAGGCTCATGCCCTCAACAAACGGGACCTCATAGCCCACGGTAGTCCGCCCATGTTCTTCATCTCCGCGAACAATATTCAGCTTCAATTGTGACATACGCGCCTCCCCTTTCGATCATCAAAATCATGCAGAAGGATCTGTCTTTTTCATCCGCCACTCCTCATGGCCATGCAGCTTAAAGCTCGAGATATACGTATTCTGAAACGGCTCAGGATAATCCAACCGGACATGCGCACCTCTTGTTTCGCGTCTTTCAAGCGCGCCTTGAACTATGGCTTCTCCAATCAATGTCATATTATAGGCTTCGATCTTTTCCACCACAGAAAGTGCATACCGATTCTGCTGCGCCAAAGATGCGCCTTGGCATTCCTTACGCAGGCCGCGAATCTCCTTCAACGCTTGTTTAAGGGCGGCTTCCGTGCGAAGTGGCCCTGAACCTTGCCACATCACCTTTTGAATTCTTCGCCGAATTTCGAGCATGGAAGCTTCATCTTCCTTTACGTTACGGGGATGCCAGAATTGTTGCAGCCTTTCCCACTCGTTGGCTACTTCCTCCCGTACGACTGAATCGAATGCGCTTTTCCTGACGCGTCCCGCTGCCTCACCCGCGATCCGGCCGGTAACGAGCGACTCAGTAATCGCGTTCCCTGACAATCGGTTGGCTCCATGCATGCCGTTGATCAATTCCCCGCATGCAAGCAATCCTGGAACACTCGTCTTCATTTCCGCATCTACACGTACGCCGCCAAGCATGAAATGAGCCATAGGCGCAACCTCAACCATGTCTTTCGTCAAGTTTACACCCTGAGATTGAAGAATATCAATCACCGGACCAAAACCTTGTCTCAGCTTATCTTCCGGTACCATGCGAAAATCAAGATAAGCCCCGCCGTGAGGCGACCCTCTTCCTTCCTCCACTTCCCGAAAGATAGCATAGCTTGTTAGATCCCTTGTCGCCGTATACTTACCGGCCTTTTCACCGGCATAATGGCCCATGAATTCCTCATGATTTCCATTCAGCAAACGCCCGCCGAGTTTATAACGGAAAGGATCCCACATAATCGGATCGATGCCGACAAGTGGTGGATACAGGTGCGCAATCGGGAAAAATTGCACCATCTCCATATTTTGAAGTTCCGCCCCGGCCATGGCCGCTAACAGAAAACCGTCACCGGTCATATTCGTGGAAGCACTGTTTCTTTCGTATACTTCAGTCAACCCGCCGGTAGCCAGAATCACCCGGGAGGCTGAAATGCCTACGGGAACCATATCTTCCATCGAAAACCCGACAGCCCCAACAACTTTCCCTTCATGTTGAACGAGACGCGTGATCACAACGTTTTTCAGCCGTTTGATCTTTTCATCTCTCCAGATAGCCTTACGCAATCCTTTGGAAGTCGCCCCTCCGGTATTGAGAATGTCAACATACACACATCGTTTGCGTGAGTGGCCCGGAGAAATGACCTGAGAGCGTTTCCCTTCTTCTGTTTTTGCCCACCGGACACCGTATCCCTCGACCTCCAGAATCACCTCCGGAGCCCGATCCACAATAGTTTTCACAATCTCCGGATCCGCAAGCCCGCGGGCGCCTTCCATTGTGTCCTCAAAGTGAATGCCCGGACTATCCTCTTCGGCTTCACCCAATGCCACGGCAACTGTCATTTGGGCAAGAACCGTCGCCCCTCCACGGCCAACGAGGCTTTTATCGGCAATGATGACCTCCGCTCCACTGTCCGAGGCAGCTCTTGCAGCCATCATTCCAGCAGCACCAGAGCCAATTACCAGCACGTCCGTACTATGATTTTTTTCAATCATGTTGCTCTCTCCCTTTGTGCCTCTCACGAAATTCCCGGCGCCGTCCAAGTATGACGAAAGGACAGCACCATAGTTCTCTTTAACTAAGGAACTGCCCTTCAGCTATATTTTCAAAAACAGCATAACCTATGACTTATCCTGTCCAAACATCCGCCAGCCCTTGTAAAGAATAATAACCGGCAATAATCGTCAAAAGAACGCCTACGGCCCCAAAGACAATCATCCACGTCGGATGGTGATAATCTCCGACAATTTTCTTATTACGGGAAGCGACCAATACCGAGCCAAGGGTAAGAGGCAAAATCAACCCGTTTAACGAACCGACAACGATCAAAATCTTGACAGGCTGCCCGACCAACACGAAAACAAGGGTCGAGAAAACAATGAATGCGATAATAAAACGATTGCTGTATTTCTCAATAGCCGGATGGAAGGAACGCAGAAAAGACACACTTGTGTAAGCTGCCCCAATAACCGACGTGATAGCGGCTGAAAACAGTACAATACCGAAAATTTTGTACCCGACATCCCCAAGCGCATACTGAAAAACTGAGGCGGTCGGATTACTTTTAGAAAGATTATGACCGGCTGCGACAACCCCAAGAATCGCCAAAAACAGGATGACCCTCATCACACCTGTCGTAATAACGCCCCAGTTCGCCGCCTTCCCGGCAAAACCGGCATTTTCTTTCCCTTTGAAACCCGCATCAATCAAGCGATGGCCGCCGGCAAACGTGATATAACCGCCAACCGTTCCTCCGATCAAGGTAATAATCGGCAAAAGCAATACCCCGTAATCCTCGGGAACAACACTACTCACAGCTGCATCCAGAACAGGAGGAGAAGCAGTGATCATGACAAAAGCTACCATAACAAGC
>DASVCO010000217.1:0-4450 GCA_036381575.1 Caryophanales bacterium
CAAGAAAAATCCGGCGGGCCCGAACCCGCCGGATTTCCTTATCCAAATGTGATTTCCTTGACTTTATCGGCATCAAGCTGCTTGATGACCTCAGTTACAAGCTTCACCGCATTCTCATAATCATCACGGTGAATAATCGAAGCTGACGTATGAATATAACGGGTAGCTATCGTAATCGCCAATGCCGGAACACCGTTAGCCGTCAAATGGATAGCACCAGAATCAGCGCCGCCGCCCGGAATGGCTTCAAACTGATACGGAATTCCTTTCGCATCGGCTGTGTCCGTCACAAAGTCACGCAATCCCTTATGCGAAACCATTGAAGAGTCATACATAATAATTTGCGGTCCCTCGCCAATCTTGGCCTGTGCATCCTTCTCGGAAATGCCCGGCGTATCGCCCGGAATTCCGGTATCTACCGCCAAACCGATGTCAGGCTGAATCAAGCTGGCCGAAGTCTTTGCCCCGCGCAACCCAACTTCCTCCTGAACGGTCCCGACACCGTACACTGTATTCGGGTGATCAACATCCTGCAAATTCTTCAGGACGCTGATCGCAATCGCACAGCCAATTCGGTTATCCCACGCCTTGTTCATCAAATGTTTCTCATTCTTCATGACCGTGAAGTCGCAAACCGGTACGACCGCATCACCCGGCCTGATCCCAAATTCCTCAGCCTCTTCTTTGCTTGTCGCGCTAACGTCGATAAACATATCCTTGACGTCCATGGACTTCTTCCGCTCTTCCGGCTTCAAAATGTGCGGCGGCTTTGAGCCGATCACGCCCGGCACATTACCTTTCCTCGTCATCACCGTAACGCGCTGTGCGGCCATCACTTGTTCCCACCAGCCGCCGACGGTCTGAAAACGCAGAAATCCGTTTTCATCAATCTTAGTCACCATGAAGCCGATCTCGTCAAGATGGCCGGCCACCATGATTTTCGGGCCGTCAGCCTTTCCTTTTTTCACCGCCACAAGACTGCCGAGACCATCCGTCTGCACTTCATCCGCATAAGGCTCGATATACTTGCGCATCACCTCACGCGGCTCTTTCTCATTCCCCGGGATGCCGTTGGCATCCGTCAAATCTTTCAACATCGTTAGTGTTTCGTCTAACGCCATATGTACTTACTCTCCTCTATTATGATTTGCACCAAGCCGAATTTGCTTACCAGCCAAGCTAACGCATCCCTGGTGAAGATCCCAGCCCGATACACTCTAAATGTATGCACTTTCATTATAACGCTCGAACCTGGCGATCACAATTTAATAGCCTTGTTCCTGCCTCTCATGATTCGTCTGATTCTTGTCCTCGTAAGCGGACTGAATGTCATCCGAGGTGAACCCAAGCTGCTCGCCCAACACCATATAGGTGAAGAATAACTCGCTAAACCGATCTCGATCAGGCTCCCTGCGAAGATCCGAAATCCGCTCAAAAACTTCCAGAAAACAAGCAGTCAGTCCTTCATCCACTTCCATCGAAACCGGCTCAGCCACCTCGTAACCAAAAGCCAATCCGAGCGATAAAATAAAATGCAAACCGTCGACATACTCCTCAAGGATCACCGATCGTTCAGAAGGCGGTTTGACACTCCAGAATTTAAAACAGCGAGTCTCATTAGCCAGCTCGCCGAGTTCCACCTCAAGCGCCAAAAATTTAGGTTCCTTAAGGTCCGAACCAGCCAGGCCATGTTCAGCCTCAATCCGGTCATCCAATTGTTTCTGCATGGAAAATAATTTTTCCGTATTCAATCGCAGCATGCTTCCCCATCCTTTCCGATAAAAAAACGATAACTTTATTATAACAGGAGTGAAACCTTTTGCATTCTCATTCGTATAGATAGGAATTGGAAAAGTTGAGATGATAAAATAAAAAACTCATAAACCCTTTAACTTCAAGAATCGAGGTGACCCCGTTGGTTGTATGGCTGTTTCGTTTACTGCTGTTGCTTGCTGTCATTGTGATCCTGTACAGCGGATGGAAATATGTGACCGCCCCGCAGCGGAAATTGGAGGCCGCCCAGCGGAGAAAGCAACTCTACCTTTGGGATGATCCGAAAGACGCACGGAAGAACCTGTTTATCGTCTGCAAGGGTGTCCAATTCGAAGGGGAAAAATATATCGGGGCCACAGAAAACGAATTTGTCGTGACCTCGATCCTGATGCGGATGGTCGAACCTGACCAATTGTTCGGGCTGAACCGCGAAGATTTTTACCGAATGGAACAGGAGATTTATGCTGCCTATCCTTTAGCTGAAATCACCTGGCAAAACCCAGTCGGGGACTTTCTGAAACACAAGCATTAAGTTGAGCTCGCTTCGAAGAACTCATTCCATTTTATCGTCCATTGCCGGGTTCTCAGGGAATAAAACAATACAAGCAAACAAGCCAGAATCAGCACAATCCATTCCGGAGACAAACGCCCGATCCACTGGCCAAACATCGTATACACCACCGCAAGCGGGAGATTGGCGTACATGGAATTCTTCGTGTACGCTTTAAAATCAGACGTAGCTTCGATCAAACAAAGCGAAATCAGATGAAAATGAACGAACGGAATCATCCGCAGAATCGCCATTTGTCCGAACGACAAAGGCGCTCTTTTTTTGAAACATTTCTCTTTCAACTGCTGAACCTTCCGGAACCATGTGGGCATACGCTTAAACAATAAATAAAACCAGATGCTCGCCAACGTCAAACCAATCAACGAATACAACGTCCCGTACAACACACCGAAAAACACACCGCCAAGCATACAAATCAGGCTCACCGGCACAAAGAAAAACTGCCGCATCACATGAAGGATAATGAAAGCCAACGGAGCAAACATCCCGCTCGTTTGCAAGACTTCAAAGACGATCCCAGAAACCTTATCCATCGAGACCACCCCTCCCATTCCCTACAATATGACACGAGACGAGCCCTCATGCCAAAAACAGCGTCAGGACAACCAAATAAACCGCAACGTTGAGGAAAAATAATATTGGAACACCTACAACAAATTTTCGATGCTGGGTCTTATGGCGGAACCTTCTCATCCCATACCAGATCCCTGAAGCACCGCCAATCCATACAACCAACCAAAGCCGAGCTTCAGGGATACGCCATTTGCCCTTCCGGGCACTTCTCTTGTCCATCGCAACCAAGGCAAAGCCAATGATATTCAGCAGCAATGCATACCCGATCAAAATTAGAATAAAATCCTTCACAATGATTTTCTCCTTATTTAAAAAACCGCCCTCCTGGTTGGGAGGACGGCCTGTGGTGTTTTATTTCAAGCTTTCTTTCGCTTTGCTTGCCAGTTCAGCGAAAGCTTTCTCGTCATGAACGGCAAGGTCTGCAAGCATCTTGCGGTTGACCTGGACATTGGCTTGCTTTAAACCGTGCATCATCCGGCTGTAGGAAAGTCCATTCAACCGGGCTGCAGCGTTGATTCGTGTAATCCACAGCTTGCGGAAATCACGCTTTCTTTGGCGGCGATCCCGGTATGCGTATTGCATCGATTTGAATACTTGTTGCTGGGCAACCTTGAACAATTTATGTTTGGCGCCGAAGTAGCCTCTTGCCAGCTTCAGCACTTTCTTGCGACGGCGTCTTGTTACATATCCACCTTTGACTCTTGGCATTGTGAACCCCTCCTCTTAGCTGTTTAGTAGTCGCTTGATTCCTTTTTCGTCACTCTTGGCCACGAGGGCCCCTTTGCGCAGTTTACGCTTCTGCTTTTGCGATTTGTGTCTGAAAAAGTGGCTCGTGAACGCGTGGTTGCGTTTGACTTTACCTTTTCCGGTTCTCTTGAAGCGTTTCGCGGCCCCTTTGTGCGTTTTCATTTTCGGCATAAAGTGGTTCCTCCTATCATTTTTGCATTGATCGTAGATGTTGGCTTAAGTTATTTCTTCTCGTTTACGGGAGCAAGGATCAGAAACATGCTGCGGCCGTCCATTTTCGGTTTGTGTTCAATTTCTGAAATGTCCCCGCACTCTTTCGCCATCCGTAACAGAACTTCTCTGCCAATTTCGGAGTGAGTGATCATCCGTCCGCGAAAACGAATGTTGGCTTTCACCTTGTCACCCTTCTCCAGAAATTTTCTTGCATTGCGAAGTTTCGTGTTAAAATCGTGCTCCTCGATATTCGGACTTAGACGGATTTCCTTCAACGTAATGGTCTTCTGATTCTTACGGGCTTCTTTTTCCTTCTTTTGCTGCTCGAAACGATATTTCCCGTAGTCCATGATCCGGCATACCGGCGGCTTGGCCTTCGGCGCCACCATCACTAGATCGAGGTTAGCATTTTGCGCCATTTCGAGCGCTTCTCTCTTCGATTTCACTCCGACCTGATCGCCGTTTGCCCCGATCAACCGTACTTCGCGGGCCCGAATGCCCTCGTTCACAATCATATCCTTACTAATTATCAGCCACCTCCAAAGAATTTTTCCGCTTCCGTTATGCATTCCG
>DASVCO010000218.1:0-2458 GCA_036381575.1 Caryophanales bacterium
GTCAACCGGTTATAAATTCCGAGTGTAAACATTAACCCGGCCGACGGACCGCCGATTTGGGCGGTGTCAAAATGAACAGGCGGCTTGACCTGCAATTCCGTACTTGCTGTTTGGACAATGCCAATCCCGTATTTGTTCTGATTTCTGCCCTTTTCTATAAATCGATCCGGAAAACGGCCGATTGGGATCGTAACCTTCAATTTCTCCCCTTCTCGTTTCACCGTTAATTGAACAGAGTCACCTTTGCCTTTCCCCTTCGTAACCTCGAGAAGGTCTTTCGGCACTGTCACTTTGCTGCCTTCCGCCTTAATAATCAAATCCCCAAGCTGTAATTTTTTCTCGGCAGGCATCCCGTTAATTAAGCGGACAACGAGTAAACCATTGTGTTTAATTTGAGGATTCTTGCCTGCTTTCTTATAAGCCACATAAATCGCCGCGTTTTGAGCGGTGTCCATCAAATGAAGTTGATAAAACCTGTACTCCTGCGGTGATTCCCCTTTTTCAAGAAATTGATCCAACGGATAAATTTTATGGTATTTCTTGAATTTAGCCAAGACGTATTGATAAACGTTCGGCTTTGAAACCAATCTGACTGTCATAAACATGAACTGTCCGTTTTTGTATTCATGCGCGCCCTGAATTTCAATGGCGGGTTCCAAGGGATGCGCGTCTCCCGGCTTCATAACCTCATAAGGTAATCTGTAAAAAAGGGAAATGACAATAAGCGCAAACAGAATAATGATTCCTATGTAACCATATCTCTTTTTCCTGGGTGTCATGATTTACTCCTTCCAATTGTCAATTGCGGCTTGAATGGCAGAAAGATGCTTTCTCGTTTCTTCCTCACCCATTTTAATCATTTTTTCGACATCCGTAAATGTCCTTGAGTTGAACGGCGCCAGCGGCGGTTTGATCATTACATCAGCAGTGGACTCGTGTAGCCTGACCATTTCTTCCTGCATAATATCAATACTTTGCATAATCACATCGAAAATCGAATGAATTTCCGACGTACCTTTCCCGGATGAAACATCGACGGCAATGACAATATCCGCTCCCATATCCTTAGCTATTGAGACAGGCACACGATCAATTACACCACCGTCAACAAGCAGCTTTCCGTCTACTTTTGCAGGTACCAGAATGCCTGGAATTGAAATACTTGCTCGAACAGCCTCGGCAGCTGAGCCTTTTGTAAAGACGACTCTTTCTCCTGCAATTAAGTCAGTGGCGACAATCGCGGTAGGAGGGGATAACTCTTCGATAGTTTTCCCGAATGTGATGACACCTAACAGTTCTCTGACTTTCTCCCCTGCAATAAACCCCATTTTGGGCACAATGAAATCCAGATAATATTTGCGTTTGAAGGTTGTCGCCATTTTGTGCATGCTTTCGACACTATGCCCCGCCCCGTACAAAGCTGCGGCCAACGCTCCCATACTGCTGCCCACTATAAAATCTATGCTGATATCGGCCTCTTCCAAAACCTTGATCACACCGACATGGGCAAAACCTTTCGCGCCGCCAGATCCAAGCGCCAGCCCTATCTTCGGTCTCCTCAACATTCTCCCTTCCTTCTTCAATGCAACATGCCCTATTTCAACTTATGGTGCAAGCTCTTACCCCATACATTATTCTTTATTTTCCCCTTTTGACTGGAGTGAAAACCCCGGCGCGGAAAATTCTGTATGCCAAAGCGGCTATTTTTTTCAAATGAGAAATGCAATCCCTGTAAAAACTTCCTTCACATAAACAAACAGCTCGGCCATATAGATAAATCAGGGGCCGGAAAACAATTCCGGCATTCGGATTGGAGGCAGACGTCGTGTGGACTTGGACATCAAAGATCAAAACCTTATTATTCACCTCAGGAGCGTTGATTATCGCTGCTTCAATCATGATATTCCCTGAAGCCGCATCCGAGTCGTCCGTAAGTGGAATGAAAACGTGGTGGAATGTCGTGTTTCCTTCTTTATTGCCCTTTTTCATTGTATCGGAATTGTTAATTGGTTTCGGGGTTGTGAAAATCCTCGGAGCCATCTTCGAGCCATTTATGCGTCCTTTATTCAGAGTACCCGGTGTCGGAGGCTTTGTATGGGCAATGGGACTTGCCTCAGGCTACCCGGCAGGGGCAAAACTGACAGCTCGACTGCGCCAGGAAGATCAGTTAACCAAAGTCGAGGCGGAACGCCTCGCAGCGTTCACCAATTTCTCAAACCCATTGTTCATGTTCGCGGCAGTAGCGGTTGGCTTCTTTCACTCGAAAGAACTCGGCCTTCTCCTGGCGATATGCCACTACCTGGGGAATTTTACAGTCGGACTGGTTATGCGCTTCTACGGCCATGAGAAACAGCACAATCGTGCAACAAGAAACAGGCACCGTGTTTCAATTCGGAAAGCTTTCCATGTCTTGCATCGCGAACGAATCAGAGACGACCGTCCGCTTGGCAGATTGCTC
>DASVCO010000219.1:0-11098 GCA_036381575.1 Caryophanales bacterium
TGTACTCTCGCAAACATTCAATACATCGTCTATCATTTTCGTTTGATACTGCTCTAATACTTCCTTAGCCAGCCCCGTAAATCCCAGATCTACGTGTGTCTTAAATACAACATAGATACATTCTAATTGTTTCATTTTAAAGTTCTCCATCCCTGATTTCAGCCTTTTTAAGCCTTGCTAACCTAAGGTTCGAATCTAATAGCTTCAGGTAAAAAGTTGGGAAAGCGCTTTATCAAATGACAAAAAAATTATTGAAGATTGGCCAAAACCCTGCTTCTTATGAAATATGTTTCCCAAAATAGGAATCTCTTTGCAGTCTTTTTCTTTCAAACAAGATAGGGGAAAGCGCTTAACTTATTTTTTATATTTTAATCTCTTTTGATTCATTCGTCAATAGAAAATTTAAAAAAATTTAAAGAAAAATGATTGTAGTAGAGTTGGCTTTTCAAAAAAGCACTCCGCCTTCTATAAGAAGACGGAGTTTCTTTCAAATGATAAGGGGGCTCACTCAAGAAATTCCCAATAATCTTAAAACCTGCTCAGCCTGTTTCTCTGTTAGCCACTCTCCATTATTCATTGCATCTTCCAAGGACATCGGCCCGTCGGTGATACTAAAAGCAGCGGTTAGCCCTTTTTGGTATAAGGGTTCAAGGTCACCTTCTACCGCTCCTCCGAGTGCTACAACTGGGATTTTGTGCGTTTTGGCGACTTCTGCCAGCCCGGCCACGACCTTGCCTGAAGCGGTCTGACCGTCAATCTTCCCTTCGCCTGTCAGCAAAAGATCATAATGGCCGCTCTGAAGCGTTTCTTCAAAATGAACCGCCTCCATTACCAGACGTATCCCCTGTTTCAATTCAGCGTTTAACAACGCGAACAGACCAGCTGCTGTTCCGCCGGCTGCGCCTGCACCGGGATAATGATGAATCGGAAGGCCGGTTTCTCTTTTGATACAATCGGCATAAACCAATAAAGCCTCGTCCAATTGCCGAACCGTTTCGGGGTTGGCGCCCTTTTGCGGACCGAAGACAGCCGAAGCACCCTCTGGCCCAATTAAAGGATTGGTGACATCACAAGCTACCTGAAACGAAGCCTCTCGAATCCTCGGATCAACATTATCGGTATCAATGGTATGTAAATTTTGTAAAGACAGCCCACCGGGTTCCAGTTCGCGACCTTCTGCATCGCGAAATCGAAAACCAAGTGCCCGTAAAATGCCGCTGCCGCCGTCATTTGTAGCGCTGCCACCAAGACAAATTATAAAATTGTCCAATCCCCGTTCCAGAGCATGTACCATCAACTGACCGGTCCCGTACGTTGAGGCGACCCGCGGATCCAGCTCATTTTTGCTCAATTTATCAAGACCCGAAGCTGACGCCAGTTCAATCACGGCAGTCCGTCCATCTCCTGTAATGCCGTATTCCGCCGTAATTTTCCGTCCTAACGAATCTTCCACTTCCACTTCACACATTGAACCATCTGTAGCTTCAACCAAACTTGTCATGGTCCCTTCCCCACCATCTGCCATGGGTACCAATTTCACCCCGGCATCCGGTCGGGCTTTCAAAATGCCTTTCTTCATAGCTTCAGCTACCTGCCTCGCAGTCAGACTTCCTTTAAATGAATCCGGTGCAACAAGAATGTCCATTACTTTCCCTCCATAGGACCAGTTAAATTGATTTTTGATCATTTTTCAAGAAAAAAGCAGATCCACAAATCATTGTGGATCCGTATCATTCAACTGATGAAGTTGAATATCTTAACGCGAGAAACCATCCGGTCAATTGTCAATAATATTTTTTGATTCCCTCAGAAAAAGCAGCTTTGTCCTTTTTATAATAAAAGCAATCCAAGCAAGAATGTTACAACAATACCGGTAATTCCTTGTACCAGGGTCGCCATTGTTTGGGCACGATAGGCAGTCGTTACACTCATTCCGGAGAACTGTGAAACGACCCAGAAATATGAATCATTTACATGGCTGACTACCATGGCACCAGAACCGATAGCCATTACCGCCAGCACTTGACCAATTGGAATGTTGCCCATCATGACATCCAAACCGAGAATGGGCATCAACGGCATTGCAATCGTTGAGGTGACAACTAAAGCTGTAGTCGAACTTCCCTGAGCCGTTTTCAATAAAGCCGCGATAAAAAACAGAATAAACAAAGCCCCTGCTCCAACGAAGATGGAACCTTCTCCAAGTAAGGTCTTAATATAATCAGCAATCGGAGTTGCCGCAATCATTGTCCCGAAAGTACCGCCAGCGCCGGTAATCATAATGATAATCGCCGCATCTTTCATGCCATCTCCGACCCAATTTGTTAACGCTTCTTCACCGCGATTTTTCGCCAATAAAAGAAACGCGAAAATCACACCAATAAAGAGGGCCGTGATCGGTTTTCCTGCAAAATTCACGACTGTATAAAATGGCCCGGACAGTAAGGTTTCCTTTGAACCATCCGGTAGAGTCCCTACAGGAAAATTGGCAATAGAACCAAGGGCCATCAAAATAATCGGAATCAAGATCGGCGCAAAGGCCTGAAAAGCCGTTGGGATCTTTCCAAAGCCAGCCTTGTATTCCTCAAAGGATTCCTGCATTCCGGGAAGATCGGCTGGTAAATCTTTAGTAAATTTGGTGGCCCAAACGTAACCTGCAAACATTGTAAATAAGGAAACAAAAGCTCCGAATAAAATAACCCAGATTAAACCGTTAGCGCCGATTCCCAAATTTCCTGCTGCTGCAATGGGGCCAGGTGTAGGCGGAACAAATGTATGAGAAGCATACAAACCTGTTGCCAACGCTACACTTGTCACAACAACATTAACATTTGCTTTTTTGGCTACCGACTTATTGAGGGAGGACAAAACAACATACCCCGAATCACAAAAAACCGGAATGGAAACGACCCAGCCAATGACTGACATTCCCAGAGCCGGGTGGCGATCACCAATCCATTTCAGAACAGTCTCAGCCATTGTCACAGCCGCACCTGTTTTCTCCAACACTTTCCCAATAATCGTTCCGAATATAATGACCAGCCCGATTTCGCCAAGAATTCCTCCGAATCCGCCAGCCATTGTTTTTGAAATGCTCTCAATGAGTGGCTTTCCAAACATGATTTGGCCGATTAAATTGGCCCCAAGACCGAATGAATAAGCTGCTATGATAATCGATAAAAACGGATGCAAATGGTATTTCGTTGTAAATAGTACAATGACTATGATACTAACAAACAAAAGAATTAATATATACGGTCCAGCGCTTGCTAATGAAGTATCCAAACAATCCTCTCCTCGATAAAAGTTTTAATAATCGATAAATCTCTTTAGATGAATATTCATGAGGACGCCCGATGATGAACAAGCTTTCATCAATAATCCCATTATACATGTTCAATATGGTCAAAATATATAACAATCAGTAAATTCAGTCCAGCATTTTTGTTCACTTTGCCCTTCCCGGTTTATGTATTTTCTTCGATTATACTTCGATTAACACTCGGCGATTTACTTCTTTCAGGAAAAAACCTACTGCCATTTGAATGTTGCTTCCAGTTCGAAACCGCTCCGTACAAAGTTGTAAAACTCAGGGATGGTCTCCTGAGTTAAACTCCCGTACGTATTCGAATCTCGTTACCATATTTCCCATGAAGTGCCCAAAGCAAATGGATCAGTATAACATCTTAAGAAATTCGTCCTTCGTGATTTTACCGAAGTAGTGTCCTGTATCGATGTCTCCAAGGGCTTCCTTCAAGTCCCCATGCTCATAACGAGTGCCAACCAGACGTTGTTCCACATCCTCAATATCTCCCACCCCGAAAAAATCACCGAAAATCGTCGCTTCCTCAATAACACCCTTGTTCACCTGAAGGCGAACATCAATTGTTCCTGCTGCAAAACGCTGCGAGTGCTTCACATTGAATTTCGGTGACTTACTGAAGTTCCAGTCCCAATTTTTATAACGGGTTGCGATGATTTCATGAATCTCGTGCCAATCATCATCTGTTAATTTATACTCCGGCACGTCCGCCACATCGTCCACTTCAAAAATAAATTTCAACAATGTCTTCTTAAACTCATGGATGTCCATGTCCTCAGCGAGGTGTTCTCGAATGTTGGTCACCCGGCTTCGCACGGATTTAACGCCTTTCGATTTGATTTTTTCCGGATTGGGATTCAACGCCGCCTCGACGTTGTCAAGATTCACATCGAACATCAGCGTCCCGTGGCTGAACATCCTTCCTTTCGTCGAAAATTGGGCATTGCCGGACACTTTTTTGCCGTTAACCTCAATATCATTACGTCCGCTCAACTCAGCATTTACACCTAATTTCCGCAAAGCCCGGATCACCGGCTCAGTAAATTTCTCGTAATTATGAAAGCTCTTCCCGTCGTCTTTCGTGATGAAACTAAAGCTGAGATCCCCTTCATCATTATATACAGCACCGCCGCCAGAGAGCCGCCGCACCACATTCACAGCGTTTTCGCGCACGTATTCCGTGTTGATTTCCTCCAGCGTATTCTGGTTTTTGCCAATGATGATCGAGGGTTCCATGCTGTAAAAGAAGAGATACGTTTCCTCCGGATCCAGATGTTTCAATATGTATTCCTCGATTCCCAAATTCACAGCCGGGTCGAGAATATTATCATTATTGACGTATAACATCGCCAAACCTCCTTTGTGCTCGGTTTAATTGTAGAGCATCACGGAAGGACGGGCAAATAATCAAGGCAAAAGACCGGTTATTCAGCTGACCACTGCCAGCCGATCCGTGCCAGATCAACCTTCCTGTCGAACACTTCGCCGGCCTGCTTCACAAGATCCTCATGCTTCCCGAAATGCGGAAGATGCGTCAACAACAGTTGGCCAACACCAGCTTCTCGGGCAATCGTAGCAGCATCATGGCTGTTCATATGTCCTGCCTTCGCGGCATCCTGACCGGCGTAAAAGTTACACTCACACACAAGCAAATCAGCATCTTTCGCAAAATCAATAAACCCGGGCAAATAACTGGAGTCCGCCGTGTAAACAACCGAGTGACTGCCAGCTTCCAATCGCATCGCGAAACAAGGAACGGGATGCTTCGTTTTCATAAAAGAAATTGAGAAAGGGCCGATTTGGAGGGGCTGCTCCGGATCGTAAGCTTGTCCCTTCGTGTAACCCTTGTGATCTAACCGGTAAAAACCGTCCGAATCCAGTGTATGCCCATAAATCGGTAATTCGGGCAATTGGCCATGCGTCATCGATTCAACCAGGCGCGCAAACTGCAACGGACCAACATCGGCAATATGATCGTGGTGATAATGCGATAAAATCACCGCATCAATGTCTCCGACCCCGACAAAAGCCTGCAATTGCGCCAAAACCCCGCTGCCGCAATCCACAAGCAATCGAAAGCCGTCATGTTCAAGTAAATACCCGGAGCTCGCCTCCTTGACTCCCGGATAACCACCCCAATACCCGATTACTGTCCATTTCAATGCCATCATCCCCTTTACGGAATTCCTTTTCCTCAATTATATAGAATTCAATTCAGTATTTCAGCAACACCATCCTATGCCCAAATCATTATCCTATAAAAAAGGAGAGGTCTGCTAACCCCTCCGTGTTTAATAAACCTGAACGGAATCCCCGAGCGTTACTGTGATGTAACGGTTCTTGACAGCATCTGCCGTTGAGCGGCTCGGGCTATTTCCTTGCCTGTCGGCAAACTGCGCCAAATGCCGGAATGCCGGACGGCCGGCTTCATCCATAAGAAACGCGGATTCATCCGCTCCGGGTTTGCGCCTGCGATTCAATCCTTCGATAATAGCTCCCGCCGGTCTTATGCCGATTCCGTGGCCGAAATACAACCCATTGCCCATAGCAATAACATTTTCACCTTGCCATTCGATGTGAAGCGGATTCACATCCGGATTCTTGAAATATCGTACATCACCCGGAAAATAGTCGGCCGGTGTCTCCCAACTGATCCCCAGATCATCGTCAAACTCCCAATCCCATAAGAACAGATTTGAAAAAAGGCGATTGAAAGAAGCTTCACCAATCGAATCAAGTGTAGCCTTATACATAACCATCACCATTGCTGTCGCACATTCAAACGCATACATTGGGCCGTTTCGAAAGATATCATTCAACGCCACGGCCGGTTCCACCCCATTTTTCAATCGGAAGCCGCCGTTCGGGGTCAAATTCCAGAACCGTTCGTTGCATCTTGAATCATAAAAGGTTGCGAAACTGACCCCGCTTCGATTCAAGAGGTGAGCGGCTTCAACAATGTTAGCCCCCATCGCCAATCGGAAGGATAATTGCTCGGGGGAGGCAAAACGATAAACTGTTCGGCTTTGCCGCATCGTGTCCACGATTTCTCTGGTCACGGGGAGCGCCAACCATTGTTCATTAATCGCCCCCAGCCCTATACTTGCACCGGAAATGTCAATCATGGCTGTTCTCCCCTTCCGCCGCCTTCAGCTGCTTTTTAATCGAGAGATTGATCCACTGCACCCATGCATTGCGATCCATTCTGCGTTTCCGTGCAGAATAAGCCGCCAGCAACCTTTGTTCATCCCCGGCTAGATCATCGAAGCGCCGCAGCAACCGTCTTTCTCTTTTGGTCAAGGAAACATGAATCTTTCCATTATCTGAAGCAACAAAAGCTCCCAAATACTTAGCTCTCCAAACCGGAGTGTACGGGGTGGGCCGATGAGTGGTATCAAATGTTTCCCCTTTATACCTCAAGTAAGGGCCGTTCTCTTCCAACCAATCACAAAACCTTTGAAATTGCCATTCTCCCTTACCTGTTTCCTTTCGGTCAATTCCCGGAATAAAAGCCAACAAACGTCGGGCACATGCACTTTCACTTGAATCCGGTGACCTTAATCGGTCAGCAATCAAAGCCAAACTGTAAGGCTCACGCGCTTCCAAAAACGCCCAAATCAAATCATGATAAGGCAGCTCAGATCGGCAGCGAAAGAAGATCATGTCGGCAATTCCCGGTAAAATCGAACGGTCCCGGTAAATCTTTGTCAGCAATCCTGCTGCTGTATCTAATTTCTTCAAATAGTCGTTACCAATGTTTTCTTCAGCTCCCGTCTCGATCATCCATTTCAATGCGGGGTGGACTGCTTGGACTTCGCTTTGAATATCAGATTTGTCATTACGCATCATCAGAAATTCGGCGGCCAACCGATAGCGCTCACACAATTCCCCTGAAAGCTCAGCTTTGGTTATCTCGTCACTCAACACATAAAATGAAGGAAAACAAAGATTGTCATCATTTAAATACTCTACCGCCTTTTTGCGGTCAGCCTCCAACGTATTTCGAAACGACTCGATAAGGGACGCATTGCCGCGTTTCCTCCTTACTTCATCCAGGAATGCGGCCGGCCCCCGCCGATGGAATTTCATTGTCGTTCACCCTCTCTATCATCAGGGTATTACTGGACAGGGGCAAATGACACAAAAAAAAGACACTGCCCTGCATTTTAAGGTTGGTGTCCTCCTCATCTCTTGTGCAGCTTCCTGAAAAAGGGTGTTCGCATTGCAGGCCGTAAAATTGGATGAAGCCGAAGCTTCAGGCATGACACCCGATACTCCAGCCATCTGTATTTTCAGCTGTTGCATTTCATCGATAACTTTTTGAAGATCCCCTTTTTCGAGAGCCTTTTATTTTCAGACAGCACAAATGATAATTGGCCGCGTTTTCCGGTGAACGGAAGCTCCAGCAAAAACTCCGTTTACGATAAGACTGTGTCCGTCAGAATGTCGCACGAATACGGAGCTTATTCACTCTTTGAAAAAAAAGATCCCCTTCCTTACTTTCCCCGCTCATAAGGCTTTAAAAGGGCATATACAGTTTGAATAATCGGGAGTGTCATTTCCTTTTCCCCGGCCAATCTCAATGCACCTCCGTGCAAACCTTCTACCTCAATCGGCAAACCCTTTCGAAGATCCTGATGCATGGAAGAGGTTCCTTCGTCAGGAAGCCCGCGAATCTTCTCGGTCACAGCATGAACCAAATTTTCACCCAGGTCAACTTCATTTGCGGCTGCCAGTGCCTTCATTTCCTCAAGCATCTTTTGAAAGAGGCCAAGCGCTTCAGGATTTTCACGGATCTTCCCTATCGGCAACCGGGTCGCCGCCGTGATTCCCGAAAAGGCCGTGATAAAAGTATATTTCTGCCACAGGTCTCGTAAAATGTTATCGCTGTTTCTCACATTGAAATTCGCATTGCTTAGTGTTGTTTCCAACTTGCGGCAGAATTCCGCTTGCGAATCATGGAATGCGCCAAAAACAAAATCATGCTGTTCGCTTGTCTGTATGATGCCTCCGTTTTCATCCAGCGTGCTGATAATAAATGCCAATCCGCCAATGACGTTTTCTTTTCCGAAAGCTTTCTCCAGCAAATCATAATGTTCCATCCCGTTCAAAAACGGTAAAACTTTCGCTCCTTTTGCGGCCAGTGTTCGCAGCTGCGGCAAGGCTCCTTCAACCTGATAGCCCTTAACCGTAACAACTACAACATCACACTCTGAAATCTCTTCAGCGTCCGTATATAAATCTACCGATTCAGTTGAGTAATCCCCATGGACACTATCAATCCGAATTCCCTTTTCACGCAGCTGTTCGGCTCGCCTCTCACGGACAAGAAAAGATACAGGAATGCCGGCTTCTGCCAATCTTCCTCCGAGATAGCCGCCAACCGCACCGGCGCCAAGAATCACTATATTCATTTTCTTTTTCTCCTTTCCTTAGACTGTCACCTGATCAAAATACCCTGCGACCCTTTCAAGTGCCGCAAAGTCATTGATATCTTCTTCAAGCAGCGGGACCTGGATTTTCTCTTTATCAGGAAAAGTTCCGTCGATCATTGCAAGGTATTCTTTCTCACGTTCCTTCCGTTTCCGGAAGAATTTTCCGTCAACCTCATCCGGCAAAACCTTGTTAATTACCAGCGTATCGACTGCCAAATCGTGTTGGGATAACTGGTGGATTGCCTTTTTCGTCTCAAGAATAGGGAGTCGTTCAGGATTTAAAACAAAAACAAATCCGGTTTGCGCCGCATCGAGTAAAATTTTCCGTACAGCCGCAAAACGTTGTTTTCGGCGATTTAAAATATCGTAAATCGGATCATCCATCGCTTCACCCGAGCCAAGCCACTGGGAATAGTCCTTCTGGAATTTCTCGCGGCGCTCCAGCATACCTTCAATCCATACGCCCATCAACTCCGGCAAGGTTAACAACCTTATGGTATGGCCAGTTGGAGCTGTATCGAATACAATGGTATCGTATTTCTCTCTTTCGTCGAGAATCAAAGAAACAATTCGGTCAAACATCGCCGCCTCGTCCGCGCCGGGAGCCGAGCTGGCCATGTCAATTTGCCGGTATACCTCTTCTTTCATTTTGGGTTTGACCAAATCCTTCAGATTATCCTTAACAGACGAAATATAATGCTTCGATTCTTTTTCTGCATCAACCTCGTACGCCGAAAGATGTTCGCCGACCTTCTTAATTTTTCCGCCAATTTGGCGGCCAAAGATATCACCTGTGTTATGAGCGGGATCAGTAGAAACAAGCAGGGTTTCCAGTCCTTGTTTGGCACATGCCAACGCAAAGGCGGCAGAAGAGGTCGATTTCCCGACGCCGCCTTTCCCGCCGAAAAACACAACTTTTTTATCTGTAATGGCACTCATAAACCTCATCCTTTGAATTGGACATTTCATATAAAGAAAACTTGGCTTACGCCAAGTCTTTGGCCTTTGGCGTAAATGGGCTTAGTTGCTCTTATACGGTTTCCTTAAAATAAGATCGCCCAAATCTTATACTTTCTTACCGTGCAATAAAAACCGGCACACGGCCGGTTCATAGAACTTAACAACAGCGAATGCCTTCGAGCGGTGATTTTTCCATCCCCATCCGTTTGTGCCATTCATGGAACCGTTCCACGATCATTGGATACAATTCCAATGTGTAATAAGACACCGGGTTGGGAATCCCGAGCATTTCCGAAAAACACAGCAACAGAAACAAATCATCTTCGTCGCGAATTTCCCTTTTGACCTCGGCCTGGTGTTCAAGACTGATCACCTGATCATAGAAATCAAGTATCTTTTTCAACGAAAATTTCCTGGAAGGAGCCATGTTACGCCTCTCCTTTCTCCCGAATTGCCTTCACTCTCGCGAGAATCTTTTCCTTATTCAATGTCTGATCGCGATTAATCCAGCGGCCGTTGTAAAAAAAGGCCCCTCGCCGGATTCCAAAGAACAGGGATCGGCAAAATTCCTGAAAACCGATGGTACCTCGCTTCCATTGTTTCAGGAGGTAGGCCGCAATGGAAAAATGATTCCGTGGATCAAGATAGATAACGGAAACATCATCTCCGAAGACATCTTCAACTTCACGATAAACAGCGCCGATTTGTTCCATTTCCACGCGGACCTCAGAGAACGTGTCACTCATACTGATGAACCCGTCATCAGTTACTCCGCCACATCAGTCCCCACCGATCGTTGGGGTGAGACGAATGACCATGATTTCATCCTTCATGGGTAATGCCTCCTTCATTTTTGTCGCTTTGCGTTGACCTACATCCCAGCTTTACATGAATCTGAGTACCGCTTGGTGCTTTCTTTTATTATTTGGTGAAACCGCATTCAGTGTCAATCCTTTGACACTGAAAATCTAACGTTCCAGATAAAGCAGGGACCGGCAACCCTGCGCCGATCCCCTTATAGTTAAGTTCGAATATCGATGTCGTCGTATTTCGTTTTTCCGCTGAACGCGATAATCGATTCAACAATAACCCACAGTGCAAACACAAGAATAATCACACCCAAAATAAACAGAAGCGGTTGAAAATCTGCATTTGCGCCAATGCCGATCCAATCGAAGAACACTTGTTGCACCATCGCCCATACTGTCATAAACAACAGGAACACCATGGGGACAAGGGTATAAATGACGCTCCGTCCTTGTCGATATAACCAAATAGAGATGAGCATCAAGCTGATTCCGGCTAACAACTGGTTACTGGTTCCAAACAAAGGCCAAATCAGGTAACCGCCTGAACCAAAACCTTTTGGCCCTTGCGGAAT
>DASVCO010000220.1:0-3809 GCA_036381575.1 Caryophanales bacterium
TGACGGGTGGTTGTATCCGTGTTTTTGCAGCCGCAAGGAATTAAGGCGGATTGCGAGTGCCCCGCACGGTGCTGGTGGAGTTTATCCCGGAATTTGCCGGAATTTAACGGCTGAGGAGCAGGCTGAGAAGGCGAAAGTGAAAGATCCTTCTTTCCGGTTTATTGTACCGGATCGATCGATTGTTTTTGACGATCTGGTGATGGGGCGGCGGTCGTTCCCGCCTGGCTATGGAGGGGATTTTGTCGTGAAGCGGGCTGACGGAATCATGAGCTATCAGCTTGCGGTGGTTGTGGACGATGCAGAGATGGAAATGACAGATGTGTTGCGCGGAGCGGATTTACTGGACTCAACACCAAGACAAATTTTACTGTATGAGGCGCTTGGATATCCTGTTCCTGAATTCGGGCACATGCCTTTGTTTTACGGTCCTGACGGGAATCGGCTTTCGAAAAGGCACGGAACGGCCATTACATTGGCTGCTATGCGGGAATCGGGAACGAAACCTGAGGAAGTGGTCGGGTATTTAGCTTATTGGACAGGATTGATTCACAGCCCCGAACCGTTGAAGGCGTCGGATTTAATCGCAGACTTTGATTTAAAGAAGATTTCCAGAGATCCCGTCGTCATCGAAGGATCATTGCTTGAGAAGCTTTCGAGGACATAAAGACGCAGGCTGCCGTTTGGGAGGTTTCTTAATTTTTCTTGAGGTATTACGGTGAGAATGGTTAACGGTTGGTTTTATGGAACATCAGGCAAAGGCGGTTAATTTCACGGTTGATCCTTGGGTGAAAAATATGCATTTGAAGAGCTTGTGCGGACCAAATCGGATCGCCTGGAATAGCGCTTCAAGGATTTTTGAGGTTTACCCATACCCCAAAGCGGAAATGATAACATCGAGGTTCTATTTTTCGAAGGAGGCTGTCGTTATGCTTTATATTCTGGCTGTTTTGTTGCCCCCGCTGGCAGTATTAATTGCGGGAAGGCCGATGCAGACGTTACTGAATGTTATTTTGACCATCATTGGTTGGATTCCAGGGATGATTCATGCTTTTCTGGTGGTCCACGATCGGGACTAAAGATCCTGTCGGTTTGACAGGATTTATTTTATTGCTTATAATGCGAACATATATTCGTTAAAAAGAGAGGTCGAGTATGGGAACTCCGACATACGAGGAACTGACAGCGAAGCAAACTTTAAATCGTGTGAAAGACCCCCATATGCCGTTTGAATGGTCGATTAATCCGTATCGCGGATGCTTTCATGGCTGCAGCTTTTGTTACGCGAGGGCCACTCATTCGTTTTTGGGGATGGAAGCCGATGATTCCTTTCAGAACCATATTTTTGTGAAACGGAATGCTGCGGAGGCATTGAAAATCCAATTGGCGAAGCTTATGAGGAAATTCCATGGCAATCGGGAGGCAGTCGCGCGCCGGACGGGTCTTGTGGCTATTGGAACAGCCACCGATCCTTATCAGCCGATTGAAGGCAAAGCGAGGTTGACAAGGGAATGCCTCGAGGTGCTTGTTCAATATGGTGTGCCAGTTACCATAACGACACGGTCTCCATTGATTTTGCGGGATCTTGATTTGCTTAAGAAGATGAATATTGTGTCCATTAACATTAGCATTAGTACATTAAACAGTAAGGTATGCCGCAACTTGGAACCGGCGGCTCCTTATCCTGCCCGACGGTTGGAAATTGTTCGGGAATTGATGGAGCATGGTGTTCCAGCCGGTATTTTTATGGCTCCGATTTTGCCATGTTTAACGGATTCGGCGCCGGATATGGAAGAACTGATCCAGGCAGCCCAAGAACACAAAGCGCGATTTGTTTCCCCTACCGTATTGCGGCTCGCCCCCGAGGTGAAAGAATGGTTTTTCCGGATGCTGAAGGAAGAATATCCGCAATTGCTTTCTGCTTATATGGGGCTTTATGCTGGAGCTTACCCAAATTCTGCTTATGTAGACACATTAATGAAGCGGGTAACGGGATTATTGGAGAAGTATCAGTTTTCCGGCCAGGGGCTGGATCGGCGTTACCACCGTCAGTTGAACCGGAAGAGCACGGATTCTCAAGGTGAGCAGTTGTCATTTTCATTTTAGCATTATATGATAAAGGTAATCATGCATTGAGGGAGGGATTCAGCGTGGGTTTAATGGATTCGCTGGTAGAGGAAAAGATTCGCCAGGCTGTGGAAGACGGCGAGTTGGACAATCTGCCGGGCAAGGGCAAGCCTATGGTCCAAGATGATTTGTCAGGAGTTCCCGGAGAACTGAGGATAGGCTACAAAATGCTGAAGAACGCTGGCATGATTCCCGAAGAAGTACAGCTGAAAAAAGAAATGGTGACGCTTGAGGAACTGATCGCACAATGTGTGAATGAAGAGGAAAGAGCCTCGTTGCGAAGAGAATTAAATCAAAAGACACTGAGATTTAACCAAATGATCGAGAAACGGAAAATGAAGCGAACTTCAGCCTTCCGGAAATATAAAAGAAAAATTTATGGGAAGGTTCGGTAGTTATAGATTCGGTTAATAATAGGATGAATATTACTGGGAGTATAAAGTGTGGGGAACTATGTGTTCTCTACACTTTTTCTTTTAGGCTGTGTAAAACCTTAATGTTGATTTTGTTTATATTTAAAAGAGGAACTCTTTTGACGGAGTCGCCCCTAAAGTTATTTCTCGCCATATTTTCCACTCCTAATTGCCTTTCTAAACTTCCCACCTTCTTCTTTAATTGCGATTGCTTCTTCTACATTTATTCCTTTAATTGAGTAATATTTTGTACCTTTTTCATACTTGTTAGAGAAATTACCTGTATATGTGCCTTCCATATCGGAATACTTTGTCACTTCTCCAATTTCCTCATTTATTTCGTTTACATAATCGCCACTTACTTCATAAATATAACCATCCCAAACTACAAAAGAATAAGCCCAGTCTGCTGATGATTTATTAGAATGTTTTTTTGAACAACCTGAAATACCTATTAAGATGAACAGAAACAATACAACTATAATAAGGATTTTTCTTTTCAAACCGCTTCCTCCTCTCTTTAATAAGACGTTTTAATTCCGATTAAGGTTGCGAATCTATTTAAGTCAAATGTTGAATTTTGATAAACGTAAACTATCATATGTATCTGTCATTAAATTCATAAACAAACAGCCCATCCCATGCATAACATAACAGGAATAAAAAACTTCGAAAATACGAAGGAAGGGGGAGTTTCCCATTAAAAGTAAGTCACAACATCCATCTGAACTTTGTGAAAGATTCGCCCGAATTCTGGATTCCACTCCCAGCGTGGTCAATGGCGTTTGTACGGCGGTCCGGTCTCGTTCAAACATTCATCCCGTCGTCCTGGGAAGAAAAGCGGAGTCCTTAATGTTCCTTCCCCATGCTTTCTCGTTTGAAAGCATGGATTCTGAAGGAAGAGCCCTTTGCATAGGGGAAACCGTTGTTCTCCAGAAAGAAATTAATCCATTCATAAGCGTGCTTCGAGAGCATGGAATCATTGTAAACGCTATTCATAATCACTGGCTTTTTGACAAGCCGCGCCTTATGTACATGCATTTTGAATCGATCGACGAGCCGCTTTCATTTGCGAGAAAAGTCAGGGATGCCGTAAAGGAATTGACAACCGATCAGGTCGGAGCCGCGCCCAAGGTCCATACACATGAATTTGATGTGACCGGCTTGTGCGACAAGTTCAATGACCTTCTCGGCGGAACGATACACACGGTGGAAAACGGAATTTGTACAGTAATGGGACTGCGCACAGAGATTAACGCGGTTGTTCTTGGA
>DASVCO010000221.1:0-20161 GCA_036381575.1 Caryophanales bacterium
TGAGCTGCTGAAGCTGGTCGGTTTTTCCCGGGCAGAGGAAATTATCCAGGAATATCCGCATCGTTTGTCGGGTGGAATGAGACAAAGGGTAATGATAGCGATTGCAATGAGTTGCAATCCCAAGTTGCTAATAGCTGATGAGCCTACTACGGCCCTTGATGTCACCATACAGGCGCAAATTCTGGAATTGATGAAAGAATTGACTGAAAAATTCGATACGTCGATTCTACTAATCACCCACGATCTAGGAGTCGTCTCGGAATTGGCCGAAAGAGTCATTGTCATGTATGCAGGTGAAGTCGTGGAAGAGGCACCGATCGATGAATTGTTCAATGATCCATATCATCCTTACACGGATGGGCTGATCGCGTCAGTTCCAACTTTGGATGGTGAAATCGAACGGTTGAATTCCATTCCCGGAAATGTACCCGCACCGGACGCGTTACCGCAGGGATGCCGTTTTGCTCCGCGGTGTCCGAAAGTGTTCGACCGTTGCCTTACGGAGAAACCCGAGTTCAAACCAATGGATGCGAAACGCGGTGTTCGTTGCTTTTTATACGATGAGGAGGATTCAGCAAATGCCCGCAACTGAGGTGAAAGATAAAGAAACCACAGCAAATCCGCCGGTTAATGAAAATGAATATATCTTGCAAGTTCAAAATCTTAAAAAGCATTTCCCGATTAAGACAGGTGTTATTCAACGCACCACAGGACATATCAAAGCTGTTGACGGCATCACCCTTAACGCAAAACGGGGTGAAACGATTGGGATCGTCGGGGAGTCCGGGTGCGGGAAATCGACAGCTGGCCGCTCGATCATTAGGCTATATGAACCAACAGATGGAAAGATCGTTTACAAAGGCCATGATATTACGAATGCTCCGGAGAAAGACCTTCGCAAGCTGATTCGAAAGGACATTCAAATGATCTTTCAGGATCCGTTCGCTTCACTCAATCCGAGAAAGAGATTGGGGAAGACACTGCTGGAGCCGCTGAAAACACACAAACTGCACGGGAGCACTAAGCAACAGGAAGAAAGAGTGGAGCAATTGCTCGATATCGTTGGCCTCGATCCCTCATACAAAAATCGTTACCCACATGAATTTTCAGGGGGTCAGCGCCAGAGGATCGGAATAGCCCGGACCCTTGCGCTTGAACCGGAAATCATTATTGCTGATGAAGCTGTTTCGGCACTGGACGTTTCGATTCAATCGCAAATTATTAACCTTATGGAAGATTTGCAAGACGAGTTTAATTTGACTTATATTTTTATATCTCACGATTTAAGTGTTGTCCGACATATTTCTGATCGGGTAGCTGTGATGTATTTAGGCAAGATGATGGAGTTTGCAGATAAGACAGTCTTGTATTCAGAACCTTTGCATCCGTACACACAGGCTTTGATGTCGGCCATTCCTGTGCCAAGAAAGAAAGGCTCAACAAAAAGGGAGCGAATCGTGCTCAAAGGAGATCTCCCCAGCCCTGCCAATCCGCCAAAAGGTTGCGTGTTCCATACCCGCTGCCCGGCGGCAATGGATATTTGCAGCCAGGTCGTGCCGAAATTTCAGGAGAACAAGCCCGGCCATTATGTGGCCTGCCATCTATATGAATAGGCGGGTAGCATGAAACAAATAAATGGCAATGATTATTCCGTGAAGGGGGCGGTCTATAGAGATAAACACATTTGGGGGGATTGGATATGTCCCAATCGCGACAGTTAGAGGGGTTCATTAAAAACATTTATGAGGAGGAATGGATTTGAAAACGAATAAGCATTTCTTATTCATGATTGCACTCGTTTTCATGTTGGTGCTGTCCGCTTGTTCTTCAGGCGGTGGAAGCGGAACTGAAACAACAACAGGCGAAGGTGGTACGAGTACTGATACAGAAGGTACGACCAGTGAAGGTGGAGACCAAGGTACAAGCGAAGATACAGGTACAGACGAAAAGAAGCCGCAATACGGTGGAAACATTGTCGTAGCTTCGACCGGGTCACCAACACTTTTCAATCCGTATTACAGTGAGGATACAGCAAGCGGTGATATTGGTGGATTCATGTACAATAGCCTTGTGACAATTGACAAGGAATTCAACCCGGTTCCGGATCTTGCAAAGAGCTGGGAGAAGTCTGACGACGGGTTAACCTGGACTTTTCATCTCAGGGAAGATGTGAAGTGGCATGATGGCAAACCGTTCACTGCAGAGGATGTTGTATTCAGCTACAATATTCCAAGAAGCAAAGAGTATACGGGCCCACGTGCTTCATCTTTTGAAATAATCAAGAGTATTAAAGCTCCTGATAAATATACGGTTAAAATCCAGTTGTCTGAGCCATATGCACCATTTTTGATTGACACTTGTAGTTATGGCATTCTTCCGAAGCACATTTTGGGAGACACTCCGATCGCCAAAATGGGTAAAGTGGATTTCAATACGAAAAACCCGATCGGAACCGGACCGTATAAGTTTGTTGAATGGAAAGACGGCCAATATGTCAAGTTGAAGGCTAATGAAGACTACTACGCAGGCAAACCATACATCAATACCATTACCTATAAGATCATTCCTGATGCCAACTCCATCCTTGCCCAATTCAAGGCGGGACAGGTTGATTATATTGGAGTTCAGCCGCAGGATATTGAAACAGTACAAGCGATGGTGAAACAAGGAAAAGCTGAAACCCAAAAAACAGTTGCGCTTTCCTACACCTACATGGGTTATAACTTGAGGTTGCCGATGTTCCAGGACAAGAAAGTCCGCCAGGCGTTGACGATGGCAATCGATCGCAAGAAACTGGTTAAAGCAGTGCTTAATGGCCAGGGCACGGTTGCAAATGCTCCGGGAAGCCCGCTAAGCTGGGCATACAATGACGATGTACCAACGTTCCCGTACAACCCGGAAAAAGCGAAGAAGCTTCTTTCAGAGGCCGGTTGGAAAGACACGGATGGCGATGGAATCCGTGAGAAGGACGGCAAAGAGTTTTCTTTCGTCCTGAAGACGAACCAAGGGAACAGAACGAGGAAACAAACTGCGACTGTCATTCAGCAATATCTGAAAGAAGTTGGAGTTAAAGTAGAACCGAAGATTGTAGAGTGGAGTGCGTTTATTCAGCAGGTCACCGAAGAACATGACTACGAAGCGGTTATCCTGGGATGGGCTCTTGGAATCGATCCGGATCCAAGCGACCTTTGGAGCTGTGACGAAATTGAAAAAGGCCTGAACTTTGTTGCATATTGTAACAAAGAAATTGAGCCGTTGATGGAGAAGAACTCGAAGATCACAGATCGGGATAAAAGGGCTGAGGTAATCGGCAAGATCATGGCCCAAATTGCAGAGGATCAGCCGTATACGTTCCTGTATTATCCGAAGGATACCATTGCTTACAATCCGAAATTACAAAATGTTCAACAACATGCGCGTATTGCGTACTACCATATTAACGAATGGTGGATTAAACAGTAGTAGATTTGTAAGGAAAGATTTATCGGGGGAGGGTTCTCCCCCGATTTTATCCTATACCAAGTTGATTTGAGAGAATAAAGAAACATGGCTACGATTAGTTGTCGCATTTGCGATGATATCAGTATATTTTGTGGGATTTATTACCGTATAAATTTATATAGGGGAGGGTAAGGATTGACTTCCTACATCATTCGACGTGTCATTATGACAATTCCACTTCTTTTCGGTATTTCTATATTTTCTTTTGGCATTATTCAATTGGCGCCCGGGGATCCGACATCCTTAATGCTGGATCCGAATGTTAGTGAGGCGGACAGGCAGGCGTATATTGAGTCTTACGGTTTGAATGATCCTATTCATATTCAATATTTGCGTTGGGTAGGCCATATGGTACAAGGAGATTTCGGCACATCGCTCATACGACAAGGGGTGCCGGTTTCAGAAATGATTATGGCTAGACTGCCGAATACTCTATTGTTAATGGGTTCATCTTTTCTTTTGGCGTTTTTGATTTCGATCCCGTTTGGTGTTTTGTCTGCTTCAAAGCCCTACACTTTAACCGATTATTCGGTCACAACGGCTTCATTTTTCGGACTTGCCACACCTAACTTCTGGCTGGGTCTTTTGTTAATTATGTTTTTTGCTGTTCGAATGAACGTTTTCCCTGCGGGCGGTATTGCCACATTAAATGAACCATTTAGTATATGGGATCGCATCCATCATTTAATATTGCCGGCTTTCGTCCTTGCAACTGCGGATATGGCGAGTCTTGTCCGATATACGCGTTCCAGTATGATTGATGTATTAAATCAGGATTATATCCGTACTGCCAGATCCAAAGGGTTTAAAAAATGGAAGGTTGTTTATAAGCACGGGCTGCGGAACGGTTTGGTTCCTGTCATCACAATTGTCGGCTTGATTTTGCCATCGTTTATCGGCGGGTCCGTGGTGGTTGAGAAAATTTTCAATTGGCCCGGAATCGGGTTGTTGTTTATTGACTCTGCTTTTCAACGTGATTATCCGGTTATTATGGCCTTAACAATGATTACCGCAACACTTGTGGTGATTGGAAATTTAGTCGCCGATATCTTATATGCCGTGTTCGATCCGAGAATCGAGTATAAGTAAATGAAAGGGCTTTGAAATTGTGATCAGAAATGCTTGATTTGAACAGCAAAGTTTTTCATAGTGGTACAAATCAAAAGGGAGGGGATGGAAGTTGGCAAGAACGCAGGGCGAGCTTATGAATCAACCGGTAAAGCCGACAAATCCTGATCCGGGATTGAAGGGGAAACCTGACAAATTAAGAACGATTATTTTCCGTAAGTTTGTGAAGAATAAATTGGCTGTTGGTGGTGCGATAGCTTTAATCATTATCATTTTGGCGGCTATCTTTGCTCCTTTTCTCACGAGGTATGAGCCTGCTGATCAGGTATTATTAGACAAATTGTTGCCTCCCAGCAGCAAGCATCTTTTGGGCACCGATCAATTGGGTCGAGACACTTTCAGTAGGTTGTTATTTGGAGCCCGAGTTTCGCTCCTAGTTGGATTTGCTTCAATGTTCGGGGCTGTCATTATCGGGACAATTGTCGGGGCTGTTGCAGGTTATTTTGGCGGTATTGTCGATGCTATTCTAATGAGGATTGTAGATATCATGATTGCCTTCCCGGCCATTTTTCTGTTTATTACACTGGTAACGATATTCCAGGGAGGTCTTCTTACGCTCATTGAGGTATTTGCCTTCTTTGGCTGGATGGGAACTGCAAGACTTGTAAGAGGTGAATTTCTGTCTCTCAGATCTCGTGAATATGTGTTGGCAGCGAAAACAATGGGGATTCGAAGCTGGAAAATCATTTTCTCTCATGTGCTTCCGAATGCGATTGGCCCGATCATCGTGGCTGCTACGCTGCAGGTTGGCATCGTTATTCTTGCAGAAGCTGTTCTGAGTTTCCTTGGTCTGGGTATTTCGCCGCCGACACCGAGTTGGGGAAATATGCTGGAAGGTGCACAAAGCCTTACCATTATGTTGACTGCCTGGTGGTATCCGATATTCCCGGGGGTCATGGTGCTTATTACGGTATTATCATTTAACTTTGTCGGTGATGGATTGCGTGATGCGCTTGATCCGAAGGTGAAAGAATAAAAGACTACGAAAGCGTCAATGGTTTTTTGGCGCTTCTTTTGTTTGAAAATTGCTTTGGGGGATGGCTATGAAAAGGTTATTGTTAACAGGCTTCGAAGGGTTCCTGAAGTTTTCCGAAAACCCGACTGAGAAGATTGTTCAGGAATTAGACGGGGAGAAAATTGGTGACTTTCACGTATATGGACGAGTGCTTCCTGTTGAGTTCCAACGTACGTTCCGTGAATTATCCAGGCATGATAAGGCGATTTCCCCGGATGTTGTGCTTTCCCTTGGATTGGCGGCAGGACGAAATCGAATAACACCGGAAAGAGTGGCAATTAACTGCAATGATGGAGTGGCGGATAACAAAGGGAATCAACCGCAGGACGAACGTATTGCTGAAGATGGCCCGGATGCTTACTTTTCCACTTTGCCGATCCGGCAGTTTGTTGATGTTTTAAAAGAAGAAGGTTTTCCAGCCGGTATATCAAATACAGCTGGGACGTATCTATGTAATAACGTGATGTACAGCATGTTGCATAAGATTCATATTGAAAATCGAAAGACGAGGTCTGGCTTTGTACATATTCCTGCCTCACATGAGTTGGCGCTTGAACAGCCTTCGTTGCCGAGCTGGCCCCAGGAGACACTATTGAAGGCGGTGCAATTGTTGATTCAAGAATTAGAGGGAAAGTAAGTTCCTTCATACCGGATTCAAGGTGGTGGAAACCGAATTCTTCACATATTCGGTTGGGGGAGTGGAATGAATGGCGGAACGGAACGATGGCACGAAATTAAGGTTGTGGACTGCAATTCTTGTATTTGGGGTTGGCGTTTCAAGCATCGGGGATTTCATTTATCTTGTTGCTCTGAATCTTTTCGTTTGGAATGAAACCCATTCTGCAGCCGCTGTGGCCGGACTTTGGGTAGTATCGAGAATTGCTGCATTGTTGGTAGGGCCATGGGCGGGGAGTGTCACTGATCGTTTGCCCCACCGGAAACAGTTAATTGGGTTAGAGATTACCCGTGCCGTCCTGATTGGAATATTGCCTCTGCTATCCGATATCTCTTTGATTTATCTGATCCTGTTCTTGCTCGGCATTTGCAGTACTTTTTTCGGCAACGCTTTTTTGCCTTATCAAACGACACTTATCCCGAAGGAGCATCGTAAACGTGTGAATTCGATAATCAGCACGTTAAAGTACGGTGCCTTCTTAATCGGACCCGCTATTGCAGGGGTTTTTCTGGCACACGGAGAAACTGCCGTCGCTTTATGGCTGGATGCTGTAAGCTTTCTCGTCTCCGGTATCACGTTGTTTTTGCTTCCGAATTTCCCGGCCCTGGAAGCAAAGAGCAGCGGAAAACGGGCATGGCTTTTTGTTCAGGAAGATTGGCGGGAAGCACTTGGATTTTTACGAAATCACGCTTTGTTCACATCTTTGTTTTCTTTGAACGCTGGTACTATGATTCTTGCACTGACTGCCGACTCACAGGAAGTGGTGTTCGCGCAAGATGCTTTAGGACTTGGCGAGTTCGGATATGGCATGATGGTTGTTGCCGCTGGTGTAGGAGCGGTTTCAGGCTCATTCATTCTGGCTTGGGTGGCCAAATACTTGAAGAATGAGGTGCTGATCGGCGCCGGACAGTTTTTTTCGGCCATAGGGTATTTGATTTATGCTTTATCCCACAATTTTTGGTGGGCGGTCGCGGGTCTGGTCGTCTTGGGCCTATTTGGTTCTGCGGCCAATGTCGGTTTTACGACTTACGTCCAACATACTGTACCGGTTTCTCGTATGGGACGAATTAACAATGTTTTCGGTCCGTTACAACAAATTTTCAGCATTATTTTCATTCTTTGCGGAGGTTTTGCGGCTACAGCTTATGGGGTCCGCAGTTTAATGATTGCCATGACTCTTCCAATGTGTTCCATGGGCTTGATTATGGCCATTCTTGTCTTTGTGCCGCAAAATCGTCTGAAGGTATCCGAAGCGGGAGTTTCCCATACCAAAGAATCAGGTTCTTCATAAAAAAATTCAGGAGGCTGTATAAACATGATTTCTTTTCAAAAACCGGATGTGGAACAATTTTTTCAAACGTACAATATTACACATTTTGCGGTTAACAAAGAAGAAACGAAATTGGTTTTCAACAGTAATTTAAACGGGAAGTTCAACCTCTGGGCTATGGATTTACCCAATACATACCCTTATCCGTTGACCTATCATGGCCAAAACAGCGGGTTCGTTAAATTTGACCCGAAAAGCCGTTTTCTGTTAACCAGTTTGGATCATGATGGGGATGAGAACTTTCAGATTTATGCGCTTCCGGTTGAAGGAGGAAATCCCCAGCCGCTTCTTACCGGAGAACCCCATGAAAAATATTATTTCGCAGATTTGTCGAAGGACGGAGAGCGGATCTATTACATAACCAGCAAGGACAATCCACAATTTCTTGATGTGCGCCGTTTGAATCTTAACACCAAAGAGGATGAACTGTTGATCAGCGGGAAAGACAGTGCTAATTTCCTTCAATCCGTCAGCCCAAATGAGGCAAATCTTGCTTATGTCAAACATCTTGCAAACACATATGTGCCAGGATTTATCAAGCACGGAAGTGATCACATTTGCCTGACCCCCGATGAAAAAGTAGTTCATACCGTATCGGATATTACCTTTGTTGACGATCAACGTGTGCTTTTTATTACGAATTATAATGAAGAATTCTCCTATCTTGCCTCCTTTGACTTAGACGATCGAAGCTTTCAACCTCTCCTGAAATTGGAAAATGAAGCTGTTGTGAATTTAAAATGGCATGAAGCTTCGCGCACAGCTTACATTGTGACGGGAAAAGGAGTAAGTGATTTCCTATATGCGTATCAAGTAGATGAGGAAACACAGACGGAAATCAAACTTCCGTTGGAGAACGTGCAGCAGCTTCACGTTGCCGAAAGCGGTACACTATATTTGCTTGGACGGAGTGCGACAAGGCCTTTCAATATTATAAGGAAACCTGTTGGTGGGTCATGGGAAGCTTTGACCGATAATCGCGTGCTTGGAATTTCGGAATCCGATTTGGTTGATCCGGAAGTTGTAACCTATTCTTCTTATGACGGAAAGCCGATTGAATCGCTGTTGTTTCGAGCGAAGGAGGAGGCTGCCAACGGTTATACGATTTTCTGGCCGCATGGCGGGCCGCAGTCGGCAGAGCGTAAATTTTTCCGTGGATTGTTTCAATTTTTGCTTGGCCGTGGGTACAATATTTTTGCTCCGAATTTCCGTGGCAGCACCGGCTATGGGTCCGAATTCGTCAAATTGGTAGAAGGTGACTGGGGAGAAGGCCCGAGGCTTGATTGTGTGGCCGGTATCGAGTGGTTGTTTGAGGAAGGGATTTGTGATCGCGACAAGCTGTTTGTGCTCGGAGGCAGTTACGGGGGTTACATGACTTTGCTTCTGGCGGGACGGCATCCTGAATATTTCCGGGCAGCAGTTGACATTTTCGGTCCAAGTAACCTGTTTACCTTCGTTAAGTCGGTGCCTGATCACTGGAAGCCACTCATGAAGCGCTGGCTCGGTGATCCTGTCGAAGATAAGGAATTGCTCGAAAAGGATTCCCCGATTACTTATTTGGAACAAATGACAAAGCCGATGCTCGTGATTCAGGGGGCTAACGATCCGAGGGTGGTCAAAGCTGAATCCGATCAAATTGTTGATGAGTTAAGGAAACAGGGGACCGAGGTTGAATATCTTGTTCTGGAAGATGAGGGACACGGTTTCTCGAGGAAAGACAATGAGATTAAAGTGAACCGTTTGATCCTTGATTTTCTCGAACGTCATCAGTAAAAAAACGGGAAGAAGCAGCACTTGCTGTTTCTTCCCGTTTTTTTTACCGTATAGGAAAGTATAAATTGTTAGGAGAAAATCTCGTGTCAGCAAACGCAGGAGACACGAGTAAGTTCATAGATTAGGGCAACTAGGCCTGTTTATGCCAAAGACTTGGCGCAAGCCAAGTTTTCTTTAAAGCCCATAAATCTTTGAGTATTTCTCTTCGAAATAATCCACCAAATATTTGGCGTTGAGTTCCTCGCCTGTGACCTTCTTTATTAACTGATTCGGCGTATAAAGCTTTCCGTACTGATGGATGTTTTCCTTCAACCAGTTGCGGATAGTCATGAAGTCTCCGTTCTCGATATTGCCGTAGAAATCAGGCATTTCTTTTTTTACGGTATTCAAAATTTGTGCAGCGTATAGGTTTCCTAAAGAATAGGAAGGAAAGTAGCCGAAGGATCCCTGGGACCAGTGAACATCCTGTAAGACCCCGACTGTATCAGTTGGCGGCGTGATGCCAAGGTATTCCTGCATTTTCTTATTCCAGACGTCCGGAAGGTCTTTCGCTGCAATCTCTCCGCTGATCAGGCCTTTCTCGATTTCATAACGGATCATAATGTGCATGTTGTAGGTTAGTTCGTCAGCCTCTACACGGATCATTGATGGTTCCACCAGGTTAATGGCGCGGTAAAATTCTTTCTCGGAAACGCCGTTTAATTGCTTCGGGAAGAACGTCTTGAGATCGCCGTAGAAAAATTTCCAAAATGATTCGCTGCGTCCCACCATGTTTTCCAGGAAACGGGATTGTGATTCATGGATGCCGTAGGAGGCACCGCGTCGAATCACTGTACCTTCGTAATCAGAATTAACTCCCTGTTCGTAAAGAGCGTGGCCTGTTTCATGAATCGTGCCGAAAATGGCCATTCTGACGTTGTTTCGGTCGTAGCGGGTGGTTATCCTGACATCGCCAGTATTTATTCCGGTTGCGAACGGGTGGGTGGTCTCGTCTAATCGCCCTGCTTCCATGTCATATCCTAATTTCGGGACGAGAAAGCGGTTGAATTTCTTCTGGGTTTCTATATCGAATTCTTGTTCGAAAATATCTTTTCTTGGTTGTTCGGCTTTTTGAATCCGCTGTAATAAATCCAGGCTGTTCCGGCGTAAATCGGCGAACAGGGGATCGACCTCATCAACAGTCAGGCCCGGTTCAAAATCATCCAAAAGGGCATTATACGGATGGTCTTCATAGCCATAGTATTCCGTGAATTTCTTCTTCATCTCGACCACTTTTTCCAGGAAAGGGAGGAAGTGAGAAAAGTCATTATTCGTCCTTGCTTCTTCCCAGGCATCGTTTGAATTGGATGCGAGTACAACGTATTCGTTGTGTACTTTTGAAGGGATGTTTTTGGATTTCTCATAAGCGTGCTTTCGAACCCTGACACTGGCTTTTGTTATGTCATCCAGCTGCTCATAAACCTCAGGATCTGATAAGGTTTCCAGGTGTTCTCCCATCTTTTTGGAAACAGAAAGTTCGAACATTTCGGTAGACAGAGTGCCTTTTGCTTTCGCGAAGATCGGGCGTCCTTTCTTTGGTGCTCCGGTTCGCGCATCCCAATTTAATAAACCCAAAATGTTGGTGTAATGAGATATTTTCTCATCCATTGCTTTGAATTGCTCAACGGTTTTTTTGACGCTTTCACTTAAAAGTTGTTGTACCACAGTTAAACCCCATTTCTTATATACGTTTACGGCAAAATATTTCCCGTTATATAAAAGATTCTCGGTTTATGCGGAAATTCCTTTCGGAAATCGAAATATTTTTTCACATAAATAAAGCCACCGCCTGCACAGGGGCAAGCGATGGCCTTTCGCATTTCCGGACTGTCTTATTTCTGTTTAAACTTCCATAATGATTGGCAGAATCATTGGGCGACGCTTGGTTTTCTCGTACAGGAACGGTGCAAGTGTATCGGAAATTTCGGTTTTGATTTCGGACCATTGGGTCGTTTTCCTGTCCATTACGGTTCCAAGATGCTTGGCCAGAAGCTTCTGGGCATCGTTAATCAAATCACCGGATTCCCTCATATAGACGAACCCTCTTGAAATGATATCGGGTCCTGCAAGAATCTTATGTTCCTTCATGTTAATACTGACGACAACCACAACAAGTCCTTCTTCAGAAAGAATTCTTCGGTCGCGCAACACAATGTTGCCAATGTCGCCAATGCCGCTGCCATCGACATAAACGGAGCCGGACGGGACTTTTCCGACAATAGATGCTTCATTCTGGTCGAGAGCGAGAACATCCCCGTTATCCATAATGAAACTGTGGTCTTCGGGAATGCCGCAATCTTTCGCCAGTTTCGTATGCGTCTTCAGCATACGGTATTCGCCGTGGATCGGCATGAAAAATTTCGGTTGTATTAATCTGAGCATTAATTTCTGTTCTTCCTGGCCGCCGTGCCCGGATGTATGAATATCATCCAGTGAGCTTTGAATTACGTCTGCTCCCGCACGAGACAGCTGGTTTACCGTCTTATTAATGCTGACCGCATTTCCGGGAATAGCCGACGAGGAAAAGACGACTGTATCATCCGGAATAATTTGGATTTGGCGATGTGTACCGTTGGCGATACGGGACAAGGCCGCCATCGGTTCACCCTGGCTGCCGGTACAAAGGATGGTGACCTGGTCAGCTGGTAATTTATTCAATTGATTCGCATCGATAAAGGTATTCTTCGGGGCGCGGATATACCCCAATTCTTGACCGATCGTGATCGCGGCTTCCATACTGCGGCCGAAAACGGCGACCTTGCGATGATTTTGCACCGCGGCCTCCACGACTTGTTGAAGGCGGTGGATATTGGACGCGAAAGTCGCAAAGATGATCCGGCCTTTCACCTTGCGGAAGATGTCGGCAATATTCTCGCCGACTTTACTTTCCGATATCGTGAAATCCGGTACTTCGGCATTTGTGCTGTCTGAAAGGAGGCACAGCACGCCTTCTTTTCCGATTTCGGCCATTTTTGTTAAGTTGGCCGGCTCCCCAACCGGGGTGAAATCAAACTTGAAATCTCCAGTGTGTACAATGTTTCCCGGCGGTGTCTTTACAACAATTCCATAGGAATCCGGAATGCTGTGTGTCGTCCTGAAAAACGAAACTGCTGTTTTGTTGAATTTCACTACCTCGTCTTCATGGATTTCGTGCAGTTCTGTTCTTCTCAGCAGTTTATGTTCTTCAAGTTTGTTACGCAACAAGCCTAGAGCCAATTTGCCGCCGTATATAGGTATGTTCACGGCGCGCAACAAGTAGGGAATACCGCCTATGTGATCTTCATGTCCATGTGTAAGGAATAATCCTTTGATTTTGTCCTTGTTCTTCTCTAAATAGGTGTAATCGGGAATGACATAATCGATCCCGAGTAATTCATCTTCCGGGAATTTGATACCGGCATCCACAAGGATAATTTCGTCCTGAAACTGAATGCCGTATGTGTTCTTCCCGATCTCCCCGAGCCCACCGAGGGCGAAAATCGAGGTTTGATGGTTTTTAACTGACTTCAACATCATCTCTCCACTTCAAATTGATCTGACTGCTTCTCGTACTCCAAATGAGCTTCACTCATTTCCTGAACGAGTTCAATATTGTAATTGCGACCGGCTAATTTCTGCCGCACACCTCGTACTGTATCCGCTTCGACCATTACACTTTTTGTTCGTTCCCTCATTGGAGGGACTTCCCATTCTGGCTGGTAGTACACTTTGAAAATCATCCTGAAAAAATCTCTCCCGTTCTTGATGCTTTATTCCACGGCTTAAGTTGTTCGGTTGGCATACGTGTCCCGTTTCAAGCCGAACCTTCTTAATTATTTTAGAAATAACCCACGTCCCTTGTGGGCAACCGGACAATGCGATCTACCTATCATTATAAAGGAAAACGAAATGTTTTTCATGTTTTTGTTGGAATGATTGACCAAAATCCTTTTACTCCGGGCAAAAAAAGCGGGTCTCATGCCTTTAAAATTGGGCAATTCGGTTTTGGGCCAGCAGGTCACGCCAACGCTTCACCAATCTTTGCTTAACTCGTTTTAACATTATAAATCCCTCCAGTACAAATGCCGATCTGATATTTGTTTCTTTAGTATTCACTCAATGGGAGATCTGTTTGCGAGGAAATGCATTCCATTTCGGAACCAAACAATAGCAAAATCAAATCAAGCCCTGTTATAATGAGCGGGTAGTTTGGAAGTGGGGCATTGGATTGAATTGATTTTATAGCTCTAGCCTTACAAGTTTTGGTTGATAAACGATATTATTGCCGGTGAAAGAAGGGATCGCATGAGGCTGTATGCAGCATTAATTAGCCTTAGTTTGATTTGGGGTACGTCGTTTTTGTTTATCAAGGTTCTGATCTCGTATACGGAACCGTGGGAAATTGTTTTTTTGCGTTGTTTACTTGGAGCCCTTCCGCTTTATGTGATTTTATTAATGAAGACGACGAAAGAAACGTGGAGAAATTTGCCGTGGCGTGCTCTGCTGTTGGCCGGTGTTCTGAATGCTGCTATTCCGTGGACGCTCATTGCGCTCAGTGAAACTACGATCAAAAGCAGCACAGCCGCCGTCTTGAATGCGACTACTCCAATTTGGACGAGTCTCATGGGATTTGCGTTGTTTTCCGTATTCTTGTCGAAGAGGCAATGGATTGGCATTTTCATTGGTTTCATCGGGATTTTAATTTTGATGGATTTTGATATTAGCGGTTTTCTAAGCGAAGATTTCGTCGGGGTTGGGACAATGATCCTGGCACCGCTTTGTTACGGATTCTCGAATCAGTTTGTCAAACGTTATCTTGGTAAGGTGCCCGTTTTGATTATAGCTGCTGGAACCTTAACAGTCGGATATATGGTAACCGGAATTTTCTCTGTTGCGGCGAGCGGCTTTCCAGTTGACATCTTTACTTCATGGGAACCTCTGATGTCCATCATTGTATTAGGTGTTTTCGGTTCGGGGATTGCCTATCTGTTAAATTTCTACATGATTCAAAACGGTGGGCCTGAATTTGCCTCGTTCGTTACTTATCTTGTTCCGATATCGGCGATGTTTTGGGGCTGGCTGATTCTGGAGGAGCCTTTATCAGCACATTTGATTATCGGTCTATTGTTTATATTCGGCGGTGTTTATTTATCCGGAAGGAAAACAAAACAGCGAAAAGCAGAGATGGAAACTGAAGAAAAAGCAACTGCTGCAAGATAAGTACCTACAGAATATTGACAATCCATAGATGATACTAGAGAGGCGTTTTTTTCGGCGGTGCAAGGTGGTCTCTTGGAATAAAAAAATAAATCGATATGGTGCGAACAAGGATGGAAGAGGAGTGTAGAAAATCATGGGGAGAAAAATGGTGTTTTTCGATCTGGACGGTACTTTATTGGATGAGGATAAACGAATTGTACCTTCAGCCAAAGAGGCTATTCATCGTTTGAAAGACGAAGGAGTTGCGGTGGCAATCGCTACCGGTCGAGCGCCTTTCATGTTTGCCGAATTTCAAAAAGAGCTGGGGATTGATGCGTTCGTAAGTTTTAACGGCCAGTATGTTGTGGCGGGGGACGATGTGGTCTACAAGAATCCTCTTAATTACGAAGCATTGACTGATCTTGATCGCGCTGCGGACGCCAACGGGCATCCGATGGTTTTTCTGAATCATGTAGAAATGAGGGCCACTCAACCGAATCATGAATATATAGAAAAAAGTATTGGGGATTTGCGCTTTCCATATCCTCAAGTAGATCCGGGATTCTATCATGGCCAGGACATTTTTCAAGCCTTGTTGTTTTGCAGGGATAAGGATGAATCGTTATATGAAGCGAACAAGAGAGGCATTGAGTTCATCCGTTGGCACGATCTCTCTTTAGATGTTATACCTGAAGGCGGTTCTAAGGCGAATGGCCTTAAGCGGCTCTTGCAGCATTTTGATATAAGGCGTGAAGATGCTTATGCATTTGGTGACGGATTAAATGATATTCAAATGCTTAGTTACGTTGGGACCGGTGTAGCAATGGGGAATGCGAAGGATGAAACCAAACAAGCAGCGGACTTCGTAACGAGAAAAATGTCCGAGGACGGAATTGTCCACGGCTTGCAAACATTGAAGCTGCTTGGATAGGAGGATTATGAAAAAGACACCGGTGATCCGCTGCAGGATGCGCCGGTGTCTTTTTTCTAAATTAACGTTGGACGGGCTTGCTGTTCTCGGGGACTTTATAAGGTTCGCTCTCATTGATTCGATCGTAGAACATAACGCCGTTTAGATGATCGATTTCGTGTTGGAAGGCGATTGCCGGCAATCCCCGCAATCTTAATTTCACCTCTCCTTGATAAAGATCGTGGCCTTTAATGGTGACTCGCGCATAACGGGGAACAAAGCCTTCCACTTCGCGGTCGACAGAGAGGCAGCCCTCACCGCTTTCCAGATAGGACATTTCAACGGAATGACTGGAGATCTTCGGATTAAATAATGCATAACTGTACAATTTATCGTTTTCATCCGTAAGGTGCAATGCGATCATTCGTTTGCTGATTGCAATTTGCGGTGCCGCCAAACCGATACCCGGGCGCAAATCGTATTTTTCAGCTATTTCGGGATCCTGGCTGTTTATCAAGAACTGCAGCATCTCCCCAAGCGTTTCTTTCTCCTCATCCGTCGGCGGTAAATCCACCTCTTTTGCCGTTTCCCGAAGGATTGGATTTCCTTCTCTTATAATGTCTTTCATCGTAATCACTGGACAACACTCCTCTGTAATGAGGGCTTGTAAGAATAGTTCTGTCAGCCCGCTCATATGTATAGTTTAGCACAAATGCTCTTGTCCCGTCCGGGATGGAAAACAGGTTAATTTGCGAGAATCAGATTATTTGTAAATTAATAAACTGTATTGCCATCAGAGGACAAACAATATATGATGAATTTAGACAGATTTAGCACCAAGGGGGGCTTTCCAGTTGTTAAGGACAGTTGGGCGGATTACCGTAATTCTCACCATATTTTCGGTTGTTCTGGCAGGGTGCACGTTTGGAAGTAAACCGGGTGAGGAAATGTATGATCATTTGGAGAAGGCGGCCGGAATTGAACAGGGTTTTGTAGATTACCAAAAGAAATTGATCGAAAAAGAAAAGAAAGAGCAAGAATTGTACGGGAAAATCATTAAGCTTAACATGAAACAGTATGACCAAATTGTTTCTTTGTCCAAGCAAGCAACCGATCTTGCGAGTCAGCGAAAACAGTTGATTCAGCAAGAGAAGGAAGTTCTCGACAAGGCGTATAAAGAATTTGTAGAGGTTAAACCGCTGGCGGAAAAGATTGAAGATGAAAAGCTGGCCAAGAAAGCAAACATACTTATTGAAGCCATGACTAAGCGCCACGAAATTTACGGCAAACTGTACCAAGGTTATATCAGCTCGATCCAATTGGATCAACAGTTGTATCAAATGCTCCAGAAAAAGGATTTAAAGCCCGGGGAACTGCAGAAGCAAATCGACAAAATCAATAAGAAATACGAAGAAGTCAATCAAGCGAAGGAAAAGTTCAATCAATATACCGAACAGTACAATGAGGCGAAGAAAGTCTTTTACAAGGCGGCCGGCCTCGATGTAAAAATCAAAAATCAAGGTTAAATCGAATGGAGCGCGGAGGCGCTCTTTTTTTGTTGAGACATTTGACTGACTTGACGAGAGCCTGTAATCGTAAATAGCTGTTTTTTAAATTAATACAGCTAAGCCGGTTGTACTAATACAGTTATGGTTTCGAAAAGAAACGACCCGTCCATAAAATTTTAAATTGAATTCATTGACCGATTCGACATGTATCATATAAAATAAACCTTGGGATCGATTGTATCAGTGAAATAAGGTGATAGCAGTAACACAGTTTTTTGTACACGTTTCCATGATTATTGAAAAACGTCAACGGGTAATCCTATAAGAGGACAACTTAATCGACAATGTTCACGGACTTAAATCAGGATTACATACAACTTGAAAGGAAGGGTGAAAACCTTGAGTACCAAACAATTGGAGAAGCTTGAAGAACAATTTGAGACCTTTCAGATTCTTTCGCCGGACGGAGAGATTGTTAATGAAGATGCAATGCCCGATTTGTCTGACGATGAATTGAAGGAATTAATGCACCGTATGGTGTATACACGGATTTGGGATCAGCGTGCAGTGTCCCTAAACCGCCAGGGCAGGCTTGGTTTCTATGCGCCTACCGCCGGCCAGGAGGCTTCAATGCTCGCCAGTCAATTTGCACTGGACCCAGAAGACTGGATTCTTCCGTCTTATCGTGATGTTCCGCAAATCGTTTGGCATGGCCTTCCGTTACACCAGGCTTTTCTATATTCGAAAGGCCACTTCCAGGGAGGACAGATTCCCGAGGGGCTTAATGTGCTGCCGCCGCAAATTATCATTGCAGCGCAATGTACCCAAACTGCGGGAGTTGCCTTTGGCTTGAAGAAACGCGGGAAAAAGAATATTGCGGTCGCCTATTTCGGTGACGGTGCTACGTCCCAGGGAGATTTTTACGAAGGAATTAACTTTGCGGGCGCCTATAAAGCTCCGGCGCTTTTCTTCTCGCAGAACAACCAATTTGCAATTTCCGTACCGGTCGATGCGCAAAGCGCTGCTGAAACTCTGGCACAAAAGGCGGTTGCTGCAGGAATCCCGGGGCAACGGGTAGACGGCATGGACCCGCTTGCAATGTACGCTGTGACGAAGGAAGCCCGTAAACGCATTCTTGATGAGGAACGGCCGGAATTTATTGAAACATTGACTTATCGTTATGGGCCGCACACCATGTCCGGTGATGACCCCACTCGCTATCGAAGCGAAGAGACAGAGAACGAATGGGAGAAACGTGATCCGCTTATTCGTTTCCGGAAATTCCTTGAGAAGAAAGATCTGTGGTCGGATGAACAAGAGGAAAAGACTGTTGATCAAGCTAAGGAAGAAATTAAGGAAGCCTTGAAAAAGGCGGATGAAGCACCTAAACAGAAAGTAAGCGACTTGATCAAAATCATGAATGAGGAGTTGCCGAACAATCTGGAAGAGCAACTTGAAGAATACCAGGCAAAGGAGTCGAAATAACCCATGGCCGAATTGACAATGATTAAAGCCATTAACGAGGCAATGCGAACAGAGTTGGATCGTGATGAAAATGTGCTCGTATTCGGTGAAGATGTCGGGGGAAACTATGGTGGCGTCTTTCGTGCAACTGAAGGATTAGCGGAGAAATTCGGCGATGATCGTGTTTTCAACACACCACTTGCGGAGTCGGGTATCGGCGGATTGTCGCTGGGTCTCGCACTTCAGGGATACCGTCCGATTATGGAAATCCAGTTTTTCGGATTCGTATTTGAAGCAATGGATGCAGTGGTATCGCAAATTTCCAGGTTACACTATCGCACAGGAGGGCAATACAAAGCTCCTATCGTCATTCGAGCACCTTTCGGAGGCGGGGTCAAAACACCGGAACTACATTCCGACAGCCTTGAAGGCCTATTTACACAGGCACCGGGCCTGAAGGTCGTTATCCCGTCCAATCCATACGATGCAAAAGGATTGTTGATTTCCGCAATCCGCAGCAATGATCCCGTGCTATTTCTTGAGCATATGAAATTGTATCGTTCGTTTAAGGAAGAAGTTCCAGAAGAAGAATACACGGTTGAGATCGGTAAAGCGAATGTGGTCCGTGAAGGGAAAGACGTCACGATTGTGGCTTATGGCGCAATGGTTCAGGAGTCCAAGAAAGCCGCGGACGATCTTGAGAAGGAAGGGATCAGCGCGGAGGTTATTGATTTAAGGACTGTCAGCCCGCTTGATGTGGATACCATTATCGAATCTGTTAAGAAAACGAATCGTGCCGTAATTGTACAAGAGGCGCAAAAAGCGGCGGGCGTCGCTGCAGGAATTGTAGCTGAGATCAATGACCGGGCCATCTTGCATCTGGAAGCTCCGGTAGCTCGTGTGACCGCCCCTGATACCGTCTATCCTTTCACAGCGGCAGAAAATGTTTGGCTTCCCAACAAAAAGGATGTTGTCGAGAAAGCGAAGCAGGTTATCAATTTCTAATACAACCTTATCTGAACAAAGATGTGAGATAGCTTAGGGCGCGAACAAGTATAGAAGCACCCATGGGGGTACTGCGATTTTGTTCGAGCAACGAAGCGAGTTTCAATGTAGTGCGAACAAGTATAGAAGGAGGCGGAAAAGGCTGTGGCTTTTAAATTTGAATTCCCGGAACTGGGTGAAGGGATTGCCGAAGGCGAAATCGTGAAATGGATGGTCCAGCCCGGTGATGAAGTGAAGGAAGACGATACAATTGCCGAAGTGCAGAATGACAAGGCTGTTGTAGAACTTCCTTCCCCGGTAGACGGCAAAGTGCTCGAGCTGAAAGCCGAAGAAGGCGACACGGTCGAAGTCGGCCAGGTGGTCGTGCTGTTTGAGGCTGAAGGCTATGAGGACGAAGGCGGCGAAGACGAAGACGAAAGCGAAAGCGGCGAAGAGAAGTCGTCTGATGATGAGCCGCAAAACGAAAAAGAAGACGAAGGCAAGGAAGAAAAAACGGATTCCGAAGAGAAGGAATCGGATGCGAAAGAAGGGCAAGAAGACGACGGAGAGCAGAAACGTGTGATTGCGATGCCGTCGGTACGTAAGTATGCCCGTGAAAAAGACGTCGAGATTCAGAAAGTCGAAGGAAGTGGAG
>DASVCO010000222.1:0-4148 GCA_036381575.1 Caryophanales bacterium
TATTAGATAGTAAAATCGACCGTATTTGTTTGATGATCAAATTTAAAATGGTCTGCGTTTATTTTTTCACTGTTTACTCTTACCTCGGGTTCAACCTTCATCCCATGCAACACGATGCGTGTCGATTTCCAGGACGGCTGAAAACCATGGTAAAGATCTTCAATCTTTAGTTTAAGCTTTTTCCCGTCAAGTTTACAGTGAAATTTCTTCAAAAGCACTTTTTCATTAAGATATTCAAACGTTTCTCCGTCATCTTCATACAACTTCCCGGTAAATTCGCCTTGGGAGGGGTATACATGGATGCAGACGCTTTCCTCAGGTACGGCTGTTGATTGCCGCTCCTTTCCTTCCGGCAAAAAGCTCCCGGCCTTAATAAAGATCGGCAAGGTTTCCAGATCAGCTTCAATTAAGTGGTGTTTTCCGCCTTCATAAATTTGATCGGTCCAATAGTCATACCACTCTCCAGCCGGTAAATAGACGGCCCGGTGAAACGTATCCGGTTTAAGAATCGGTGCAACCAGTACATTTTCCCCGACCAGAAATTGATCAGACAAATTGTACGTATTCTGGTCATCAGGATATTCAATGAACAACGGTCGCATAACCGGAATCCCGGTTTCACTTGCTTCCTTAAACAGGGTGTACAAATAAGGCAGCCATTTATAACGCAGCTGAATGTATTTCTTTACAATTGATTCGTATTCTTCCCCGAATGACCAGGGTTCCTGTCTGGCAAAGTTTAATGCGCTGTGATTCCGAAAATACGGCAAAAAGGCACCAACTTGTGTCCAACGGGCAAGCAGTTGTCCTGACGAATCATGAGCAAACCCGCCCACATCCGAACCGCAAAACGGAACACCTGCAACACCAAGATTCATACACATAGGCAACGTCATCGCAAGATGCTCCCAGAAACTGCGGTTATCACCCGTCCAGACGGCGCTATACCGCTGAATACCGGCAAAACCGGAACGGGTCAACACGAACGGGCGCTTTCCGCCCAACAAATTTTGCATTCCTTCATAAGTGGACTGCTCCATCAGCATTCCGTAGACGTTGTGCAATTCACGGTGGGTTTTCGGATCGCCGTCATTTTCGTGCATCGCTTTAAGATCCATCGTTTTGGTTTCGTTAAAGACGGCCGGTTCGTTCATATCATTCCATATTCCCTCAATACCCAGGTCTGAATAAAATTTATATTTTTCTCCCCACCACTTCCGGGTTGCCGCTTTTGTGAAATCGGGAAACACGCTGTTTCCCGGCCAAACATCTCCGAAAAACAGATTGCCTTCGATATATTTACAAAACAAATCCTTTTGAAGACCTTCCTGGTAAATCGGGAATTCAGGGTCTTCTTTCACACCCGCGTCTACAATCGGTACAGCATGAATGCCCTGTTCCTTGAGGTCCTCAATCATTTTGCCTGGCTCGGGGAACCGCTCCTCGTCAAAGGTAAACACGCGGTAACCATCCATATAATGAATATCCAGATGAATGGCATCCAGCGGAATTCCCTTTTTCACAAAGGTAGCAGCCAATTCACGCACTTCTTGTTCTGTTTCATAGCTATATCTTGATTGATGATAGCCAAGCGCCCATTTCGGGGGTAACGGCATTTTACCGGTTAACGTTGTGTATTGTTCTAGGACATCCTTTGGGGATGGACCTGCCAATACGTAATAGTCCAACTGGCCCCCTTCAGCCGAAAAAGAAAACGTATCGGTTTCCGACCTCATATCAAATGTTGTTTTAAAGGTATTGTCGAAAAAAATGCCGTGCGCATGCCCGTCACGCAACATCATAAAATACGGAATTGACTGGTACAATTGATCAGTTTCTGGATTGTGAGGGGCATATACATCAGTATTCCACATTGTGAGCTTCTCTCCGCGCTTATCGAGAAATCCTGACTTTTCACCAAACCCGTAGAAATGGTCGTTTTCTTCCATTTTTTTATAACAAATGACATGCCGATCCGTATCATAGGCCATTCCTCTTTCACCTTCGGAAACGAGGGCTCTCCCTTCTCTGTCGTACACAGAAACACGCAACGGCGACTTTTGAATATCAACCGTCAAATCCTCTGTTTGCAGCATAAGAGCATTTTCAAGCTCCCGGAATTCAACCTCTACATCTTCCGGCCCTTTGACAAGGGCGACACTGCTTTTCATGGAAGGAACATCTGACGGATTCATAACAATCCGTACAATATCATCTCGGTAAAATTGAAAATGGACATGACCATTCTCACAATTAACTTTCAACAGGTTCTCCATAAATTGATAGTCCCGGATCGAGCCGACATCACAATATGACATAGCGTCAGACTGTTTTTTTCGTCCCGGGTGAATCGCAAAGCTTGTATCTTCCATAGGTACCTCCTGCGTCTGTTCGTTCTTCTTCAGATGCCTGTTTTTATCCTTTCGTCCCTCCAGCTGTTAATCCTGAAATCAGATATCTCTGCAGTGAAAGGAATAAAAGACCGATCGGAACCGCGATGAGAACGGCACCAGCGGCAAATTCGGTAAATTTCGCTCCAAATTGATCGGCAATTAAATTGTAAAGCCCAACAGCCAACGTATATTTATCCTCACTACGCAGGATGACCCCTGCAATAATAAAGTCGGCAAAAGGCGCAATGAAAGAAAATAATGCGATAACCGATAAAATGGGTTTGGCCAACGGCATCACAATCTGCCAAAATATCCGAAAATGGCTCGCTCCGTCCATTCGAGCGGATTCGTCGAGTTCCTTCGGAATCGTATCAAAGTATCCTTTCGCCAAATACATGTTCATCGGAATTTGCCACCCGGTATAGAGCAGAATTAAAGCCAGATGTGTATCCAATAACCCTGTTACAAGGGCCAACACGTAGATTGCAATCAACGCGGCGAAGTTAGGGATCATTTGCAACAACAAGAACGTCATTAAACCGTACTTGCGCCCGATAAAACGAAACCTGGAAAATGCATAGCCCATAAAAGACACCAGAAAAACCGTCAGCAAACTTGTGAGTACACAAATTTTGAGCGTATTCCAATACCAGAGAAAATAATCGCTTTTCGAAGTGTCGAACAAATCCATGTAATGAGAAAATGTCGCGTTATCCGGTATCATAGACGAACCGGACAAGCTGTTTCCCGGATTCAATGAGGAACCGATTATCCATAACACGGGGTAAAGGATAATGACACTTACGGCAATGATCGTCAGATACGACAGGGTCAATCGAATAAATCGTTTTGTTTTCATGCTCATATCACATCATATCCTCTTCCTGGAATGACCTGGTTCTCCTGAATTGCCAGAGAGCAACGGCGATTACGATGATCGAAAGCAACATTGTAATGGCCGCTGCCTTCGCATATTGCGCCGAATTGATCGTTAAGCTGTAGATCCACGAAATCAGAATATCCGTCGCACCCGCTGTTGACCCTGGAACTGCAGGTCCGCCGCCGTTGAACAGGAAGATAACATTAAAGTTATTGAAATTAAACGTATACTGTGTGATCAAAATCGGTGCTGTGGCATACAACACCATCGGCAGCGTGATCTTCCGAAACTTCTGCCAAATACTCGCACCATCAACAGTGGCTGCCTCATACATTTCATCCGGAATAGATTGCAGAACACCTGTCACCATTGCAAACACAAACGGGAATCCAAGCCATGATTGAATGAAAATAAGGGCCACTTTCGTCCAAAATGGATCTGTCAGCCACGGGATTGCTCCAATTCCGAGAGGTGCAAGAATGTCATTGTTAACTGCCCCGAATGAATTGTTAAACATGGCGGCGAATACCAGAATCGAAACGAATGCAGGAACCGCCCACGGCAAGATGAAAATGGTACGGATGATCTTTTTAAACCTCAAATCCTTCTGATTCGTCAATACAGCAAGAAATATGCCGATCGCAATCTGGATTGTGGTGGCCACAAGCGTCCAGACAATCGTCCACGATAACACATCAAGGAATGTTTGGCGCCAAATTTCAAGTTCAAAGATGTCAATAAAGTTTTGAAAGCCTACCCAGTCGACAAGATGCGCCGGCGGTGAATGCCGTAAATTATAATTTGTAAAAGAAAGCAAAATCACAAAAAGAATAGGGAAAATAACAGCAAAAATCAGCAGGAAGAACCCCGGAGTC
>DASVCO010000223.1:0-6930 GCA_036381575.1 Caryophanales bacterium
AAAGGCCAGAACCGATTGAAAAAAACCATTCAAAACCACCCATAATGCACTCTTGCCCCATGCATCCCAATAAATGCCGGAGGTTAACACATCAACATAATTTTGAACACCGATAAAGCTCCCCGTTGTCCCGACAAAACCAGTACTGTAAAAACTTTCTTTAATGACAGAAAGCAACGGGACAAATATCGTGAATACGATCCACAGTACGATCGGAGCCATTAAAAGATAAGGAACAAACGCTTTCGTCCTGTCCTTTTTCTTCTTCGAACCCAATACCTGTTCAGTCATTGCCTTCCCCCCTCTTCCTCAACATTTTGGTGGAGTAAACAGGGAACAGATTGTTCCCTGTTCGATTATTCGACTGCTTTCTCCATTTGCTTTTGTCCCCACTCAACAGCTTCTTTCGGAGACATGCCGTCAACAACGATTTTCTGCAAGGTTTGCGCCAAATAGTTTGGACCTGATATGCTGCCAACTTCAGTGGAAACACCGTTGACAAATCCAAACAAGTAACCATTTTTCGCGGCCTCAAGCAATACCTTAACTTGATCCTTGTATTTGGAGATGACAGGATTCTTCCAATAGCTTTCCGCATTTAAGCCGGCTTTCGTTACAGGCAAGAACAATCCGGGGTCCGCATTAACAAATTCACTGTAATTCTTCGGCTTATATAAATACTTGAGAAACTCCGCGATCGCCCTTTGTTTCTCCTTATCCTTTGTCAGAACCATCATCCCGTTTGAGTAATAGATGCTTCCTTGTTCCCCATTTTCAGCTGACGGAACAGGGACAACCCCCAGATTACTGGCCGGTTGGCCGGACTTCTTCTCAAACGGCGACAAGTATTGGCCTTTCTCAACAGCCATGGCGGCTTTTCCTTTATTAAACAAAGCCTGGGGTTCCGCCCATTTGAATGTAGTGCTGTCTTTTGGTGAATAGTTCAACAGTTCAGCGTAAAACTTATAAGCTTTCACCGTTTCCGGCTTATTAAAGGTGACCTTGTTGTTTTCATCGATTATTTCCTTGGCTCCGCCCGCTACCATGAAACTGTAAATCACCTGGTCTGTAGCCAGTGACTTGGAAGCCGGCAGCGCAATGCCATAGGCGCCATCCGATGATAGTTTTTTCGTGGCTTTAAGAAGATCATCCCATGTCTTCGGCGGTTCTAGTCCCGCTTTTTCAAACTTGTCTTTCCTATACCAGAGAACCTGAACCATCCCATAAGCAGGGACTGCCCACGTATGTCCTCCGTATTGATAAGGAGCAAGCGATGACTTCAAGAAGTGATATTTGTCATCCAGCGTTTTTACGATATCGTCTACCGGCTGAACAACACCGAGTTTCTTGATCAATGTGGTGTAATCCGGAAGCGTAAACAACAGATCTGGTCCATTTCCTGCCCTGATAGCGGCCGGAATCTCGGAATAAGCATCATCCCAACTCTGAGCTTGAGCCTTAATCTTAATGTTCGGATGTGACTCATTAAACTTTTCAAACACCTTATTAAATCGCTCTATTCGTTGAGGGGTATTTTCCATATGCCATAAAGTAATCGTTGTGATATCTTTTGAACCGTCCCCACCCGAGGAGCCATTGCCATCGCCGCCAGAAGAGCATCCGGCCAGAGCAAATGACATGAGTAACATTGCGGCAGTTGCAACACTTACAAGTTTCTGTTTCATCAGTATCCTCCTAGGATAATCATAATAAAGATTTTAAATCTTTAAGTCCGTGACCAGTGATAACCGAAACAACACTTTCGCCTTCTGCTAAAGCCCCATCATTTTTCATAGACTCAATGGCCGCAACCGCAGTAACAGAAGACGGCTCAGCAAAGATTCCTTCCCCTTGGGCCAATAGCTTTTGATATTTCCGAATGTTGTCGTCTGAGACTGGCACCGCATAACCTTTCGATTCATAGAGAGTCATTAAAGTCCTTGTCCCATCTTCCGGATAGGACGTTAAAGGGTCGGCAATTCCGCCTGCAATGGTGTCCGGCTTATCCCACGGTTGAACGTGATCCCTACTTTCCTGGAATGCTCGTACAATCGGGGCGCAATTCTCTGCCTGCACACCAACCATTCGCGGCAGCTTCGAAATTTTCCCGGCCCGTTTCAATTCCTTGAAACCTTTAAAACAGGAAACAAGCAACGGCCCCGCCCCGATCGGGATCACAATCCAGTCCGGAACCCCGTCATATTGGAGATAAAGTTCATAGGCCAACGTCTTATCGCCTTCAATTGCATACGGATTTAAAAAGGTTGACGTTAAGTTAAACCATTGCTTCTTCTCAGCTTCTTCTCCTGCAACCACATAGGCATCGCTGAAGTTTCCTTCGACCTCATCAATGATGGCGCCATAAACCTCCATCATCGCCAGTTTTTCTTTTGGTGTGCCTTTTGGCACGTAAATATGACATGGAATCCCTGCCTTGGCCGAATAGGCCGCGGCAGCCACCCCGGTGTTGCCGGTTGAGGCGGTCACCACACCTGATACGTTAAATTGTTTGGCAACTGATAAGGCTACGGCCAACGGACGATCTTTAAAAGATAAGGTTGGATTGACAGCTTCGTTTTTCGTATAAATTTGTTGATGCTCCAGCCTTTGTTCAAGTTCGCTGGCCCTTTGCAAAGGGGACCAGCCTTCTCCTAAAGATACCGGTTTCATATCGGGACAAATAGGAAGCAATTCACGAAAAGCAGTTATCGTGTCTTCCCTTCGACCCAACATTTGATCCAGGGAAACATTTTGAAAAATAGAATCGTAATCATAGGTAACTTCCAAACTTCCCCCGCATTGATCACATTTATACTTGATGGACGGCTGGTGTTCATGACCGCACCATACACATTGAAGTGAATTTAAATACACTAACTTCACCCATTTCTAAAGACACAGTTGACTGACAGCGTCCATGTAAATTCGATAGGCTGCATGAAGTTGTCCTTGTTCAATATATTCCTCATTGGAATGTGCCTGTTCAATACTTCCAGGCCCGCAAACCACCGTTTGAATACCGGGAATCATTGATAACAAAGCCCCGTCTGTCCAAAACTGCAATCCTTCCGGTTCGATAGATTGATCAAATTCATTTTGATAACCGGCACACAACCCTTTGACAAGGGGACTTCCCGGATCAGCCTCCAACGGGCCGTGCGGAACGCCGTGAAAGACCGGCATTTCGCTAACCGTTCCTTTGAGATCAGGGTCATTTTCCGCTAACTGATCCACGAGAGCCTGCAACTCGCGGATGACATCGTTTCCATTTTCACCCGGAATTAACCTTCGTTCGAATCTCACCTTGCATTGGTTTGGCACGATAACCGGGCGGGTTCCGCCTTCAATTTCCCCAATATTAATAGTCGGCTGTCCGAGTACAGGATGATTCCGCTTTTTCAGCTCGGGGATATAAGCGTTTTGGATTTGTTCAATCCAACGGCTTGCCCTATAGATGGCATTGATCCCTTTTTCAGGTACACTTCCATGGACCGAACGCCCTTCGAATTGGGCTTCTCCCCAAACCACTCCTTTATGGGCGATCCCCACCTTCATTCCCGTCGGTTCCCCGACGATCGCATAATCCGCCTGGAAACCGCTATTGACAAGATGATAGGCACCCGGGCTGTAGTTCTCCTCACCGATGGTCGCCGCGAAAATGACGTCTCCTTTTAACGAAACTTCACTCCGTTTAAGGCCAACAAGAACGTGGATCATGGCCGCCAGCGCACCTTTCATATCAACACTGCCGCGACCGTAAATTCGATCCTGATCAGTTCTCGGGCTGAAAGGTTCTTGCATTTCATAAGGCGGAACCGTATCCATATGGCCATTCAGCACAAGGCTGGGGCCAGTCCCATTTCCTTTTATAAGAGCAATCAGATTGGCCCTTCCCTCGGTTACTTCTTGCAACTCGACATCTATTCCGCAACGTTCCAGGTACTCTTTGATAAAAGAAGTGATTTCTTTCTCGTGTCCCGCTGCCTCCTGATGGCTTTCAATTTCAATTAACCTGAAAAGGAGTTCTTCGGTTTCAGCCGGATCCACCTGGTCGATCAGAGAGCTCAAAAGCCTGTCCATTTGGTCAGTCATTGCGATTTGGTTTTCCCCAACCGCACTCTTCCAAGAATTCCTTCGACTCTTCAGCGACACGATCGAAATCACTCAAAGCAATCGTTGACGGTTCCCCTACTCCAAACAATCCGCCGGCTTGCCAGGCTTCCCATTCGACAGCGTTAAAGCCTTGGTAGTTAATATCTTTCAAAGCCTCGGCCATTTCACTGAAGTCGACAAAGCCTCCGCCGAACCAAACGTGTTGGGATTGCATGATGTTCGGGAATCCCACCTCATCTTTCACGTGAGTGATGTTAATGCGATCCCCGAGTTTCTTGATGGCTTCTTTAATCGGCATTTTCGGTTTTACAGTAGTATAGAAAGTTCCGACATCCACACAGCAGTAAACATTTGGACGATCCACCAGCTCAAACAACTTCAATTGCGCTTCGATACTGTTGATGATCGTGCCTTGAATCAGTTCAATGCTTATGTCAATACCGCGTTCCCTGGCATAATCGGCGACTTCTCGAGTAGCCGTAACAACCTGATGCCACGCCTCTTTACGAGTAATGAGGTTATAAAGTGGAGGATCATAGTAGCCGTCGCCTACAAGGGTAACAACGGTTTCAGCCCCCATATCCGAAGCGGCATCAATGGCCTTTTTGAATTTGGCAATACCGTTTTCACGGTCAAAATGACGCGGTGAAACAAACGTTGTATGGGCTCCTATTGAGGCAAAAGAAATATTTCTCTTATCCATAGCCTTGCGGACTTTCTTAACCTGGTCATCGTATTCGAAGGATTGCCACTCCATAATTTTCGGAAAAATAACGTCAAAACCTTCATAACCGTAATCCGCAATTTGGTTAATGCACCAGTCGAGAGGCTTGTCCCCCCAGGAATTAGAGGCGGGACCCGCAATTTCCAAACGTCCCCAGGGCATGTTGGGCCAAATTTCAAACGATAATTTCAAATGAGACATAGCTTTCATCCTTTCAGTTAGATATCCATCTCTATCGTAAACTTGTAACGATCTGCCCGATACTGAGATACCACATATTCGATAGGCTCCGAATTATCCAGATGCGTTGTACGTTCTATCAATAACACCGGCGTATTCTGGTCAACTTCTAATAACTCTGCGTCCCCTTGAGTGCCAATATCCCCAATTTCAATGGTTTGTTTCGCCCAAGCCAGATTTAAATGACATTTCTCAGTCAGCAAGGTATAGAGTGATCGGTTTTCCAGGGGTTCATCCATAATGGGCTTCACTTTGTCAAAAGGCAAAAATGACCTTTCCAGAGCCATCGGTTCATCATCCGCTAACCGAAGCCGGAAAATCTCAACAATTTCATCCTCTTCTTGGATATTGAGTTTCTGGGCAATTTCCGGGGATGCCGTGACATTCCGAACGTTCAAAACCTTCGAGCTTGGCTTCAGCCCCAAACTTTGCATATCAGCCGTAAAACCGGATAACTTGGACAACCCCTGATTGATTTTCGGTGGGGCGACAAACGTTCCCATTCCACGCTTTCGAAATAAAACGCCTTCGTTGACAAGCTCATTAATGGCTTGCCTTACAGTGATTCTGCTGATGCCAAACAATTCACTTAGTTCACGTTCCGAAGGAATTGCCTCTTCCGCTTTCCAAACAGCGCTTTCAATTTGCTCTTTAATAAACACCTTAAGCTGATGATACAAGGGAACAACGCTGTTTTTATCGATGGTGATTTTGGATTCTATATCTCATTCCTCCTTTTCATGACATGTAGATGTCATGTGGTCTATACCTCTTATAAGGGCATTGTATCTTTTTTTTATAAAATTGACAACTGTTTTGGAGTTTTTTTTATTTTTTATTGTATTCGCTGAAGTAAAAAGCGGACTTTGGTGCATAAAAAAAATCACCGAGAAAAAAACTCAGTGATCAAAAAGAAAGCCCTTTAAAGGCCTCCACAATTTGAATCGCGGCAGGGCCCAGAATAATAATAAAGAGACTCGGAAAGACGAAAAAGACCAGAGGAAACAAAATTTTAATCGGCGCCTTCATCGCCTGCTCTTCCGCCCGCTGCCGCCTCTTGTCCCGGACTTCCACGGACTGCACGCGAAGAACCTGGACCATCCCGACACCTAGCTTTTCCGCCCGAATCACGCTGTTGAGCAGAGTGGAAATCTCATCGACATTCAGGCGATTTTTGATCCCGGCCAGGCCTTCTTTGCGTGTCTTCCCAAGCCTAATCTCATCCAAACAATGGTGGAACTCATCAGCAAGGACGCCTTTTTGCTTCTCGATCACTTTGCTGAGGGCGGAGTCGAACCCAAGGCCCGCTTCAAGACTGACGGTCATCAGATCCACAAAGTCGGGCAGCTCTTTCAAAGCCTGTTTCGCCCGTTTTTTGATTTTCGAATTGATGCTGATATTCGGGATCAAAGCCCCGAAAACGAAGCCGACGAGGACAAACAGCACACATTGGCTCCCCGCCAGCCCGAGGCCAAAGGCCAAAAGCCCGATAACTAACGGTGTCAACAGGAGGCTGACCACCTGGATCAAGCGAAAATCGGAGGGAGACAATTCAAAATAACCGGCCTGTGCCAGTTTCAGCTCGATTCTTTCCGCTTTGACAACTGGCATCCGCTTTCTGATAATTTGGGAGCCCTCCGTCCAACCGGACTTGAACAACGCGAGGACCGACAGCTTTTTCCTAACTGACCGATTCCTCTCCCCAGCGACAACATCCTTTTTCTCATCGTCCAAATAAGCAGTCACTCGATCAAAAGCTTGCCGCTTGTTCTTTGAGAACACCAGGAGCATACCGTATATAAATAGAAACACCGTGCAAAAAAAGGACACGACCATCATAGACGCTACACCTC
>DASVCO010000224.1:0-23700 GCA_036381575.1 Caryophanales bacterium
CTCCTTTTCTAATGGTTTCCCGTCCCTCGCCGGGGCGAAGGTTTTTGATTTCGACCCTGTCGTGTCAGGTTTTTATGATTGATTAACGACTGCCGATCCTTCAACATCCACAGAGGCGCGCGAATCCAGGTATCCTTTAAATCCGAAAGATTCATCGGCGCAAAAGGCGTAAGGTAAGGAATGCCGAATGATCGTAAACTGCACATATGGCCAATCGTAATAATGAGGCCCAGAACCACCCCATAAAACCCGAAGGTTGCCGCCAAGATCATCATAGCGAAGCGTATCAGTCTGGAAGTTACGGTAATGTTATAAGCCGGGACCGCAAAACTTGCGATCCCGGTCAGGGAAACGACAATAACCATGGCAGCGGAAATAATACCCGCCTGTACGGCTGCTTCACCTAAAACCAGCGCCCCTACAATAGATACGGCCTGGCCGACGGCACGCGGCATACGGATGCCGGCTTCCCGGAGAATTTCAAACGTAATCGCCATTAACATCGCTTCCACAAAAGCCGGGAACGGCACGCCTTCATGTTGAGCGGCGAGGCTGATGACAAGCGTCGTCGGGATCATTTCCTGGTGAAAGGTCGTCAGGGCAATATACATGGCGGGAATCAACATGGTAAACAAAAAGGCCAGCAGCCTCAACAATCGTAAGAAAGACGCGATCAAAAAGTGCTGATAATAGTCAGTCGGTGACTGGAAAAATTGCACAAAGACAGCCGGTACCACCAAAACAAAGGGCGTGCCGTCGACAAGAATGGCGACCCTTCCTTCAAGAAGATTGCCGACAACCACGTCCGGGCGTTCGGTGTTATAGATGGTCGGGAACGGCGTAAACGTTTGATCCTGAATCAATTGTTCGATGTAACCCGACTCGAGAATCCCGTCAATTTCGATGTCATGGAGCCGTCTTTTCACCTCTTTGAGGACCTTGGTATTGACTATTCCCTCGATATACATCAGGGAGATCTCTGTCTGTGTCACCTTGCCGATTCTCATCGCTTCGATTCGTAGATTCGGACTTTTGATGCGGCGGCGGATCAGGGCGATGTTCGTGCTTATCGTTTCATTGAAAGCTTCTTGCGGTCCTCTAATCACAAGCTGGGTATTTGGCGATGAAATATTTCGTGTTTTTCCGCCTGTTGTGTTTCCGGAAACGGCCTCATTTGAACCGTCCGCAAGCATTATGGTGTTACCGGATAGAATTTCAGTGATTAACGTTTCCCATTTGTCCAACACCCTCAGTTTTTCAGAGGAAGGGCCGCGGTGTTCAAGAAACGGCGATTTCCCCCCTCCCGGGGACGTTCCCGAAGGCAGGGATTTTGAGACAAAATCGTTTACAAGGCTTTCATCTACAAGCCCGCTTAAATAAACCGCGGCTACCCGGAGTGTAGTTTCATCAGCTTCCGAAGTCCATTCTCGGATCACAAGATCTTCACTGTTTCCCATTTTTTCTGTGATGTTCTTAAGGTTTTCCGATAAATCACTTGACAGTGATGATGCATTTTCCAATTGATCGGAAGATGATTCGGGCACGGTGTTTTTTTTCTTCTCCAACCCTAACTCGTGTAATTTTTTAATGTGGCGTTTTCTTTTAAATTTCATAATCATCCTCGAGATATAACATTCAATTTTCCATTATGGACACCGCTTGTTCTTCTTATACCTTCCGCAAAACAAGAAAACCGCCCTTGCAGGGAAGCAAAGGCGGAAACAAGCCGTTTCTATTCAAAATCGAAAAGATCGCCGGAAAGGTAACGTTCCCCGGTATCGGGTGCTATACAGACGATGACGTCATCCGGAGTCAATCGTTTCGCGACTTCTACGGCTGCATAGACGGAAGCCCCGGAAGAGGTTCCGCAAAGGATGCCCTCTTCGCGGGCGAGGCGCCTTGTCAGATCATAGGCATCGCTGTCTTTGATCTGGAAGATTTCGTCGAACAACTTTGTGTTTAGGACATCCGGGATAAAACCGGGACTTGTCCCGACTAATTTATGTTTGCCGGGTTTTCCTCCTGATAACACCGGGGAGCCGGCCGGTTCGGCCACATGAATGGTCATCTCCGGATAGTATTCCTTGAGGGTTTCTCCCGTGCCTGTTACGGTTCCCCCTGTGCCCGCAGTGGAAACAAATGCGGATAAAGGTTTGCCAAGTTGCTTCATAGCTTCGACGATCTCAAGCGCCGTACTGTTACGGTGGGCGTCGGGATTCGCGGGATTCTCGAATTGCATGGGCATGAAGCTGTTTGGAATTTCGTCAAGCAGTTCCTTCGCTCTTTTGATGGCACCGGGCATTTTCTCGTCCCCAGGTGTGAGTTCGACCTTTGCACCGTAAGCTTTAAGAAGGTTGATTCGTTCTTGCGTCATGGTATCGGGCATGACAAGGATGGCTTGATAGCCTCTCGCTGCCGCGTTCATGGCTAGCCCGATTCCTGTGTTTCCAGAAGTCGGCTCAATGATAACAGAGCCTTTTCCAAGTTTCCCTGCCTTTTCGGCCTCAACGATCATATTATAAGCTGCGCGATCCTTGACGCTGGCGCTCGGGTTAAATGATTCAAGCTTGGCGTAGATGCGGGCGCCATTAGGGTCCGGAATACGGTTTAACCGGACAAGAGGGGTGTCTCCGATCAAATCGGCGATGTTTTCGACAACTCGTACCAAATGGTTTCACTTCCTTTTCATTTCCCTGTATGGTATCGCTATTATATCAAACAAGAGCTATTGTCACACGCAATCCGGCGTATAGAAATTAAGGCAGAATTGAATTCGTCGAATTATAATGTTCTTTGTCGATCAATCGATATATATGAAAAGTTAATAATAAATCACTGAAAGTCGATGATAATCTTGAGAAGTTGAAAATAAATCTCTTCAAGTTGAAAATAAAACTTAATGAGAGAAATATGCTTAGCTGTTTAAGAGGTGGCTTTCTATTGTTCCTCCCTGCATAGTGTTCTGATAAAATAAAAGAACGGAAAGGAAGGATTTTCATGGCGGACTCCATGCCGCATTATTTTATAGCTGTGCCTTTGCCCGAGCCTGTACGTGAAGCGCTTGCTCAGAAAGCGGAATTACTAAACGGAAAAGTGCATTATAAACAATGGCCACATCCCCAGGATTATCATATTACCCTTGCGTTTCTGGGAGGAGCGGGGTTTCAGAAAATCAACGAGCTCAAAGGGGCTGTCGAATCCGCTGTTAAGGATTGCGAACCTTGTGAGCTGATGTTAAACGGGGTTGGCACATTTGGAAAAAAAGATCAACCGCGTGTATTGTGGGCCGGCGTGTCAGCTGATCAGAAATTGTACGATTTGCAGCAGAAAGTAAATGATGCGTGCCGTTCTGTAGGATTTGAAATGGACAAGCGGCCTTATAAACCGCACATCACCCTGGCGAAAAAATGGGCGGGTGAGGAAAAGCTGGATCGAGAGATACTCGAAAGGGTTGCGATGGCCCCTCTTACCTGGGAAGTTAACGGCATTGTACTCTTTCAAATCCATCCACGTCGAATGCCAAAGTATCAGCCGCTAAGGATTTTTTCGCTTGGCGCCGGTTAGAAGGATTGAAGGCCGGATACGGCGATCGAAACGGTAATGCTCGAATAAAGGCTTGGTTTTGAATCACGAATTAGGGGGAAGGAAGAGGAGATGGCACAACTTATAAAACTGGAGAATTATGTATCACGGTATGAACTGGATATTTACCGATATCCGGGAAAGTTCATCCAAATGAAAAATAAACGTTGGGAAATCGTAAAAGAAGGCAATGAAGAAGGAGCAGAGGGGGAAAGCTCCTTAAACCGTCCTCTCAAATCCTTGGAAACGTTGAAAAATGAATTTGTTGAGGACGTTTTTTTCTTTCAATTGCGGTGGGCCAGTTCAACTTTAAAGATGAAATCAGATCTTGATTCCCGCTACAGGTTCGATTCCTGGCTGAAATTCTTCCTTCTGAAGTTCCCTGATAATTATTTGCTTTTGTACCGGCCGATCTTCCAATTTCGCCAGGCTCCCGTGGAGTTGGATATTGTCATTATCAGCCCAATGGCGGTATGGTGTATAACCTTGTTGGAAGGGGAGGATGGCAGTGTGTTTCAAGGGGATTCCAGCCGTTTTTGGCGAAAAGTTGAGGGCGAAGAGGTCAGGAAGGTGTTAAGCCCGATGGTATCGAACCTTCGGACTTTCCGGCTTGTGTCGCAACTGCTGGAGCAGTATATGCCGGAACAGCTGCCGATCCGCAGGGTGATTCTTTCCCCTTCGACTTTTGTAGAATTTCCGGATGCGCCGTCTCAAGTTGAAATCATTGACAGGCGAGAGGCGCGAAGTTGGTATGAAAAAATGAAAAAGCAGGCTTCACCATTGAAGTTCATCCAATTAAAGGCAGCGGGTCTTCTTCTTGACCATTGCCAGACCCTTGCTTCCGAACGTTAAAGTTTATCTTTTCGTAATTCGGCAAATGGAAAATATGAGCTTTTCTTTTTTTGCGGATTTTCGTTATAATGTTAATAGAATTGAAGTGACGCGGAAGAACGGATGATCGAGGGTGACGGGATTGCGGCAAATCTTAGGTGACGACTGGAATATAACGCCGGCAGGCGGGCAGACGGGGGAAGCGTATATAGCCCGTTCCGGAGAACAGAAACTATTTCTGAAAAGAAATTCATCCCCTTTTCTTGCTGTTTTGTCAGCGGAAGGCATTGTTCCAAGGCTTCTATGGACAAAGAGGCTGGAGAATGGGGATGTCATAACGGCCCAGCAATGGTTGAAAGGCCGTGAGTTGCGGGCAAATGAAATGAAAAGCGGTTCGGTAGCCAGGTTGTTGCGGAAGATTCACAAGTCCGAGGCGTTGCTGGAAATGTTGAAGCGTTTGGGAAAGAAGGCTCTGACTCCGTACGTTATTCTCGATCAAATCGCCGAACGGAAGCAAAATATTGTCGAGAGGGACCGCAAAGCGATTGATAAGGCGCTTTCTTTTCTCCATGGAACAGTCGGGCAAATTCAGTTTTCCTCCCGAGTGGTGTGTCATTGTGATGTCAATCATAACAATTGGCTGTTGGGGGCGGATGACCATTTGTATCTGATCGACTGGGATAATGCGGTTGTCGCTGATCCTGCGCTTGATTTGGGAACGCTTCTTTATGAATATGTAGAGAAAAGCCGTTGGCGGATATGGCTTGAACAGTACGGACTGGACATGGATGAAAATTTCCGTTTACGCATGCATTGGTACACAATGGCACAGGTTGTCATGTTTATGCTCTGGCATAGAAAACGAGGAGACAGGAAAGAGGCGGAACGCCTTCACCAACGTCTGTTGCGTTTGAATCGCGAAGCTGTTGTCCAGTGGTCTTCAACTTCAACGCCTTTTCTTATAGCAAAAAGATAATATCAAACAAGAGGCCGTCAAGGCCTCTTGTTGTTCATGCTATTGATCATAAGGTGTAAGTTGATCCAGTTCCTGTACCCACTCGTCAAGGTGGGTATGGTTTTCAAGAATATATTGCTCGGGGTTATTGTGGCGGGCGCCCTTTTCGGTATATTGTTGAATGCTCGAAAATGTATTTCGGATGTCTTCCTGGAAACCGGATTCGTTCAGCAATGTTTGTGCGAGACGTCCGGCTTGTTCATATTCTGAAACAGTCCCGCAACAATCCAACTGATGAGAGCGTAATATATCCGAAAGAATCCTGAGTCTTTGATGAACATCGAGAGGCATCTCGTTCACATCTCCTTGCGCGTTTGCTTTTAGCTTGCCGTGGCAAGGATTATTTTATTCGGTGTTCAGCTCTTCCCGTTGCCTTCACCGATGTTTCCGAAAGCTCCCCAGAGCATTAAGCTTAAGACTGAGGCGGCCACAATAATCCATGGTCCCCACATAATCAGCCATTGTTCCACATTTGACCCTCCTTAACCGGGAATAAAGCAGATGTGTTGGCGAAATCTGTTTTCGGCATCCGGATCCGCCGTCCCGAGTGTTTTCCTCACCTTGGAACGGGGAAAGGTCGTGGCCCAGCTTTCGGTGAAAGGGAATGGTTTCAGTGAGATGGTTCGTTCATTCAGCCACCGCAGATGGATTTTGACCGTTTCGCCCATTTTGGAAAACGCCTTGATTCCGTTTTTGAACCAGGGATGTTCCTCTTCTTTATCCGCACCCGGACGATTTAGACAAACGTACAAAGAAAGATTATCCCATAACTGCAAATGCCGCAAATCAGATTCAAGTGAATCTGGGAAATAGGTTAAATTCAACCTTAATCGTTCCCGGCGATTTTGCTCTTCTTGAAGAAATAGATCTGTGTCTCGATCTTGCCCTTTTCGGAAGAAAGAACAATAATGTTTGGACGTTAATAAAGCTCCGTACGGATGCAGCTGCTCTGTCAGGTTTAAACCTTTTTGATACATAGGCAATCTGGCTGCATTCGGTAAAGAGGTAAAATCATAAGGGCGGTTCTCCTCATCATTCCAATGTAAGATACTGTCTGATTCTATCCAACTCAGGTCATGAAAGGCTGTTGTCAGTATCAGCCTGTGTTTCGGGGCTATGAAGTTCTCGTTTCCCCAGTGGCCTGCTATTTCCCCTGACAACAAACCATGATCGTGCTGGCGAACAAAAGTGAAAAATTGGTCGCTTTCCCGAATAATCAAATTCTCACCTCTTTGGACTTTCTCAATTCTTGCTGACTCTTTATGTAAGGGAGGACTGACAATCCAATTAGCCTTCTTAATACCATTCCCTATTGTAGATACTGAAAAACCTGAAATAAATATGATATCATTTTGAAATGAAAGGGGATGAAGGATTAATGCGACTCCGCCATAAACCATGGGCGAAAGATAAATTAGAGCAACATCCGGATATTGTGATTGCCAATCCGGCATCCTGTGTTGGAAATTGGAGGCATTCCTTCCGGGAAGGGGCGCCTTTGCATGTTGAAATTGGGACGGGAAAGGGCCGGTTCGTGACCGGAATGGCCATACAGCACCCGGACACGTTATTCATCGGAATCGAATTGATGCAGAGTGTGATTGTCTCGGCGCTTGATAAAGTTCTGGAAGAAGACATTCAAAACGTCAGGTTGATTAATCAAAATGCCCGGGATCTGTCCGAATATTTTACTGAAAATGAAATTGACCGCATTTATTTGAATTTCTCCGATCCGTGGCCCAAGAACAGGCATGAGAAGAGACGTTTAACCTATAAAGCGTTTCTGCAAATGTACGAGAAAGTGATGGCGCCTGAAGGGGAGATTCATCTGAAAACAGATAACCGCGGTTTATTTGAATACTCTCTTGAAAGTTTTAAGGAATATGGGATGGAGGTTAAAAACGTCAGTTGGGATTTGCACAATGATGCGGTGGAAGGCAATGTCATGACGGAATATGAGGAGAAGTTCTCCTCAATGGGACATTCGATTTACCGTTGTGAGGCTATGTTCCGGTAAGAAGATCTTGATTGGTATGGTATTCACTTGCAGAAAAACCGGGTATAATAAAAGGAAAGAGACACTTACATACAGGGAGATGAGGACATGGCAAAAGTGACGTATGAAACAGGAGGAAACGTTGGTGTCATTACGATCGATTCACCCCCGGTCAATGCGTTGGATAAAGAAGTGTTGAAGGAACTTTCCGATGCTCTGGACTCAATCGCGGAGGAGATTGGTGCAGTCATTGTAAAGGGAGCGGGGAATAAGGCCTTTGTAGCAGGGGCCGATATTAAGGAATTTACGCAAATGGAAGGTGAAGCCGGGGAAGCGTTAAGTCTTAAGGGCCAGGCTGTCTTTCAGAAATTGGCTGAACTACGGCAGCCGACCATTGCCGTAATTGATGGACATGCTCTGGGAGGCGGGCTGGAGCTCGCGCTGGCCTGTGACTTCCGTATAGCTTCAAAGGGAGCGAGTTTGGGGCTGCCGGAGACTTCACTGGGTGTGATCCCCGGATACGGTGGAACACAGCGGCTGGCACGTTTGGTTGGTCCGGGAAAAGCAAAGCAAATGATATTCTCGGCCGAACCTTTGAACGCCGAAGAAGCTTATCGGGTCGGGTTAGTGGAAGTATTTGTCGAAAGCGGCGCGATGGAAGCGGCCGGGGAATGGGCGAATAAAATTGTTAAGCGTGGTCCGGTAGCGGTTCAGGCTGCGAAACAAGCGGTTAACAACGGTTTGGAGAAAACGCTTGAAGAAGGGCTGAAGCTCGAGGCTGCGCAATTCGGAAAGGTATTTGATTCAGAAGACAAAAATGAAGGTGTCGCTGCATTCTTTGAGAAAAGAAGGCCTGACTTTAAAGGGAAATAGTTGTCCGAAACAAGGCCGCCCTGTTTTCTTCTTTCGGTAAACGCCGTAAACCGGTCGCGGGCAGCGAATCTTTTTCCTAGAAGCGATTGAATGGAGGAATTCTCATGTATCCCGAACTTCAGCAATTCGAACAAATTAAACAGGACTATGAGAGCCGAATTGAACAATTGAAAGATAGACAGAAACAGCTTCAGAAGGAGAAAGCGGATGCCTCGCGGCAATATAATAAGACTTTGTCGAAGGTGGTCTATGAAGGGGATTCGGACAGCGCAGTCGAACTAGCGGAAAGAAAGAAAGCCTCGAATGAAATCGAGCAGGAATTGAAAGATACGAGAGAGAACATTGAACAGTTGCAGGAATCGAAGAAAGAGCGACTTCAGAATTTGGTCTCGTCCCTGAAAGACGGAAGGGATCGTGAATTTGGAGCCGCCGGCAAGCATATGAAGGCTAAGAAAGACGACCTGCTTCGGTTTCGAGCCGAGTATTTAATGTTGATTCAACAACTGTACGAGATTCGAAAATATGCTCAAAATGTGGATACCGCCTTTAAGAAGACGGTGAAGCCTTTGACCCATGATTATGAATACGAAAGCATGACTTTACCGACAGTGAATCTTCATAATCCTTTCGGTGAGGAAGAGGCTCTCGGCATTCTTGAGACCGAGGTGCAAAGGGTTTATAAAACCGGAGAACTCCCGGATTGGGTCAAGGATTTCGCCCGGGAATGAAATGACATTTCTATGAACTTTATGAAATGCGGCTTGGCATATTTGCGCCTGCTTCGGGGGCAAAAAAAGTGTTTTTTCTTTTAAGGTAGGTTGTGGATCACTTGCATTTTGCCGCTGCAAGCGGCGGTCTACCTTGTATTAGCCGGGGGTCTTTTCCCCCTAAACATAAAAGAAATTTCATTTATTTTACCATTTGAAGAAGCAGGCGGCCTCTAGTGAATAAAGATAAATAAAAATGCCATTTTTACAGCAAACTGTTATAATAGGAGCAGTGATTATATGTAATATGGGAGGAATCAATCTTGAAAAAATCTTTTGCAGCAACAACGGCGGTTCTTGTGATGCTATTCGCCCTCATCGGCACAGCCGGTGCCGAAGAAACATCGGGCGATATGTATAAAGCGGTCAATAAAGAGGTCGCCAACCTTCACTATGATTATGATCAAGGGTCGCTTACGCTAAAGCATGTGAAAACCGTCAATTTAGACAAACCGGTAAAAGACATCTCTACATTGAAAATGGCAGTCGCCCATTTTCAGACGGTCAGGGATGAGATCTTCTTTACAAGCCATACGGAAGTGATTTATTACAACCCTGAAGCGGGGGAAATCGTTCCGGCTAAAACGGCCGTGAAGATCAAGCCGGCAGTAGATTATAAAGCTCAGTACGAAGATGAAATCGGTGAAAACGTTCAGGTAGCCAACGTTCTTATCCTGCTCTTTTTGATTTTGCTGATTCCCGCTTATTTTGCTTTCGTCTGGGCTAAACGGAGACATTCCGTATTATCCTACAAACTTGAGAATAATTTAATGGACGGTGTAGGCAAGAATAAGTACAGTTAAATCAATATGAAAAAAGACCCCGGACTCAGAGAAGTCCGGGGTTTGTTTACCTTATCAGAAAGTATATCACGTAAGACGGATATATCGTGTCAGCGAAGAGGAAGATCGACGATGGAGACACGATTAAGTAGATAGATAAGCGAAACTAAGCCTATTTACGCCAAAGAATTGGCACAAGCCAGGTTTTCTTTATATTTCATCGGGGGTGAATTCAATCACAGTTCCGGTCTCAGCATCTACAAGGAAATTGTAATGTCTGACTTGATTGTCTGTTGAGGCCGTGATGCCGCCTCGATAAACTGTATAATTCAACCCAAATCGTTCCACAGTTTCGGGCTGCATATGTACCCATGATCCGTCAATTTGATGAGAACCGCCTACGAAACGTTTCACTTTTTTCAATGCGATCTCGGGAGAAATATCCCCGCTGTCGAGTTGTCTTTGTAACAGCAAACCGGCCAATACGCCGAATCCTGCGGCAAGGAATGTCTTTTTCCAGCTCATTGTGTCCTTGTCCCCTTTTTTGATTTTATCGGGCTCTATTTTCTTAGTATAGCGAAGAAAACCGGATTTACCAAACAATTTTCTTCTTTTTCCGTGTCGATTTTGTTAAACTGTCTAGATGATGATAGGATTCCACAAAAGGGTTGTTTTGATATGAATTTTAACATTCCGAAAAAAATTGAACAACTTGGCCGCGATATTAAAGAAAGCGAGCTGAGATACCATAGCAAGCGGGTGGCCGTTACAAAGACATTTACATTCGATGCCGCCCACCATCTCCATGCCTATGAAGGGAAGTGCAGAAGCCTTCACGGTCATACGTATCAACTGGTGATTACAATCAGCGGTTTTCTTGACGAGCAGGGATTTGCGGTCGACTTTCAAGATATCAAGAAGATGTATAATGAGACCATCAAGGCAAAGCTGGACCATCGTTATTTAAATGAAGTGCTGCCGAACATGAACACGACGGCTGAGAATATGATCGTCTGGGTCTGGGAACAGCTTGATCAGTCTCTTGTGCGTGAAGGATTGAAGGCAAAAGGGCATCGTCTTGAGGAGTTAGTCCTGTATGAGACACCGACGAGTTACGCAACATTGAAACGGGAGTGGATGGAAAGTGCCGATTAAAGTAGACAGATGGACGCTTCCAGACAAAGAGACCTATATGAATTGGACACTGCCGATGGTAGAGATCTTTGAAACTATAGAAGGTGAAGGGTCTGCCGCGGGTTTTCCGACGGTATTTGTGCGGGCGTTTCATTGTAACCTTCGCTGTAGTTGGTGTGATACGCCATACAGCTATGCGCCTGATAAGCCGGAATTTGATGCAACCATCGCTGAGATTGTTGAGGAAATCAACAGGTTTTCGAGCCGCCGGATTTGTTTTACAGGCGGGGAACCATTGATCCATCGTGAAAAATCTGCCGCGCTCCTTGCGGCCATGGCTGATCTGGAGCATATCACGGACATTCATATTGAAACGAATGGAGCGATTGATCTGGAGCCTTACGCCGCGATGCGTGAGGAAAAAGCCGCGTGGAAAGAGAAGATCCGTTTTGTAGCGGACTACAAGTTGCCGGCGTCCGGCGAGATGAACAAAATGGTTAACGAGAATTTTGATTTCCTTGAGCCGCAGGATGAAGTGAAATTCGTCATTGGCGGCGACGATGACTTCAGGTTGGCTGCTAATATTGTGAAGCAGCATCACAAGCAGGGGCAGGTACTATTCAGCCCTGTATGGGAATTGATGGAGCCGAAGAGGCTTGTTGAGAAAGTATTGAATGAGCCACTCCCGGATGTGAAAATCAGCATGCAACTGCATAAAATGATCTGGGATCCGAATCAAAGAGGGGTATAAAAATGACGAAACGAGCTGTGGTTGTGCTTAGCGGAGGGCTTGACAGCACAACTTGCATGGGAATAGCGAAAGAAAAAGGATATGACCTGTATCCGATTACGTTTTCATACGGCCAACGGCATGACCGTGAGGTCGAGCAAGCCAGGAAAGTGGCGGAGTTCTTTGGGGCGCAAGAACGACATCGAATAGTCGACATCGGGTTTTTCAATCAAATTGGCGGAAGTGCACTAACTGATCATTCGTTAACCGTCCCAACAGAGGGGGCAGAGGATGAAATTCCGGCAACCTATGTACCTGCCCGCAATATGATTTTTCTGTCACTGGCCAGCGCTTATGCTGAAGTCATGAAAGCTGAAGCCGTTATAATCGGAGTGTCGGCAGTCGATTTCAGCGGTTATCCGGACTGTCGTCCGGAATTCATTGAAAGCATGGAGAAGACTGTGAATTTGGCGACCAAAACGGGTGTGACCGGAGAATCCATTCAAATTCAATCCCCTTTAATTGACCTGACAAAGAAAGAAACAGTTGAGGAAGGGCTGCGCCTCAGTGTCCCTTATCATTTAACAACTTCCTGTTATCAAGGTAACGAGACAGCGTGTGGAGTGTGTGACAGCTGCCGCTTACGGATCAAGGGGTTTAAGGAAGCGGGTGCGAGGGATCCAATTCCTTATGCGATATCTATTGATTGGACCTGATTTTCCCGGGAAAGAAGCTTTACGTTCGGAGTCCGTTCAGCACTTATGTGAGGGCTGTGGCTCCAAAGAAAATTTGTCGAATATTTTCTAACTTCGGGATGGTTTGTTATAATAAAAAAGCCAGTAATGAAATCATCCCATCATTTCCTATCAACTACCCAACGAATATGAGTGTTTTTAATGAGGTCCACTAAGAACGCTATGCCCTTTTTGCAACATCGAACTGCCCTACAATACGCCCCCCAAAAAAATAAAAAACGCTTTTCGGGGACCCCGGAGTAGACCTAAAATTGAGGTGAATCGATGATTACATTTGAAAATGTCAGCAAGAAGTACCCTGATGGTACGGAAGCTTTGAAGGAGATCAGTTTTCGCGTTCGTGAGGGTGAACTGCTGACGCTGATTGGTCCGTCTGGCTGTGGGAAAACCACTACCATGAAGATGATCAATCGCCTGATTGAACCTTCGGAAGGCTCAATTTCCATTAACGGAGAAGATATTTCGAAGATGGATCCCGTTAAACTTCGACGCAACACCGGATACGTGATTCAGCAGATCGGCCTTTTGCCGCATATGACGATTGCCGAAAATGTAGCGCTTGTGCCAAAGCTGAAAAAGTGGCCAAAAGAAAAATATCAAAAACGGGTGGATGAATTACTGGATTTGGTTGGTTTGGATCCCTCAGTGTTTCGCGAACGTTATCCATTTGAATTAAGCGGCGGCCAACAACAACGCATTGGCGTGATTCGTGCTCTTGCCGGAGAGCCCCCGGTTATTTTAATGGACGAGCCCTTCAGCGCCCTTGATCCCATCAGCCGGGAACAACTGCAAGATGAGTTGGTCCGCCTCCAGCAGGAAATTCACAAAACGATTGTGTTCGTAACTCACGATATGGATGAAGCGATCAAAATCGCGGATCGGATCGTGATTATGAAAGATGGGGAAATCCTCCAGATCGATGATTCCGACCATATTTTACGCCGGCCGGCCAATGATTTTGTTCGTGAATTCATCGGTGAAGATCGTTTATCTTCTGATGATGATGCCTCTTTAACAGCCAGGTCCCTGATGATGAAGAGGGTTGCGGTGGCCAGACCCACGCGCGGACTGGCAGAAGGTCTGGAATTGATGAAATCCTACAGTGTAGACAGTTTATACATAACCGATAAAGATCATCACTTCCAGGGAGTAGTCTTTCTTGACACATTGGAGAACTATTATCGTGATGAAGATAAGAAGCTGCAGGATATCATGGAAACCGATGTTTCAATTGTTCGTCCCGATGTGGCGTATCCCTCGGTAGCCGAAATTTTCTCCAATCCCGCGGTGCGCACCATTCCGGTTGTTGAAGATGATAAATTGGTGGGCCTGATCACACGCTCCAGCATGATGCGAGGGCTTGCGGGAATGACCCAGCGCCACCATCGAGAAGGGGGTGGAGCCAATGGATGAACAAAGTTTCTTTGAGATTTTCATCCAAACGGTCATGGACCGTCGAATCGAGATTTTGATTGCACTCAGGGAACATTTGGTCATGTCGATTACCTCGATTATCATCGCAACGTTAATTTCTGTACCGCTCGGTATTTTCCTTTCGCGAAGGCAGAAACTGGCCGAACCCGTTATTACGATAACCGCCTTGTTTCAGACGATTCCCAGTATTGCGCTTCTCGCTTTTATGATTACGATTCCCTTTCTTGGAATCGGGAAAGACTCGGCGATTGTCGCACTTACGATTTACAGTTTGTTGCCGATTCTTCGCAATACTTATACCGGGTTAGTCGGGGTAGACCAGTCTATCATTGAAGCGGGGAAAGGAATGGGCATGACCAGCAACCAGGTGATGTTCAAGATCAGATTACGGCTGGCCCTTCCGGTTATAATGGCCGGATTGCGTACGGCCACAGTCATCACTATCGGCGTAACAACGCTTGCGACTTTTATTGGCGCCGGCGGGCTTGGAGATTTAATTGCAACAGGTCTTGGAACCCTTCGGAAAGATTTGATTTTGGCCGGAGCGATTCCGGCTGCGTTATTGGCCCTTGTGTTTGACGGTTTTTTGAGATGGGTTGAGCGGAAAGCGACTCCCCGTGGAATCAAGAAAAATATTTAGAGGTGATGTTGTGAAAAAGCTTGTATTTATGCTCGTTGCTATGATTATGGTATTGTCGGCATGTGGTTCCGGCGGCGGTGGTGACAGTGCTGAAGGCGGCGGAGACCCGGTTGTGATCTCCGGAAAGCCATGGACGGAACAAAGGATTTTACCTTACATCCTGGCAGATTATATTAAGGCGAAAACCGATATTCCTGTGACAGTCGATGAAGGTGTTGGCGAAACCAACGTTTTGCAACAGGCCATCACAGACGGCGATATCGACATGTATGTTGAATATACGGGAACAGGTTATCTTGCCGTTCTGGACAAGGAATTTAAACCGGGCCAGTCTGCTGAGGAAATATACAAAACAACGAAACAGGCCTACGAAAAGCAATTCAATTTGACCTGGCTGCAGCCGCTCGGTTTTCAAAACACATACTCGATTACTGTACGCCAGGAAACAGCCGATAAATACGGAATCAAGAAAGCTTCTGATATTGTCCAGTATTCCAAGGATATGATTTTCGGAGGGCCGGCTACGTTTTACGGTCGTCCTGACGGATATGATTACATGGTGGAAGCCTATGGGTATCATTTCAAAGACCATAAGAGTTTTAAACCGGGACTGATGTACAAGGCGCTTGATGAAGGGCAAGTCGATGTGATTCCGGCATTTACAACAGATGCTCGGCTCGACAAATACAATTTGGCGACAACTGTGGATGACAAGCACATCTTTCCTCCGTACTATGCAGCACCGGTCGTTCGCATGGATGTACTTGAGGCCTATCCGAAACTGGCAGAAGTCGTGAATCAATTGAAAGGAAAAATCTCTGATGAAGAGATGCGCCACTTGAACGGTTTGGTCGATATCAAGCGGAAGAAACCGGAAGAAGTCGCCAAACAGTTCTTGAAGGATAAAGGATTGATTGAATAGAAGCATTGGGAAACACTGCCCGCCGGGTGGTGTTTCTTTTTCACTTTATTCAGCGGAAGTTCCCGCTTCCTCAGAATAAGGTTGAAGCCTACGGGGAAATTGCTGAATATATTTCGGAACTGGAAATAAATCAGCCGTTTCGATAGAATGAAAGAAGCATACATAGAGGGGAAGGATTTTCGATGAACGAAGAGACACTGCAATTATTCAAAACCTTGACGGAATTGCAAGGGGCCCCGGGATTTGAGCATCGCGTCCGTGACTTTATGCGGGGGGAGCTGGAGAAATACTCGGATGAAGTGATTCAGGATCGTCTTGGCGGCGTATTTGGTGTGAAAAATGGCAGCGCTTCCGGTCCCAAAGTGCTGGTTGCCGGTCATATGGATGAAGTGGGCTTTATGGTGACACAGGTCACTGATAACGGCATGATTCGGTTTCAAACTCTCGGCGGTTGGTGGAATCAGGTCATGTTGGCACAACGTGTGCAGGTTATGACTGACAATGGCCCGATCATTGGTGTGGTAGGATCAATTCCTCCGCATTTGTTAACGGACGAAGAGCGAAAGAAACCAATGGAAATCAAGAATATGCTTATTGACATTGGGGCAGATGATCGAGAAGACGCAGAACGGATTGGCGTGAAGCCCGGGCTTTCAATTGTGCCGATTTGCCCATTCACACCGATGGCCAATGAGAAGAAAATATTGGCGAAGGCTTGGGACAATCGCTATGGTTGCGGCCTCGCGGTGGAGCTGTTGAAAGAATTGCAGGATGAAACTTTGCCGAACAGGCTGTATTCGGGAGCGACGGTTCAAGAAGAGGTCGGATTGCGCGGCGCAGCAGCAGTGGCTAATATGGTGGAGCCGGATATTTTCTATGCCCTGGATGCTTCTCCGGCTAATGATGCCTCCGGTGATAAAGAAGCTTTTGGCCAGCTTGGCAAAGGGGCTTTGCTGCGGATTTTCGACCGCACGATGGTGACACATCGCGGTATTCGGGATTTCGTGCTTGATACAGCGGAATCAAATGACATTCCTTATCAATATTTCATCTCCCAGGGTGGAACAGACGCCGGACGCGTACACATTTCGGGAAGTGGTGTTCCATCAGCGGTGGTTGGTGTTTGTTCGCGGTACATCCATACTTCATCCTCCATTGTCCATGTGGACGATTATGCGGCGGCCAAGGAATTATTGGTTAAGCTAGTCCAAACAACTGATCAAAATATGGTGGATGCCATTCGCAAAAATGGTTGACTTGGAGCATGAATAATATGGCTAATGTAGTGGTAGGTTCAGCGAATCCGGCGAAGGTAGAGGCTGTTCGTGAAGTGTACGAGGAAGTTCGGGGCGTTAAGGTCCCTTCCGGTGTTTCAAATCAGCCGATGTCAGATGAGGAAACGAGAACTGGAGCTTTGAATAGGGCGAAGGCGTGTGTCAGGAAAGGTGCTTCTTTCGGTATCGGCCTTGAAGGCGGTGTAATGGAGAGCGAGGCGGGTTTGCTTTCTGTTAATTGGGGAGCCCTGGTTGATGGAAACGGCCGCGAGGTTGTGGCTGCCGGGGCGAGGTATCCGCTTCCGGAGGAAATTGCCGATGGAATTCGCGCTGGCCGGGAATTAGGCGATCTGATTGACAGATTTACCGCCCGACGGAATGTCCGGCAAAAAGAAGGGGCCGTCGGAATTTTCACAGACGGTCAGATGACACGCAGAGAACTTTATGTCCACATTGTCCGGCTGCTGGCCGGCCAGTATGAATTTATTCGGAAAAATGATCAGGCATGAATGAAGGGCGCTCCTTTCGAGGGGCGTTTTTTTGGTATGTGACAACCTTTGCTGATGATATACATAGAACCAGGGAAATTTACATTGTATAAGGGGATGATATCAATTTGGGAGGAACTTGATTGGCAATTGATTATGTTTACAGCAACGTCAATGTTCCATGATTATTGGGTTCATGTCCGCCTGCCGAAAATCTATTACTACGATTTACGGGAAAGCGAATACTCGGAGGGAAAAGCAGCTTGAAAAAGAAGCCGTCCCGCTTTGGGGACGGCTGTAGTATTATTCCGTTTCGAAAATATAGGATAGGACTTGTAAAGCTTGTTCGGGTGTTTCGACAACTACCTGTGCTTTGCTGGCGAGTTCTTTCAGTGGGTGGTGGAGTGATTCCGGACGAACGAGAATGACCGGCCTTCCAAGTGTGATGGCGGCAGAAGCGTCCATCGCGGTGTTCCATTGTTTATATTTCTCTCCGAACAGGGCGATAACGACATCCGATTTACCAAGCAGCACCTGGGTGCGCAGATTATTGACAGCGGAAGCCGCCTCGTCTTTGAATACTTTGTCGGGCTGGGTTCCAAGAATTTCTTCTCCAATATTATCGGAACGATCATGATTTTCCATAGGTCCGACGAACTGAATCGGCAAGTTTCGTTGCTTGGCTCCGCTTTTGATCCCGTCTCGCCAATTGTCGTGAATCTGCCCTGCTAAATAAACGGTCAATTCCATCTAGATCCCTCTTTCCGCTTTTTCGCCATTTTAACATAAACGCCCTTTGCGAATCACAAAGGACGTTTCTTGCCGATTCAGTTCTTATGCTTTTCCTCGTCTGTATTTTCGGATGGAATTTCCTCTGTCCCGGCCGTTTCTTTTTCGGCTCTGAAAGCTTCCTGGTTGCCAAGTTCCTCTTCGATAACCGTATCTGTTTCGAATCGTGTGTTTTCCTGGTCAACTTCTTCTATTTCCGCCTCTTCCACAAGCTTTCCTGCATCAGTTTCAACATTGTCATTAATTAATTGAAAAAGGCTGACCTCTTGCTGTAAATCCATAGCGATGTTTTGCAATTCAAATGCAGCCTGGTTTACTTGCTCAATCGCTTCCTTCTGATGATCGCTTGAAGCGGAAACCTGCTCGGCACTCGCTGCCGATTCTTCGGAAATTGCGCTTACCTCTTCCAATTTGGCGGAGAGGTTTTGGTTGGAGGCTTCAACTTGGCCAATCGCTTCCTGTGTGTCCATAATTCTTTTGTTTATGGCTCCGACATTAGCCACAATCTTCTCGAAAGCACTCTTTGTTTGTTTTACAGAAGTATTCTGTTCCTCGCGATACTCGTTCAACTGCCCGGCTTCTTCCGAAAGCTTGGCCATCTGGCCGCCAATCGTGTTAACGAGCTTCTGAATATGTTGGGCCTCGGTTTTCGAGCGTTCGGCCAGTTTCCTGACCTCAGCTGCTACTACGGCGAACCCTTTGCCAGCTTCTCCGGCCCGCGCTGATTCGATGGCAGCGTTCAATGCCAGTAAATCGGTATTGCCGGCAATTTCTTTGATTGTCTGGACGATAGAATCGATTTCTTTGGACTGTTCGTTTGTATTCTGGACTTCGTCTATTAATCGGGACGACAGTTCAATAAATTGATCAGACGTTTGGCTTAGCTGATTAACTGTTTCAAGACCGGCTTTGCCTTCTTTCTCGGCATTAGCCGAGTCTTCCGCGATTTGGCTGCCGTGAGCGGCCGTTTCATTAACCGCTGTTGTGACAGATGAAATAAGTTCTGTACTTTCTTCAAGATGTTGGGCCTGGCTTTGGGCGCCGGCGGAAACCTGCAAAACTGCTTCATTGACCTCGTTGGCCTGCGCGGTCGTTTCTTCAGAGACCGCAGCCAGGTTCTGTGATGAAGAGGAAAGACGGTCGGCGGAGGAGAGAACCTTTTGCATGGAACGTTGCATTTTGCCAGCCATGTTGTTGAAGGTTGCCGCAAGCTCTCCCATTTCGTCCTTGCTGTCTAGTTTCACGCGATAAGCAAGATTTCCTTCACCGATAATGGTTGCTCCATCTTTCAGGGACTTGATCGGGCCGTTAATCGACCGTAACAACCATAAGCCAAAGAAAACCAACAGACCAAGAACAATAACGCTGATGATGATTAGCAGAGTCGTCAGCAAGTTTTTCAAATTTGCTTGTTGTTGGGCAATATCTTGCTTTTGAGCCTCCAATTGTGCAACGATGGAAGCTACATTATTTTCAACTTCAGCGGCGGTCTTTTCGAAATTCGCTGCTGTGCCGCTCATTGTTGAATAGGCGCCTTGAACAGTACTGAATGAATTTGTGTATTTCAAGAGCTCCGTTTCAATCGTCTGTTTCTTTTCAGAAGCTAAGCCGGAAGCTGACAGCAAATCTCTAAATTCACTCGTCGCTTTTTGGAAGGAGGCATAGGCTTTCTCATTTTGGTCGGCTATGTATTTGGTCTGGTACATTTCCAGGAGATAGACCTGCTTTTGCAACTCCGGATAACCGGAACCAATCAGCTTTTTGAATGATGCCAGGCTTTCATCCATGCTCTTTCTCAGGCCGGAGTCGGCTGAATACCCGATAATTTCCTGCGATGCTGCCAGTACCTTGAAAGAAGATAAGTAGTTTGCGGCAGCTTTGTTGATTTTTTTGAACTGCCCGGCAATCTTCTTGCCGTTTTTCTCCTTACTCCATTTTTCCGAGTTTTTCTGAATGTCATTGACCAGAGCTTTCAATTTTTCTTCAGTAGATGTTTTCGGTTCCTGGAAGTAGGAGTGCTCGTATTCCCTGGCCCGAATCATATTAATATAAATAGACCGGCTATGTTGGAGCGTTTCATTTAGCTCGTTCATTTTGTTGTTCATGTTGCTTTGCGAATAGAAAAAGTAAAAAGTAAATCCGATAATGATGATAATGCCGGCAAGAGACATCAATAACATCAGCCTTACCCTGTTGCGAATCGTCAAGTTGATCTTTTCTTTCATCTGTTGGACCCCCGTTTGCTGAAAAAATTATGAAGCTATTCCTATTATCGGCTGAATCAAAAAATCGTTAATGGTTTCAGGGGCATTTTTCAATTTCTCCTTTCTTGTTAAAATGATATAGTAAAATAGATGATGATTCAGTTCATGAAATCAAGCAAGGCGTTCTAGAAGGGAACGAAAGTAAGTCATGAATGGATTTCGTTTATATATCAAAATGGGTCTGGAAAAGGAAAGGATGTATAGAAGATGGGGAAAGTAGAAGTAAATCACAGCAAATATGAAAATATTCGATTTGATACACAGTCCGAAGAGGTCATATTGGTTGATATCCTTGAAACAATACCTTATGAATATCCCGGAAAGGCAACGGATGTAACTATTCCGACGAGTGAATTCACGTCAGTGTGCCCGTGGTCAGGGCTGCCGGATTATGCCGATATGAGAATTCGTTACATTCCGAATGAGCATCTTGTTGAAATGAAGTCGTTGAAGTATTATTTAACTTCCTTTCGGAATGTGGGGATCTACCAGGAGCATGCAACGAACCGAATCCTGGAAGACCTGGTCGCTTTATTGAAACCGAAATATATGAGGATTGAAGCAATCTGGAATGCTCGTGGCGGACTAGGAACCGAAACAGTATGTGAGTATACGGAAGACGAAGCTTAATTATTGGTCCGAAGATGGAACACACGGGTTTGTTTGCTTGCCAAGCCTGACGGAAGGAAGTGAACGAATTGAACAGTATTGAAATGAAGAATAAGCTTGAAGCCCGCCTGAAGCGGCCGGAGTGGAGGTTTTCCTTTGACAGGCAACAGGACAAGCTCCGTATTGAAGACGTACGCACAGGGAAAGGAATGACTCTGTCGCTTCCAGGGTTAATCAGTAAGTATGAGAAAGAGAACCAGTCGATTATTGACGATGTTGTCCACCATGTCGAGCAAGGCCTGGCGGCAATGACTCAGGATCAGGTTCTGGATGGGAAAGAAAAGAAGGTTTTCCCGGTGATTCGTGCAACCTCGTTTCCTAAAGAAACGAAAAGCGGGGAGCCGTTGCTGTTTGAGGAACACACAGCCGAAACCCGGATCTATTATGCTGTTGACCTTGATCAATCTTATCGCCTTATTGATCGGGCAATGATGGATGAACAGGAATGGACGGAAGGCACCATTAAGGAAATGGCCCGTTTCAATTTACGTTCACTGGAGAACCCGTTGAAGAAAGATGAGGTCGCGGGCAATATATTTTACTTCGTAAACGAAAATGACGGCTATGATGCAAGCAGAATTCTGAATCAATCCCTGCTTGAGGAAATGGCCGAGAAGGCGAAAGGAACTTTGACAGTAGCGGTTCCTCACCAGGATGTCCTCATTTTTGGCGATATCAAGAATGAAGAAGGATACGATGTTCTCGGGCAAATGGCGATGTCCTTTTTCTCAAAGGGCAGGGTGCCGATTACGGCGTTGCCGTTTATTTATGAGAACGAAGAACTTGAGCCAATCTTTATTATGGCCAGGAAGAAACCGAAAAAGTAGCTAAAGAGGTGTAAGGTGTGAACGTTTTTTATAATAAAAACGGAATTGGAGATACGTTGATGGTGTCACTAGTCGATCTTCCCCGGGAAAATCAGGGGTTTGAAAAGAAAGGTGACGCGGTGCGCCTGTTTGATAAAGAAACGAAGAAAACGGCAGGATTTAACTTGTTCAGCATTTCAAAATATGGTTCCGTTGAGGGGAACGGTGTGCTTGAGACCTCGGAACAGGTTGTGGATCTGATCAATGAAGTGTTAAAAGCCAACGGTTTCAGTGATAAATTGTCTCCGGATCAGACTCCCGATTTTGTCGTGGGATATGTAAAAGACAAAGAAAAGCATCCTGATGCGAATAAGTTGAGCGTGTGCACGGTGGAAGCTGGCCATGAGGAGTTACAGATTGTGTGCGGTGCTCCGAATGTTGAACAGGGCCAGAAGGTTGTAGTGGCTCGTGTAGGGGCCGTTATGCCAAGCGGGACGTTGATCAAGGAAGCCAATCTGAGGGGCATTGATTCTTATGGCATGATTTGCGCCGCACGCGAGCTTGATCTTCCGGATGCGCCCCAAGAGAAAGGAATCCTTGTCTTGACAGATGAATATAAAGTCGGCGAAGATTTCTTCCGCCAATATTTAATGAATAAAGAGAAGGAATAGCACTCGGAAAAAGGATTCAGCGGAATCCCGGTTTACATTGATTTTTGCCCGAACCAGGGTAGTACCCGGTTTGGACTAGCGGGGGATCATCATGACGAATAGCTTATGGGAAAGGTTTCTGAACCTTTTCACTGAAGAAATTGTGGAAGAGGAGACCTGGCGACCTGAAAGGCGTACAGGCCGAATTGAGGAAGGACATCGCGGTGCTCAGCCGCGGATGCTCAGCCATTATCCAAAGGCGAAGCATGTCCGTGTGCCGATAATAGAGGATCATAAAGGGGAAATGCCGGTCCGTTCGCGTCAGCAACGAAAGAACAGATTGCCGAAGACTGGGGAGGCTGAGAAACGAAGCGTTTCTCCGAATAGAAAACGGCCAAGCCCAAGTGAAGAGAAACCCGAACGTGGACGTGAACGGTTTTCCGATCAAAATCGGGCAGGGAGGCGGGGCCGCCGGTCGTCTCCAGAAAAAGACCCCACCCCGCCCGATAGGCCAAAATTCACCGGCGTTGATTTTCATGCTTCCGATGTGCCCTCACCGGTTCACGGTTTTCGGAAAAGGCAGGTCTCCGAGAGGCGGAGCCGGGATCAATCAGGATTGAAGACAGACAGCCGGACTCTGGCTTCTCTTGAAAAGGGTGAGAGCGGGGATGAAAGAGAAAGGCGCGTTCATTCTTTGAAAGACCGGGAGGAAAGACGAAAAGACAGGAGAGAAAGTTCCCCGGAAAAGGATGGGAATAGTGACCGCAACGCGTCATCGCTTGAACATTTATACTTCTACGGTTATTCAGCTGATGCAAATGATGAGGTATTAAGCGATCATACATCCGAAATTGCGGAGGTTGAAGAAGTTGAAGTTATTGAGCGAGAAGCAAGCGGCGTCGAACAAAATAAAGAGCCAGAGCGGGTTCCGAATGAGATAAAGACAGAAGAAAGCGAAGAATTGACTGGGACCGTAACGGAACAACACCTGGACATTGAAGAGCCAAAGCCTAATGAAGAAGATGCCTACATAGCGGGAAGTACTGATAAGGAGTTGGCGGAGTCGGTTCCTTATAATGTAGTCATGCTCAAGTCGGATAAAGAAACTGCTGATCACTCGGGCTCTCCTCGAATTGAAACCGGTGAATCCCGGCTGCCTCCGATTGATTTATTGAGCAGGCCGCAACGGCAAGCTGATGAGGATGACGGATGGATTACAGAACAGCGGGAAAGACTTGCTGAAACATTGGAGAATTTCAATGTGAACGCGGAAGTGGTCGGTGTAACAAAGGGACCGGC
>DASVCO010000225.1:0-6071 GCA_036381575.1 Caryophanales bacterium
AGGAAAGAAGCGACAGCGCATTTCAAAGACCTTTTTTCATAATGCGATTTTTATGGGTGATACTAAAACGGGGGTTCCCAGGCACTACTTTTGAAAATGAAAAAAGTTTGCTTTATCATTGGAAATTACATTGGCCAGCAAAGAATGAGGAGGAATCTCCAATGGCATTTTCCGAACATCAATCGCTTTTTCAAGACTTCAATTTAAACAGGTTGAATCTTAGAAATCGAATAGCCGTTTCACCGATGACACGGACAAGCGGAACGGAAGACGGACAGGTAACCGAGCAGATGGTCCACTATTACGAAAGATATGCGGCGGGCGGTTTTTCCCTTGTTTTCACGGAAGGGTTATACCTGGATGAGTCACACAGCCAGGGGTATTTCCAGCAACCTGGAATCGCCAATGAAAATCATATTGAGGGGTGGAAGAGGGTAACTGATGTAATTCATAAACACGGTGCCTTCATGTTTGCTCAACTGATGCACGCTGGTGCCTTGTCCCAGGGGAATGATTATACCGAAACCACAATTGCACCTTCCGCTGTTCAGCCGAAAGGGGAACAACTTGAATTTTACGGGGGAAGCGGCAAGTTTGCGGTCCCGCAAGAAATGACAGTGCAGCAAATCCAGGATACGGTTGAAGCTTTTGCCGATTCAGCTGTGCGAGCGAAAAGGGCAGATTTCGATGGCGTTGAAATCCATGGAGCTAACGGCTATGTGATTGATCAATTCTTGACCGATTATACAAATCAACGGACGGATGAATATGGGGGAACCCTGACAAACCGCCTGCGTTTTGCCAAAGAGGTCATTCATGCTGTCCGGGATGCGGTTGGAAAGAACTTTCCGGTAGGCATTCGCCTCTCACAAGGTAAGGTAAACGACTACACTCATAAGTGGGCAAGCGGTGAAGCTGATGCAGCCTTGATTTTTGAGGCCATTGCGGAGGCGGGCGTTGATTTCATTCATGTGACGGATCATCACGCGATTGAACCAGCGTTTAACGAAGGATTATCATTGGCGGCGTTAGCGAAGAAATACGGGCGCCTTCCAGTCATTGCTAATGGGAATCTGGAAGAACCGAAAAAAGCTGATCGGTTGGTAGCCTCCGGTGATGCGGATCTTATTACGCTTGGGACTGGAGCACTTGCCAATCCGGATTGGCCGAATCGGGTGAAGGAAGGCCTTGCTTTGAAAGCTTTCGATCCAAGTCTCCTTCAACCGCAGGCTAATATTAAAGAGCGGGAAGTGGAACAAAACGTCACTGTTTCATAAGAGGAACGGTTTGAAAAAAATAATGTGAAAAGGAGCAGAAAAATGACAAAATCGATTACGAGTGAAGAATATTCAACTGTCATAGAAAATGCAACGAAACCTATTGTGCTTGAGTTCGGTGCGGATTGGTGACCGGGATGCCGTCAATTGAGGCCGGTGGTCTCAAAAGTAGCCGAAGAAGAAACAGACGTAGACATTTATTATGTTGACGTTGATCAGGCGGGGGATTTAGCAGCTGATTTCGGGGTGCAGAGCATCCCTACAATGATTTTGATTAAAGACGGAGAAGAAAGCAATCGTTCTGTCGGTGCGATTCCTGAAGAACAGGTGAGAGAATTTGTTCATTCATAGAAAAAAGAAGGGTTTACGTAAAGAAACGGAGTAAGGATTTTCCTTACTCCGTTTAAGTGTTGATGAAGAATAAACAGTGAAATGTTTACAAAGAATAAGACCATTATTCATGAATATGGAGATGGGTATATGTCAAATACAAATCAAATGCCGAGGGAAGAGGGAATGGACCATACCTTGAGCCTAATGAGAGAAGGATATATGTACATACCGAACAGGCGGCGCAGTTTTCATTCAGACCTCTTCGAGACCCGATTGTTTGGGAAAAAAGCGGTTTGCATGGGAGGAATTGAAGCCGCGGAAGTTTTTTATGACAATGAAAGGTTTAAAAGACAGGGAGCTATCCCCAAACGGGTGGTCAAATCATTTTTTGGCAAAAACGGTGTTCAGACGTTGGACGGAGCCGCCCATAAACATCGCAAGGATATGTTAATGTCTGTTATGTCTGCTGACAACCTTCAAAAGTTGACCGACATTACAAAAGAACAGTGGGAGAAGGTCATCAATCAATGGGAACAAATGGATCGGGTTATTCTATATGAAGAAATACAGGTATTGTTGTGCAGAATAGCTTGTCAGTGGGCAGGAGTGCCGTTGCAAGAGGATGAGGTTAAGAATCGGGCCAAAGATTTAGCCGCCTTGTTCGAATCAGCGGCTGCTATTGGGCCCGCCTATTGGGCCGGAAGACATGCGCGCAATGATGTAGATAAGTGGATTGAAGAACTGATTGTCAAGGTGCGTAATGGAGAAATCAATCCGTCTCAAGATACCATCTTGTACGTATTTGCCTGGCATCGCGATCTGGAAGGGCAACTTCTTGATACGGAGACAGCCGCCGTGGAAGTGATCAATATCTTGAGGCCAATCGTGGCCATCGCCATATTCATTAATTTCCTTACGTTGGCTGTATACCATTATCCGGAGGAAAGAGAGAAACTGGAATCCGGCGATGAAAAGGATGCCCGGATGTTTGTTCAGGAAGTTCGGCGCTTTTATCCCTTTTTTCCTTTCGTCGCGGCATTGGCAAAGAAAGACTTTACCTGGAACGATTATCAATTTAAAGAAGGAACTTTAACCTTGCTTGATTTATATGGAAACAACCACGATCCTGACATTTGGGAGAACCCCGATGTGTTCAGTCCGGAACGGTTTGCCAATTGGGAAGGAAGTCCCTTTGGCTTTATTCCGCAAGGTGGAGGCGATTACTGGTTGGGACACCGTTGTGCCGGTGAATGGGTCACCATTGAGATCATGAAGATCAGCCTTGATTATCTTGCGAATCGAATGGTTTACGAAGTTCCGGACCAGGATTTAAGCTTCAGCATGGTCAGTATGCCAAGCATCCCACATAGTAAAATAGTGATCGAAAATATAAAAAGAAAACGGTAAAAAAACGGGCGCCCTTTTCATCAAAGGAGTGCCCGTTTCTTGTAATGAAACCTATGCTGCTTTGCCATTCATATTCTCCCCCCCTTTCCAATAAACGGCCAATATTGTAAATGAAAACAAGAGAAATGGGCCGCAAGTTCTATTGATAATGAGAATCATAATCAATTAGAATAGAGGACATAGATCTCGGATGAGATTGAAATTCATTATCATTTAAAACGGTCATGACCTGCCAAAGGAAAGGATGATCAACATGCTAAAGCTTCTCACTAGAGGTTCAGATAACAAAATACTTTTTGATACAGCAACGGCTTCGCTTTAGGTGACAGCTATGAAACTATTAGAGAAATTCAAAGAGGACACCGGTACCTTTGATCGTTTATTCCTCAATTCGTCTGACACGAGTCAGTTGGCCTATGAACAGGCCGTGACTACGGCAAAAAACGCTGTGATCAATGGGTTTGCCAATCAGTCACAGCCTTACAGCGGACTTCATCCGGAAATGCTTGCCGGGATGATTGAGAAGTTGCCCATTTGTCCGGAGAAGGGAAATGATCTGGAGGCAGTACTGAATAATGTGAGTGATACATTTCTTGAACATTCAATGGTTGTTTCCGATCCATCCTGTCTGGCTCATCTGCACTGTCCAGTCGTTATTCCCGCCCTGGCCGCCGAAATGTTGATCAGTGCGACTAACCAGTCTATGGATTCATGGGATCAAAGCCCCGCCGCCACCCAGTTAGAAGTTCAAATGGTGAAATGGTTATGTTCTCTCTTTGGCTATTCCGGCGAAGCTGACGGCGTCTTTACAAGCGGCGGGACTCAATCAAACTATATGGGCTTGTTGCTTGCCCGGGATTCTTTCTGCAAAACGCAGTTGAGATGGAATGTACAAAGGGATGGATTACCGCCGGAAGCTAAGCAGTTTAGGATTTTGTGTTCAAAGCATGCACACTTCACGGTTCAGCAATCCGCTGCCCAGCTCGGTCTCGGCCAGGAAGCTGTCGTTCCGGTAGAAACGGATGAAAATCAGCGAATGAGCGTGGACGATCTGAAGCATAAAGTAAGGGAACTCCATTGCCAAAGTTTTCTTCCGTTTGCCATAGTAGCGACGGCCGGAACGACTGACTTTGGGAGTATCGACCCTTTAATCGACTTGGCAAACATGGCGGAGCAATACCAGATGTGGCTTCACGTCGATGCTGCTTACGGAGGCGCTTTGGCGTTAAGCGATATTCATCACAGGAAAATAAACGGAGTTCAATTCGCCGATTCACTGACTGTCGATTTTCACAAGTTGTTTTATCAACCGATCAGTTGCGGAGCGTTTCTTTTGAAAGATGCCCGCCATTTTGAATTGATGAGGTTAAATGCCGATTATCTGAATCCGGAAGAAGATGAGGTGGACGGGGTAGTGAACCTGGTTGCCAAATCAACACAAACAACGCGCCGGTTTGACGCCCTTAAACTATTCATATCGCTGCAAACGCTTGGACGGCGGGAAATTGCTGCGATGATTGACCATACCATTGATTTAGCCCAACAGACGGCCGATCTGATTTCTTCTTTTAAAAATTTGGAACGGCTCAATGTCCCGGAAATCAATGCAGTTGTATTTCGTTATTGTCCGGCGGTAGCTGCTGAAAAGAGCAATGCCATCAACCGCTTGATCCAACGGTCCTTTTTGTACAGAGGAAAAGCGGTTTTCGCAAAAACAAAGATAGACGGTACACTTTATTTGAAATTTACACTTTTAAATCCAAGAACAACCCTTGAGACCATAGAGCAGATCTTGACTGATATTCAGATATTGGGAGAAAAGATCGAAGATCAAGAAAGGGGAGAGACTTGTGGGGGAAAATAGGGAAATTGCTGAATGCGCGACCATCCAAAGCTTTCTGAATTCGTATTTGAGAGAAACCGGAAATTATCGGTTGATGGAGAACGTTTCAGAAATGACAAAAGCTGAACTTGAATGTTTGGAAAATGTGAAGGTCCAAAGATTGATCCGCAGTTCGTTAAATAAGCAGGGAATGGATTTAATATTGCCGCTTCGTTACTGGTCGGAGACAGGGCGCCATCTATTTCATTTTCCAATCTACTATGCTGTGAACGAGAAGCTGCTTGAGCTGGATTACGTCACGATGGTTTCTTTGATAATGAAAGAGCTTTCCCTTTCGGCTAATGGAAAGGTCAATCTCGATGAACTCATGCTGAGGGTGATTTTAAGCAAACAAAATATTGAGGGTTATGTGGCGGCTCGGTCCAAAGACGAGAAAAAATTGTTTGGCCGCGGTACAAACTTTATCGAGGCGGAACAGTCACTCATTTTCGGCCACATGCTTCATCCGACACCAAAGAGCCGACAGGGGATTACTGAAGATGATGAAAAAATCTACGCTCCTGAGCTCGAGGGAAGGTTTCCATTACACTATTTTCGCGCTCATGATTCAATTGTACGAGAAGCTTCGAGTTTATCAGAAAACACCACGGCGCTAATCAAAGATGATTTGTTGAATGACCCTGATGTGGACGACGATTTTAAATCGGACTACTGCAAGAATGATGATTACTCATTAATCCCGATTCATCCGCTTCAAGCCGACTTTTTATTAAGAAAACCAAAGATTTCTCAACTGATGCAACAAGGGTTGTTGGAGTATCTTGGCCCGCACGGAAAGCCGTTTGCACCGACCTCTTCCGTTCGAACCGTTTATAACGAAACAGCACGGTTTATGTATAAATTCTCACTGAATGTGAAAATCACCAACTCTCTGCGGGTCAATAAATTAAAGGAACTGGAGAGAGGTGTTGAAGTCAACCGTCTATTGGATAGTGAGATTGGTGAAGGACTTTCCGGCCGTTTTCCAGGCTTTCACATCATAAGGGATCCCGGCTACATCACATTAAACGGCAGTCTGGAAGAATCGGGATTCGAGGCGGTCCTGAGGGAAAATCCATTTCAACAAGAAGAGGCGGAGAACGCGATGCTTTTGGCCGGGCTTTGCCAGGATAATTTGTTTGGAGGCCAATCTCGTTTGGCTGCAATTATTA
>DASVCO010000226.1:0-9327 GCA_036381575.1 Caryophanales bacterium
ACTTTTTCGTCAAAAAATCTTCCAATTCTTCTTTTACAGTATTCTTTTGAATAATACCTACAGCTGAAACACCGGCTTCAGGTCAAAGAATGTCAGCTCTACAAAGAGCCGTCGGCTACGCATTAGAAAGGTTTAATGAAATCCTGTGTATAATACTTTTTATAGACCCCCACTCCCAGGCCTGTGTAGGCCTTGTGAAGAAGGTTTTTACGATGCCCTTTGCTGTTGAGCCAACCAAAGACTGCAGAAATCCCATCTGTATAATGGGCAGCAATGTTCTCACCAGCCTGTTGATAAGCGATGTTGGCATCGTGAAAGCGATCACCAAGCCCTCCGGCAGTCGGTGAAGTATGCGAGAAATAGTCCTTGACTGCCATTTCTTTGCTGTGCTGAAAGGCTACTTTCGCAACCTCTTTATTCCCTTTCAACGGAGGAAGCCCAAAACGCCTTCTGATGATATTCGTCATATCAAGAATATGCTGTTCCTCGCCGCTTTCAATTGACTCCCATTCTCTTCGGCTCAGTTTCCCAGCTGATATTAATACTCCCCGGTAGGATAAGGCATACGGCCTTAATTTCACTAACGTTTCCGCATTAACATAACGAATACCGGCCAGCTTTCCAGTGAAAGAATCAAAATAAAGAATTGCTGAGACCCCGTCCACCGAAATCAATGGTCTTACATTTAACTCCTTCTCGGATAATTCAAATTGGTACGAACCCCCGTTAACCTTCAAGGAAATTGTACTCTTGAATGGAACCTTCTTGAGAAAGCCTTCTTTCTTTTTCCCGATTATGAACGGTTTCGTGTTCAATTTCCTCCCAAATGCAAAAACAGTTACAACTTCTCCGTCTTCAACCCCGATTTGCATGTAATGCTGCTCATCCTGATTGTATATCCACCAGTCATAACCATAGGCAGACGGATCAATTCCGGCAGGACCTCCGAATTTGCTTTTGACTTGTTTTGCGGAGAGCCCGATTAAGGAATCCAGGCTTTTCTTCGTAGTGGGAACAGGTCGGTCCTTATCCTCCTTGGGGATATTCTGTTTCTGCGGTGAAGCCGCAGAGTTATCAGGAACAGCCGGCTCCTCCCGAAAGTCAAAGAAGAATACAACGAGTAATACTATAATTCCAATTGGTATAAATGTACGGCTGATTTTCCCCAGAATTCTTCCCTCCCTTAACCGTGAAATCGATTAATAGAACTTCACTTGAAATCTTATCAAAGGCAATGATTTCATATTTCACCTTTACTTCACTCATTCATGCCCGAAAGCCTGTTGTTTCAAACATTAAAGGAGGCCAATGGTCATGCCGATAAAGGCCAGAAACACGCCCCCGATATAACTCGCTGCCAAATAACCGATCAATAACTTCCATTTCTTTTCCGCAAGAAGCTCAATATTCTCCAGCTTAAAGGTCGAAAAGGTCGTGAAAGCTCCCATAAAGCCCGTGCCGAGCAATCTTAACCACATTTCCCCGATCCCTGAGCCCACAAGAAGCCCTAATAAAAAAGCCCCTGATAAATTCACAGCCAGCGTTGCTACTGGAAAGGCGGAAGAAAATCTCGGGTTCATCCACTGGCTTACTCCAAAGCGGGAAACAGCACCGAAAAATCCTCCGATTAAGACCAGTACACTATTCAGAATCAAGCTGATTTCCCCTTTCGATAGATCAAATGGCCAACATGATAGCCAAGCCCCGCCATAAGCATTCCTCCAGCCAGGCTAAGAAAAACATATAAAAAAGCTGCTTCCCACAACCCCTGTTGCAGCAACTCGACAGTTTCAACACTAAAGGTGGAAAACGTCGTAAATGACCCTATAAGCCCCGTGCCGATAGCTTTTAACACAGGAGGCGGCATTTTCTTCAGAGCGACAATGCAGGTTGTGAACCACCCAAGGACAAAAGAACCAATCATATTCGCACTAAAGGTGCCAAGCGGAAATCCCGACATCCAGCCCGGTTCAATCATAATACTGACATAATAACGAAGCAACGCTCCTGCCATTCCTGCTGCTCCCACAAGTAAATAGATTCCCATGCATGCTCTCCTCCTTAACAAAAAACAGACCCCTGCCACTGTAACAGTGACAGGAGCCATCAGCCGTTCCCGGCGGTTTTGGCGGAACTCCATCGCCTATGCTGTTCTAACCTGATTATATAAGAATCCGGCCAGAATGTGAAATATTAATCTGCGGCACCTTCAATTTCCTTCTTGATTTCCATGATCCGGCCGTTCGAGGCATTGATGATCACTTCTACTGTCCCGTATCTCGTCCGCATATCAACATCATACACACGGGTATCCTCCTCATGCTCCAGGCCAATATTGAGAATTTCTCCGTGCACTCTTTCCAAGGCGATTGTCCTTGCCTGATTCGAAGATATCGTTCCCTGAGCATTTACCGAAGGCGCCAACATTCCCAAGACACTGAGGATCGTCCCCATAACATTAAGCATTTTTTTCATTTTGCCCGCCTCCATCATGATGTTTTGTCATAGCTTGCATCATGATTGGCAAATTATGCATTCTTCCGACTTGAGATCACCTTTCCGAAAGAAATGAACGGGCTTAAAGCCCCAGCATTAAACCAAGGTAGCCGCTTCCGACAACAAGCAGTCCTAACAGAAAGACTCCAACACCTGGAGCATTTTTCTTAACAGATAAAACCATGAGGCCAATAAAAGCAACTGCCAGGGCAAATAACACATAACTAAGCCAACCGAATGAAAGGGAGACCGTCATTGAAGGGTCTATTGTTCCCCGGTAAATAGCATCGAATAAAGGAGACGGGCCACCCTGCGCCAGCAATGATTGTATCTGATGAGGCGGATATTGCTGACCCATATAACCGGTCACTGCGAATACAAGAAGGATTACCCACCCTTCAACCCTCGCAATTTTTCGTGCATTTTCTTTGCCTTTCATTAAGAAGCCATTCAAAAAGGCGAATACAAGGAGCGGAATCACCAGGAGATGCTTGATCAGAAGAGCTTGCCCGTAATTGACAATCCAACTGTTTTTATATTCATACCAGACGCTTGCTCCCGGGTGATTGTAATCATTGATGTCAATCGTCATTGTCCAAAACCCGGCAAGCATCAACACAATAAAACAAATGACTGCCAGAGGGGTAAACCACTTAACGAACGGTCTCCAGTCCCTTCCGTGAGAAAACCATCCGGCAACAAAAAGAAGACCCGCCCAAACCATAACGGCCAAAAAGTGTAGAGAATGAGCAAGAAAACCCGAAATTGCCGTAATTGTGGAAGCATGGCCCGCCTTCCCCTGCCCCAGAATTAAAAGTAATGTTAGAAAGCAAGCAACTTGGGCCAAATAAGGATTTTTCTTTAAATCATTGAAAATGAGCAGCAAAACCAATACAATGGCCACCGCAAGCATAAACAGCCAGGCTTTCCCAATTTCAAAAGAAAATAAGATGCTCTTGAATTGAACCCACAGCTCGCTCCGCCCCTCCGATAAAATGAGAAAAATCCTCAGAATCGGCGTGAAAGCAAACACCGGCACAGCCACGGCGCAGAAAACCAACAATCTCTGCGGCACTTCAATATTCGGCAATTTCTCTTTAGGAATCACATAAGACAGCAAACCACCGACCAATAATGCAAAACTTACGTACAACAGAAATTCTGTTGCCACGACCATCTATCGAACCTCCCCCTATTTCTTCTTCCTTAACAGCAGAACCAAAGTGATCATAACTACAATCGCTAACGCGATCACAACCCCGATTATCACCGGATTTTCCCCTGGACCGTTCAAAGCAGTTGATTGGCCATCATCCGGCTTACTCTTCCCCTTGTTTTGGCTCTGTTCATTTTGATTCAGCGAAGATGGTTCTGCGACAGAATCATCGCTTTTATCCTTAGCAGAAGCATTATCTTGCTTTTCTTCCGTGGAACCCTTTACTTTGAAAGAAAATTCACCCTCAACAGCATGTCCATCTTCACCGATTACTCGATAATGAACTTCATAACTTCCACTCTTAAGCGGTTGTTGTAATGTGGTCCTCACAAATTTTCCGTCGGAAGAAGCCTTTGGATTCCGTTCCTTCCCCCCGTTTTCTTTTATGACTTTCAAACTCAATACTTTCTCTATTTTCGTGTTAAACGTTAATTTCAATTTCGGTACCGGCCCCGTCACAGCAGCACCGTCTTTCGGCTGTGAAGAGACAAGCACGGAATGTGCAAAAACCGTCCCTACGGTAACCGCAAACAATAGACAGAGCAAAACACAAATCTTTCTAATCATTCCATTCCGATCTCCTTTTAAACAAAACTTGGCTTGAGCCAGTCCCCAGCCCCATCTAGCTTTAGTCGGCCCCAACAACGAATTAGCCATGTATCTAGAGAGACGAGAAGGCTTCTTCTCAAGGACCTTTTGGCGACGATTTGATTGTTCTTATCACATTAAGATCCTTTCGATTTGGCAAAAAAGAAAGCCTCCGGCATCCGAAGGCTGTCCAGATCGATAACCCCATAACCCAACTTTCTTGTCATGGCCTAGTTTTCACCTTGACGCGGTTTCATCGATTTCAATGAACGGCTCATGGCCGAGGCCGCAAAAGGATCCTCAACTTTCTCTCTCTTTCTCTCGGTTGTGATCCATTTATAAATGACGAAACATAGCGCAATTCCGTAAGTAATTTCCTGCAGAACCTTCATGAAAACACCAGCCGCCTGCTGATCCCACACAGGTGTCATAAACCACAAGAGTTGCGGGACATCCATGTAAGGCTCATATACGATATGATTGGAGAATGCCAGCAAAGCACAGGCCGGAGTCAACAGCATACCATCCACAAAAATATAGGCCATTTTCATCAAATAAGACAATTGCCGCATTTCCGGCAATGGCGTAATCACAGGCCACCACATCAAGAAACCCGCAACCAGTAAAATGTAATGAGCAACCGTCATCAATAACGGGCTCATCATCACGTAATTGAAAATTAACGGAATATGGTCGAACGAAAAAAGCATATTAAACAAGACCACTGCAAGAAACGGCATTGTAAAAAATTTAAGCAGCTTGTATAACACGGGCTTATTCAAAACCGGTTTCCAAAACCACTTTGGAATGCCGAGCAATATTAACGGCGGGACCGACAAATAAGCAATTGTCATGGAAATCATATGAGCGCTGAACATATACTCTCCAAGCACTTTCCATGGGGATCCTTCAACAGCGTAGTACAGCACAAGGCCGGCTACGAAATATAATTGATGGGTCTTCGGAACAGACGAGCTTTCCGCAAACCGATCACGCCAACTAGTAATAAGCAAAAAATACAACACGGCAATCCCGGCCAATACCACGATCAAACCCGGATGCCACATTTCGCTGAAACTATATAGAGAAAGAGAAGGTTTCGGGCCCATTAGAGACACCAACTTTCACAAAATTCATCTGTTGCCTTCATTTTACCACACGGCGAAAAGGCTATTCTACCTCAGGCCCCAATGTTAATAAATTCGACAATTTATTGGGATTCCTCCAGACATGAAATCGACATCATGATAGATACCGATTAAAACGGAGTGTGAATCAAATGGAAGTCAATTCGTATGAGCCTCTCGATAAAGAAACATAATTTCTTGGTCCGAAACGTTAAAGCTGTCGCCGATCCCACATGAATTCAAATATTGCATCTGCTCTCATATAAAGAAACTCCGTTTCCGAAATTGCTGGCATATTGTCTCTAAGACAAACGACCGTTTCTCACCAACTTCGGTTCCTCAAGAATTTGCGTCTTGTTCAATCACGTCGTTCCGGTACCACCATCTTTTATTTCCAGGGTGATCAGCATGTGATGGATTTATTGGAACAAACGATCCGCCACGCCTGTCACAATTAACATGACATTTTTGTGAATTTCAATTGGAAAAGCTTCATGGAAACTTTGAGGTATAGGCTGTAAACCCTTAAGCAGAGCGCTTTCTACAACAAAACATTGGTTGAGTCGTTAATTCGCAGTTGGCTTGTCCTCCCAGTGTCATTATTGCACGGCGGACGTTTTCGTACTATGATAGAAAATAAAGGGGAAAGTATATACTGAGATTAGATTCGGAACAGGAGGGAAAGTCATGTATTTTGAAAAAATAGGCATTCAAGGCAAAGTAGTACGTTTTGCCGATCTGGAGAATGCGATGCACACCTTGGAAATGATTCGCGGCGGACAATGGGATTGGGATCGCGTTACATATGACCATAAATTCGAGAACCGGGATACTGGCGACATCTATTATTTACGGGTCCAGGGTTTGGCCGTTAAGGGAGAAGTAGAAGAATCTGATGCCGAAATCAAACTAATGACGCCGATTCTCGGTCACCATTACTACCCTCACGGGATCGAGTACGATGAAGAATTTCCCGACGTCCTCGTGAGAAAATGCAACGAGAAACTGAAACAACTGAATGAATTGCTCGGCGAAATGGAGCTCGTTCAAGGGGGAGACATTCAAGCTGAGGATGTTACACAGGAACTTCTCAGTTTGGAAAACGTTTCAAACGTGGGAACGTTGCATATTTGGAATGACGAGGCTGGCCATCCAGTATTAAGCTGCCATTTGTTCATCAAACCGGGAGTCGACTCAGAGACCGTATTGGAAGAGGCTGAAACAAAGCTTCGTGACGAATTCGGTTTTGAACAAACCACAATCCAGATTGACCGTGAAAGTACCGCCGAAACCGCAAGTCAAGAAAGTTGATCCCAATGAACAAAACGCATGGTTGTCCACATCAGGCAACCATGCGTTTTCTATGTAACAGTTGTTAATCCGTCTCAAAAGCAATTTGCTCAACAAAAACATTGACAGCTCCTACAGTTACTCCGGTCATCATCTCTACATCTTCCTTTATCTTTTCCTGCATCTCATAACAAACCTCCCCAACATTCACCCCGAACATAAGCGAAACCTTAACATCTATTTCCGTCTCTTCCTCTTCTGTTCTTACCGTTATCCCACGTGCCGGATTTTTACTGACAACTCTTGCGAATTCGTCGCGAATTCCCGAAATCATTCCGGCCACGCCCGGTGTAGCGTTCACTGCAGATTCCGTTATCACGGCAATCACTTCATCGGTAATATGCAACGTTCCTTTTGTCAGCGGTCTAACTGCCATCATTGGCGTCACCTCTCGTTTTTTGAATTCTTTAAGGCATGCTGTAGGTTTGCATAACATCTGACCTTATACAAAAACCCTTGTTATATATAGGTTTTACCCTCTTTTTAATTAATTTACTCGTGGAATCAACAGGAACTTATCATTTTGTCTTCCCGGGGCCGCTCTCTTCAAGAATCTTAGCCATATAAAATTCATTGATAAACTCTCCGTCTACATACAAAGACCTCTTTCTCATCCCTTCAACCAGGAATCCGCATTTCTCATACAAATACATAGCAGGACGATTATGCTCCATAACAGTCAACTCCAGTCGGTGAATCTGTTGTTCCCTCGCCCACTCTTCAAGCGCCTCAAATAATTTTGAACCGATTCCTGCACCCTGATAATCTTCTAGAATCCCAATTACTATATAAATGCAATAACGATTTCTGCTCAGCGTCCCTCCATGCCCCTCGATAAATCCAACGAGTCCCTCTTCAGATTCAGCTACGAATATGATCTCCCGTTCTGCCTTTTGTACGGTTTCCAACCTTTTTCTGGCTTCTGCTACAGTGGCCCTGCGTTCGCCGGGTTCATACAACATAAACGAGGTTTCCTGATCCAATTGTTTCAACATTTTCAAGAAGGCCTCGGCATCATTTAGTCGGATTTTCCGAATGTTCAATTCAATTCCCTCCTGTCTCATCCTAATTGAGTATATGGGGGAATGCTTAATCTATGATTGCCCCATTCCTTGGCACAATCCAATTACATTCGTTTTAATTCCCATTGCAGTAACGGTCCTTTCCCCGGTAAACGAGTCATGCCCAGCTTCTGTAAAACCTGGATAGACGGAATATTTTCCTCGTCGCATTCCGCCTTGATCTTTTGAACATCTTTGTCCTCCGCAAAGGCCCAATTGATTAAAGCAAGAGCAGCTTCAGAGGCATAGCCGCTGTTCCGAAAATCATGATGGATCCTATAGCCGATTTCAACAGTACCGAAGACGTCCGGCTTTCCTTTGAATCCGGCATCACCCACAACGGTTTTGCGGGCATTATCCATGAGAATCCATACTCCCCAACCAAGTAATGAAGGATCTCGTTCGATCTCTTCAATATAATAAGGGAGGAAAGCCTTAAGTTCATCGCCCGGCCAATCCACCGGAACGTTTGTCAGCAGAAAAGTGTTTAAATACTCGCGGTGAAAAACCATCGCTTTTGCAATATGCAACGAACAGGGAATCATTAATAGCCGACCGGTTGTCAATTTCAACATCTGGGCATCTCCTCTCGGACCTGTCTACTCTTAATTCAATATGCGGTCGGTGAACTCCTGCCATCTTTGATGAACAAAATTCAGCTAGGGCCGGATCCTTATCATGTAAGCTTATCATCTCATTTATATCGACTTTTCACCTTCTCTGACATAAGACATTTACCACAGGGTTCCTGTACCTTTTGATACAGAAACAGAAAACGGAAACCCCAGGGTTCCCGTTTATCATGAAAAAGCGAAAATCGTCTTAAAAAATAGCATCGAATAATCCAGTTGTCGTGCCATGCGGGTATAGTACATACAGCAGTAAATATACCATGACTCCAGTGACAGCTGTACAAAACCAGATGACCGCAGTCCACGGTCCGATTTTCCTGTGGCGAGAGAAACTGCTGCGTAAAGCAAGCGTTAACGTTACAACACCGAAAAGACCGCCAGCTGTAGCGAGCAGAATATGAAACACCAAAAAAATGGTATAGTAAACCTGCATACTCTCCGGACCGCCGAAGGATGTGTTGCCTACAAATATTGTCCGATACATGTAAATCACGAAGAAAGTTAACGCGAATGAGGCCGCTGTCAACATAATTTTCATATGGACTTCTTTTCGGCCCTGCCGGATGTGATACCACCCAACTGCCATCAAGATGGCGCTAACCACAATACAGCCTGTACTGATAAAGGGTAAGATTTCGATGGGAATTCCCTCCCCCAGAAATAATAGATGAGCTTTAGCCTTCCATGATGCAGAATAATCTGCAGGCCATAAAACAAACCTCCCGCAGGAGGTTTGCCATTGCCATTATTTATACCAAATCAATGTCATTAAGGTCGCAACTGTCAGTACAGCCACAATGACGCCGCTCGCTATAAACCCGGCTTGAAAGCCGTGTCCTTTATCCTTCAGATGCATG
>DASVCO010000227.1:0-12088 GCA_036381575.1 Caryophanales bacterium
CCCATCAATTTAACGCCGTACGGTTCGATAGATTCGTCATCAAAAATTGTTCCTTCTTCTCCATGAGCGTTAATCATGTTATGACCTTCCGCGTCGTAATAGGGTCCATCAGGATTTTTGGAGCGAGCCACACGCATGTTATAGCCACCGTCCGAAGTGAGCCCGCCGAAGGATAGGTACAAATAATAATAATCTGTTTCCGGAATGTACTGAATATAGGGCCCTTCGATTCTGCTATGATTTCCCCCCAACAGCTTTTTGCCATATCCTTGGCCTGGAAAGGGCTTTCCGGTTTCAGGATTCATCTTCAAAATGAAAATTCCGCCGGAATATGAACCATATACCATCCAGAGCTTTCCATGCTCATCATAAAATAAGTGAGGATCTACTACATTCGGCTGCTTGGTAGCATCGTAGTTTTCGGGGTACATGACATCATCATAAGGAGTCCCGTCTACATTTTCTCTATCTCTTATCCCTGACTTCAGAATAAGGCCAAGATCCTTGTAAGGACCTTCAACATTTTCCGCAACTGCTATACCCATAGCCGATCGCGGGGAGTCTCCGCGGCAAGCATTATAATACATATAAAACTTGCCATCTTCTAGTTGGATAACATCTGCTGCCCACAGGGTGTCCGTTTCAGCCCAAGCGAAGATTTCCCGTAATTCTTCCTTTACATTCGGGATCAGCGGATTGCCTTCGTGTACGCCAGATGCGACAAGATCCCATTTCATGAAGTCCTTCGTCTTCGCAGCAGCCAGGTGAGAACCGAAAACATAAAAGGTGTCGCCTACCTTAATAACAGACGGGTCATGCACAGATGCATCTTTAAAAACAGGGAGCTTGTCTTGAGACTGATCACTGGAATTATTATTTTTTGCTGCAAATACCGAATTCGGTATTGTTAATGTGATCAACAAAGCTACAAATAATTTCCAATGAACCTTTTTTTTCATCTTATTTTACCCTCCTCTTTTTTGATATTTAGTTTTATTTTAAAGACAGATTGTCCAGATTTTACCCACAGTCTTTTATTTTGCAGTCAGCATTATTGATGGCGCTTTCAATAATAAAATCTTCTTTAAACCTCCTTTCTTTTCAATCAAGCAATGTTGTACGTATAAAAACCATATATATAACCAAAACGTTTATATTCGTACGAATAATTTATTGGATTCAATTATAATTGACGAGCTGAACTTTTTCAAGAGGATTTTTAATAATCCTCTGATTTTTTTGATACCATCCCTTTATTACAGATCACAGAGCATGTATTAACCCCCGTTTCATCTTTGATTTATTCACCTTAAATAGTGTAATATGTAGTATAATAATTCATACGTACAAGACGTTGTCAGGGAGGAACACTTAAATGGCTATAAAATACAAGGAAATTATTGAAGAAATCAAAACGTGGATATTAGAGGGGCAAATTACACCTAATCAAAAAATAGGCTCTGAAAATGAGTTAATGAAACAATTTGGAGTTAGTCGGCATACTGTGCGTCAAGCAGTAGGAGATCTAGTGAAAGAAGGATGGCTTTATAGAGTTCAAGGCGGCGGGACGTATTGTGCTGATCGATTATCTACTTTCAACACCAGTCATGAAAAAACCATAGGCGTCATCACAACATACATTTCAGACTATATCTTCCCTTCGATCATAAGGGGAATCGAATCATACCTGTCTGAAAAGGATTATTCGGTGCTGCTGGCCAGCACCAACAACAATATTGATCAGGAAAGAAAGAGCCTGAAGAACATTTTGACGAAAAATCTGGACGGCCTCATTGTCGAGCCGACAAAGAGTGCTTTTCACAATCCGAACTTGAATTACTATCTGAATCTGGAGCGGAACAAAATTCCTTACGTCATGATCAATGCTTCTTATACGGAGCTTGTGTCCCCGAATATTACTGTGGATGATGAAAAAGGGGGCTTCCTTGCCACGGAGCATCTTATTGATTCGGGACATCAACAAATTCTCGGCTTATTCAAAACCGATGATATTCAAGGTGTCAACCGGATGAAAGGATACATTCGAGCCCATCGGAGCAACGGCATGATTCCGGCCCCTGAAATGATCGCAACCTTCAATACCGAGGACAAAGGAGAGCCATTGAAAGCAAAGGTAAAAGAAATGCTTTTGAAGCACCCCAAAGCCCAGCCTGACGCGATATTCTGCTACAATGACGAAATTGCCCTGAGCATTTTAAATGTGATTCGGGAGTTGGGGCTAAGGGTTCCCGAGGATCTTTCAATCGTGGGTTATGACGACTCCCAACTCGCAGAAGCCTCGGAAGTGAAATTGACAACCGTCAAACACCCAAAAACCGAAATGGGGGAAGCAGCAGCGAGAACGATAATCAATCTTTTGGAACAAAAGCGGTCCTCCCAAACCGAGTCCCTGATGTTCGAACCGGAATTAGTAATTCGGAACTCGACGATGCCGAGAAAACAAGAGGCTTCTACTGAAGCCTCACAAAACTGATAGACCACAAATGATAAGCCCCTTGTCTCCGGCATCCGGCCAGGATAAGGGGCAAAATGTTTTCATCACGCACCAGCGGCTTTCGCAAACCACTCTTTCGATTTCACGATAAAAACCCCGGACAATATCGCAACAACACATAGGAGCCCTTCTGTAACATAAACACTCACACCAAACTTACCAGCAAGGACTGCCAGAAAGTCCACAGCCGCATGAATCAAAACTGCATACAGCAGATAGATCAGCTTTCGACTGCGAACGCCGTATAACACAAGAACCGATAAAGCCAACTGCAATGCAAAGGCAAAAACCCTCTCCAACCCGCCCATCAAAAAATAAACAGAAGGTTGGCCGATCAGTTGCTCCTTCACCGTTGTTAAGGCGACAGCCGCATCACCTCCGCCGCTGGATTGAACCATAGTCTCGAAAACATCGGCATTGATCATGAAAGAGAAAATCAAGGACTGTCCAATAGCCAAGCCCCCGACAAAAAGGGACTCGATCCCGCCATGGCCAATTCCGTAACCCACTCCGTCTTTCCAGTCCCGATATTTCTTCAACAAATAACGAAAGCCGACAAAACGGCCCACTTCTTCAAACACACCAGCAGCCAAACCACCATATATCGCAAAAACAAAAGGATTTTCCATCCACTCAACCGTCAGCGGATTAATCACGAGTACATAAACGTGCAAAAGCTTCTCCAACACCTGTGAAAACACAATAAAAATCAACAATCCGATCAAAATGGGCTTCCAGGAAATCCGATATTTTCGAATAAAATAAATCAAGGCAACAATCGGCACCCCGAGTGCCAAAAATTCACTAATCACCATAAAGATCAGCGATAATGAACTGACCATTTGCTTCCCTCATTTCACATTTTTCATTTGCCGTTTAAGAAGAGGTCAATATCGGGAGCAGAATAGCGATCAGGATGATGGCCGCAAGACTTCCCCAACCCGCGGGATGCGCAAAGTTCACGGTCCAACCGATGCCAAACCGCTTTTCCACCCAAATGGCCGGATCATTCGGATTGAAATAAAATTGCCCTAACTTCCAATAACGATCATCGTCACGGTTGATCACTTCGCCCCGTTTACCCTGCCCTGTTCTTACCCGGCTGCCGCCCTGCCCTGTCGTAAAAGAAAGCACAATGACCCCAACGATAATACAGCCGACAACTACAAGAGAAACAACCATTTGCACATTTGCGGGAATCGAAATAAAGAATGATAATTGGGTAAACGAAAACATCAACACAACTGCTGTTCCCGAAATAAAATTAAAAACGGACCACCTTTGCCGGAAGGTTTGATTTTGACGTGCCGATTGTTCCGGATTAGCTGGATCAATCTGTTGTTTGCTTTTCGCAATAATCGAATGGACAAACAGAAACAAAGCCACGATAAAAAGCTGAAGAATCGGGAAAGACAAAACTGTCCGATAAGATTTGTTGACCCAACGGGTCACATTCCCATCAAAATCATACTGCATCGGTATTCTCCCGGGCATTCGATCATAAAAAATCATTGTAAAAATCAAGGTTGCCAGGGCAACTCCAAGCGGAACCGCATACCAACCAAGAGAAATTGTGATCTTTCGGTTGCGAAAACCCGTATCAACAGCTACCACTTCCGATACGGCTTCGTGCCATTTCTCCTTTTCCTTCATCGATTTCATCCGGCCATGATAGACCAAGTAAATCATAAACGAACCGATCATGAACACAAAAAGTGCAATAAGGAAAACCGGACTCTCTACACTAAAAAACATAGTGGTGGCCGCCCACCAAAGAATCATCACAGCCGCACCGAACAAAGCTGTTTGCCACGAGTATCTTTTTCTCATTTTTTTAAGTTCAATACTGTGATAAACCTCCTCGGGAATAGATACCCCAAAGCTTTCTGTCCTCCTTGTCACATAAGGAATGCAAACTGAAATGAAGACGACAGGTATGAATGAAACCAACATGAAAACATAGGCCATTACTCGTTGCCCCTTTCTCTCTCAAATTGCGCAAAGATGTCCTTGCATTTTTTTATAAACTGTTCTTTTTCCATCCCTCGGCAAACCGCTTCTGTAATCAAGGGCCGTAGATCTCCCTGCAAGCCCTGCAAAAATTCCGCATCTGCCGGTGGAACTCCATCAGGATGGACCACAACGCCCTTTTGCCTGTGAATGAGAATGTAGCCATCTTGCTTTAATAACTTATAAGCCTTATTTACGGTATGCATGTTGATCCCCAAGTCCGCCGCCAAAGACCGCACAGACGGCAAAGGCTCTCCCGGCACTAGGGACCGCAGGGCAATGCCCTCCATAATTTGTTGTTTGATTTGCATATAGATCGGGGTTTCCGATTCCAAATCAAGCTGAAGAATCATTATTCAATTCATCTCTTTTCTTATCTGTTATATTAAATGTATAACAGATACATCAAAAAGGCAAGAAAAAAGAGGCTGCAAAGACTGCAACCTCTTTCGATCAAACCTTGCTCTCCCGATAGGATACAAAACGTTTTCTCTCCTGTCTGGCAAACCGTAACCACATCAGTGCAAATCCCACCATGCCAAGCAGAGAGACAGCACTTCCTATTTCATACATGCCCCTTGGCCCTAAAGTGGAAAACAACCATCCCCCGACTAGACCGGCCAAAATGCCTGAAAGGCCTTTCCAGAACATCGCGTACCAGGATTGCCCGGACGCCTGATAGGTTTCCGAAACCAATTTAGCGCATAATTGCGTTCCCGTATACAAATAAACACCGAAGGTAATCGAATGAAAGAGCTGAATCGCAACGATTTGCAAAGGGGAAACCGCAATCCCCATTAACATCCAGCGCAAGGCAAACAGGAAGCTCACAACAGCCAAAACACCTGCCATGACCCTCGGCTTCAATTGCAAATACCGGTCCAACAGCAAGAAAATCGGAACTTCACCGATCGCCGAGCAAAACCAGGACCAACCCACATAAGTGGCCGAACCGCCCAGTTGATCAATGTAAATCGAAATATAAGTGGAATTCATCCGATTGGGCATAGCCACCAGCACGCTCAGGATCAGAAAGAAAACAAAATACCCATTTTGAAATAACGTCCCGACTCCTTTTAACGACGCCCGTTTACCGGTTCTTGTCGGCTCCGGCAAACCGAAACAAAAAATAAGCGGTATCAAAATCATAAGTCCATAGAGTACACCTAGATTGCCGATGCCGAACCATTGGATGACCTGGCTGGAAGCAAGCGCAATCAAGGCAAAACCGAGCGAGCCCCACAGACGGAACGCCCCAAAACGATAGGAGGTGTTTCGAATAGACTCCAACATTAAGGTATTATTGATCGGAGGAAGGCCGGTTTGGAAAAAATAAAACAATAACATGATAGCAAACAACGGCACGAACGCAGTCACCTGAAAAATCAATTGACTGGCCGCAAGCGCCCCCAGCAACATCACGAAAATCGTCAAACGGACCTTTTGCAACCGGTCAGTCCAAAATCCCCAAAACGGGTTGGACACAATCGAAATAATGGGGCCGACAGCCATCAATAACCCGATTTGAACGGCGGAAAAACCTTCATGCTCAAAATACAGGGGTAAAAACGGCATCAACAGCGCATTCGAGCCGTAAATAAAAAAGTTATGGTTTTTCAGCAATGTAAACGAACGCCCAGTCCTCAAAGACATGGCAAACCCTCTTCCTCAAAACATTGAAGATTGAACATAACACAACAGAAAATCACTGTACAACAAAATGCTTGTAACTGAAATAAGCTTCAAAAAATAACAAAACAAAAGACGGCCGCGCTTACGACCGCCTGCTTAGTAGATATGTGAATTCGTTCTTTCAAAGATAGATTGAATTGACCAATAGCAGAGCGCCAAGTAAAACGATAAGAAGAAATACATAGCGCTCGAACATATGCGCCGGAATTCGACGATTTAAAAAGACGCCGAATAAAGTTGCAATAATGATGACCGGCAGAGAGAGCCCGAAAAGGATTAATAAATTTGGAGACCAGAGACCTCCTAAAGCTTGACCGGACACCACCAAAATACCCGAAATCAGAAAATGCGCCTGCAAGGTCCCCCGGAAACGATTCGGCTCCCAACGGCGCATAGTTCCGTAAACAACAACGGGCACGCCGTTAAAATTATAGGCGCTCCCCAGCGCTCCGGCGGCGAAGCCGAACGGCAAGGCCCAGACAGGTTTATTGAGCATAGCCCGTTGGGATGTTCCCGTTATTATGGGTCTGGCCAATGAGCAGCCCCCGTAAGCAATTAGAAAAATACCGAGCGCGACAGTGATTATGACAGCAGGTGCGAACTTCACCAGGATGAGGCCTGCCGGAATTCCCATTAAGGTTGTAATACCTAATCGAACAAGAGCCGGGCGATCAATATGGCGCCATCCGGCAGAGACGGTAAGTCCGGCTACCGTGAGTCCGGCCAATCCAATTAATGAAATGGCAGTATGTAAATCTATTGGGAAAAGGGCAAGCAATGGCATACTCACTACGGCTTCCCCAAAGCCGAAGGTCGCTCGCATCAGGGCCCCTACAAAAACCGCCCCCAGCACCATTATAATGAGCGCAATGTCCATATGGATAAATCCTTTATCTGTTGTACCAAAATGACGCCTTGCGTAGAAATACCAGTCAATCCTTCTCTTTATTCCTTGGCTTCGTATAATTAAGATCCCAGGTTATACCAAAAGCATCCTTCACCTTGGCATATTTCGCACCCCAAAAGGTATCCTGCAATTCCATTAACGTCGAACCATTTTGACTTAAAGCGTCATACAGCCTTTGGATTTCTTCCTCGTTTTCCAATTCCAAAGCCAAAGAAATGTTGTTGCCAACTTCAAGCGGTTGGTTCGGAAAGGTATCTGACACCATTATAAACAAATCGCCTTTTTGGATCCGCGCGTGCATAATCCGGTCCTCAGCTTCCGGAGGTGTCGGAAAATCCGCCTCTCCAAAGGTCCCTACCTCGGTTAATTCCGCCCCGAACGTTTCCTTGTAAAAGGCTAACGCTTCTTTGGCATTTCCGTCGAAGATCAAATATGGGGTAGCTTGTCCTTTCATTTGAATCACTCTCCTTCTTTTATTAAGTATACACAATCCCGCTAGCCGCTGCCACGGGCTGAAAATGAATGGGCAGCAGTAAAACGGACACACCGGTTACATTTTGATTTTCCGCTTCGCCTTTTTGACTTTCGTGCATATATTTTGATTTTCGTGCATAAAGTTGATTTTTGGCGCATATATCCGGATTTTCGTGCATATATTCATTTTTTTCGTGCATATATTCGGATTTCGATGCAATTCACTTAAATAACGATCAGATCAATCGCTTATTCCGGAAGGGAAATCATCGTTTTGACCATGCAAAACCGGATTCTACAAAAAATCACAACAATCAGCCCCGATCAACAATAGAAAACAACAAATAAACCTGCTTTCCGTATGAATTTGACCCCCCAAGAAAACAAGACCCCTTTGTCATCACAACAAAGGAGCCTCTAACAAGACCGGTAAATTGCGCCTGTAAATCCCGTCAAACTGGGAAATCGGCAGCGGGTTTTTTCCCAGCCCTACCTCTATCGTAAATCCGGGCCTGCGATATTCCTGGATAAACCAATCTTTGTAGCCTGCGCCGCTTCCGGCAAGCCGTACCGGTTCATATCCACTCAAAACAGCAAATCGCTCAACGATCCCTTCACTTTCCTCTGGGGCTAATCCCCGGAATCCCCAATAGATCACCTGGCCTTGCGAATGATAGGCCAGCACCATTCGGAAATCGTGGTTGCGGGTAAATTCAGCCACCGCCTGGGTTTCAGGCTCTGATAACGGATAAGGGCCTCCATAGTGGCTGGGGGAAGGATGATCCGGACTCGTAGCTGCTTCTTCTTCCCAGGCCGCCGGCCACTGATGATTCAGGTCCACTCCATGAATATTGGCCGTCCAATCCGAGAAATTCCGTGAGCCATTATTGATTTGTAATACTTCCTCATAGAAAGGGTGGCTCGGAGTGATACCTTCCTGCACAAGTTCAACCCCGTCAGGATTCACCAATGGTACGAGCCAAATCGACATATTGTTAAACAAATACTGAATATCATAGCCTTGCAATGCTTGATTATTTTGGTAAGCTTGCGCATATTGCTCAACAAATTTCATAAGTACAGGCGTTGTCAACCACTCATTAGCATGCCACGCCCCGCTGTAGAAGACCTCCTTCGGTCCTTCCCCAAGCCGAATGGCATAGATATTCTTCCCCATAACAGATTGCCCGATTACTTCAACATGAATAAAAGAATACCGGTTTTGCAGGGCCGTAAGGTCCTCAACAAGATCTACGTAACCGTACTCCTGATTAGTCTGGACAATTGTAGTGCTTTGCGGCCGTGGAATACGGATAACCTGCCCGACATAAAGCAAATTAGGATTGGCAATTTGCGGATTGATCTGCAGAATCTGATCGACCGTTACACCAAAAGTATTTGCTATTCCCAACAAAGTATCTCCAGGTTGAACAGCATATTCTCTGACGCTTTGCAGAGGAACATTAATGACTTGCCCTGGATATATATACTCATTAAGCTCAAGTTGCGGATTAGCCGCTAACAAACTGTTTAGCGTAATTCCAAAGCGGTTTGCTATTTTATAGAGCGTGTCTCCTTTTTTGACAACGTATCGGGTTTGGTTGATCGGAATCCAGATTTCTTGCCCCACGTACAAATGATAAGGATCAATTCCCGGATTCGCCTCCCTCAATGCATTTAACGAGATGTTATATCGGCCCGCAATGGCATAAAGCGTATCTCCAGGTTGAATGACATACTGCAAATCCCACACCTCCTCAAACGTTCCCTATAGCCTATGAAGAAATACTGGGCGATGTTCTCCCAACTGGCCGTTCAATAATTGTCACTCACATGCTAATAGTACTAATTTTTAAAATAGTCATTTAGCCTCAAGGAATTTCCGACAGAAACGGCCAATTAGTTACATAGATTTCAATCCAAAGAACAAGGAGGTTCTAACCTTGGCTTCAAGAAAAATTTTCTCACTTGCCCTAACCATTGTTTGCATGAGTACCCTTGTGTTCACTGCTGGATGGACAAGCCCCCAGGCCGGTACTTCACTCCCGGAAATAAAAGATGGAAACAAATCGGCGCTCGTTCGAATCGAATTGCCAGATCGGGACAAACTGGATGACCTCGTTGCCCGCGGACTAGATTTGACGGAACATGTGGGGAAATACAATGGAGTACTGACGGTAGACGCGATCGTAACACCTGCCCAACTCCAATCCCTGAGAGACGAAGGACTCAAGGTAGAAACCATCACTACAGCCAAAGAAGTTGAACGGATTCTAACGCAAAGACAGCAAAAGGTTGAAGAAATCCACCAGGTGACTGCCGAGAAGGATCAGGTGAACATTCTCAGAGCCAATTTCTTTACCAACCAATCCGGATCCTTTTTGTATGTAGAAGCCAAAACCAGTGCCGGTCTTGCCAAAAGTGTTGTGCTTACGGCCTATTGGAAAGATGCAGCCGGAAACAAACACAGCGCCGCCATGGAACGAAAAGTGGATCAAAATGAATACCTCTACCATCACCTGCTTCTTCCCGTTGGAACCCAGCCCTCTGAAGTTACTGTGAAAAGCAATCAGGGAGGAAGCGCAGTGGCACCCGTTACCGAATGGATTGGCGATGACAAACCGAGAAGAGACAATAAGCATTATGTCACAGACTTTATCGACCATTACATGACCCCGGAAGAAACGACAAAACGAATTGAGGAATTGGCTGCCGAATTCCCGGAACTGGCGGAAGTGGTTGCCCTGCCTTATAAAACACACGGCTACAGAAGAAAAGCTCAGGCCATTATAGGAGATGCTCGAGAGAATCCTGCCTCTGCAGTGGTTTTAACATCAAAAAAATGGGGACATAAAGGCGGGAATCAACTGTCAGTCGAAGTAAACGTTCCGGAACAAGCAAATTCTGATCTTTACGTAGTAGTCACAGGAAATAAAATAACCGTCAATCTGGCGACGGATAATTCAGGTGAACCGACGAGCTCGGCGGCCGAAGTTATTCAAGCTTTAAACGCCGGTGCAGGTGACATGATTACTGCCACAACCTTCAGAGGGAATGATGGCCAAGGAACGGTCCAACCACAGGCCGAAATACAGCTCGATAACCATCTGAGTGCACCTGACAGCGTGCCACGCGAACCTTTCACAGTAAAAGCGATCCGTATCGGAAAACATAGGGACGGCTCAAAGCTTGGGGTTTTGGCTTACGCGCAGGAACATGCGCGCGAATGGGTTACCCCGCTCGTTGCAGTTGAAACGGCCGAAAGATTGCTGCGCAACTATGCTCAGGATGCGGAAACCCGCAAGCTGGTCAACAACCTGGATATTTTTATTATCCCCTCCGTGAACCCGGATGGAGCCAACTATTCCATGTTCGACTATAACTGGCAGCGAAAGAACATGACTAACCATTGCAGCCCCAAATATTCAGATCCGCTCTTACGAAATAATTGGGGAGTCGATGTAAATCGCAACTATTCGGTTGGATCAGTTCGAGATGGGTATATCGGGGCGTCTACCTTCTGCCTGTCCGGCGTTTATGCTGGGCCCGGCGAACTTTCGGAACCGGAAGCGAAGAACATCGCCTGGATTGCAGACCAACACCCGAACATCCAATTTGCGATGAACATTCACAGCTATGGGGGGTACTTCATGTGGCCTCCGGGGGCTTACAATGCCGAGCGGGAGACTCTTCCAAGACCGACCGCCGGGGAAGAAGCTTACTTCTGGCAGGCCTCCAAAACCATTTTGAAAGCCATTAAACAATATCGCGGTACGGTGATTCTTCCCGGAAAAACCGGGCCCGTTCCCGATGTCCTTTACTCCGCTGCGGGCAACTCTGCAGACGAACTCTGGTACAACTACGGCATATACGCATGGGATTTCGAAGTTGGTGCGGATTTGTGGAATGCAGAGAAGAACAGATGGGAAGGCGTTGGATTCCAGCCTCCCTATGAAGAGGGACATGCGGAAGCGATGGAATTCGCCAATGGCTTGATCGGCATGCTGAAAGTAGCCTATCAATATGAAAAGGATCACCAGCCGCCGCATACAAGCCTCGTTCCGGGTAAAGGAACTTATCAAGACGAAGTGGCCATTCATTTCCAAACAAGCGAACCGGCAACCATTTATTACACACTGGATGGCTCAAGACCAACCTTTGAATCGAAAACCATCCAACCGGCCGGACCGCGCGAAGGAGCGGAATCTTTGACCCTAGACGAAACCACAACCATCAAATGGTTCTCAATGGACGGCGCGGGTAATATTGAAAAACACTACAAACCCGCAGGACACGCCAAGAACTTTAACAAAGCCAAATTGATCATAAAATAAATGAAGGCCGGATTCGGTGGAGGCCACTGAAAAACCGTTAGATGTTCAAGAAGAAAAGAATTTAAAATGAAAAAACGGGCATTTCGGAATGGCTTTTTTCCGAGAACGCCCGTTTTTTTGCATTTGGAAGGAGACACCTTCCTGGTTCTTACTTCA
>DASVCO010000228.1:0-4490 GCA_036381575.1 Caryophanales bacterium
AGGCTGTGATCGAAAACAGGACTTTGACAGAATGGTTGGAGCGATTCTCGGGAAAAGAAACTTGTGTAACGCCGGTCAACAGTCTTGAAGAGATGGCGAATGATCCGCAAGTGTTGGCGCGTGATATGATTCAAAGCATTAACGGATTCAGACAAATTGGCCAGCCGATCAAGCTTTCGGAAACACCAGGTGAAATTCAATCCCGGGCCCCTTTGTTGGGAGAGCATACAAATGAAATTCTTGAAAAGATCGGTCTGTCCGCGCAGGAAATTGACCAGTTGAAACGGAATAATGTGATATAAAAAAATGTAAGGGGGACTACATATGAAAGCGATCATGTTAAGAGAGACAGGCGGCCCAAAGCAATTGAAATATGAAGAGGTTCCTGAACCGTCACCCGGCCGGGGAGAAGTGGTTGTTCGTTTACAAGCTGCAGCACTCAATCGACGCGACGTTTTTATCACATATGGACAGTACCCTGGCATTAAATTGCCCGCAATTCCTGGTTCAGACGGGGCCGGAGAAGTGGTCGCCGTTGGTGAGGAGGTCAGCAATGTTTCAAGCGGAAACGAAGTCATTATCAACCCTGGTCTCGGTTGGGGCAATGATATTCATCAAAAAAGTTCCGATTTCAGTATTCTCGGTGTCCCAAGCAATGGAACATATGCCCAATATGTAAAGGTACCGGCTGAAAATGTGTTTAAGAAACCCTCCCATTTATCATGGGAGGAAGCAGCGGCTTTGCCTCTTGGCGGAGTTACGGCTTATCGTTCTCTTGTTACGAAAGGACAGGTGAAAGAAGGCGAATCCGTTTTGATTCCCGGTGTGGGCGGAGGCGTTGCGACTTTCCTCGTCCAATTCGCTTCGGCGCTTGGAGCCGATGTTTATGTGACATCCAGCAAGGAAGAAAAGATTGAAAAGGCAAAAGGATTCGGCGCCGTCGGCGGGGTTAATTACGCTGCGGAAAATTGGTCGAAGGAATTGAAGAAAATGACTGGCGGGATTGACCTGTCGGTGGACAGCATCGGCGGTGAAGTGTTCGACGCCCTTGTTTCACTTGGCAAGACCGGCAGCAGGATTGTCAGTTTTGGAGCGACCAAAGGACCTGTACCGAAGCTGGTCATGCCGAAAATCTTTTTGAAGGAAATAACAATTTTCGGGTCAACGATGGGGAGCCCGCAGGAATTTCAACAGATGGTGGATCTGGTTGAGGAGCATCAAATCCATCCTGTTCTGGATGAAACGTATTCTCTTGAGGAAGCCATGACCGCCCAACTCCGGATGGAAAACGGCGAAAACTTCGGCAAAATTATTTTAGCGATTCCGCAGGATTAACACCGAAGGATGTTATAGAAAGTTTTTTAATTCATTACCGAAAGCTGTCATTCCTTGTTGTTCGTTCAAGACATCCTAATCAATCGAAAGGGGAAATGCAAGATGATGAATGCACCTCTTAATCTTGTTTCGGTCATAGAAAGGGCGGAAACGTATTTTCCGAAGAAGGAAGTGGTTTCAAAGACAACATCGGGGATTCATCGCTTCACTTACAAGGAAATCGGCCGGAGAACACGGATGCTGGCAAGTGCGCTTGAAAAACTCGGGGTTAAACGAGGGGACCGGGTAGGCACCCTTGCATGGAATGACCACCGCCATTTGGAGACTTATTTTGCCGCGCCTTGTATGGGAGCTGTCTTACACACTATCAATGTACGCCTTCCGCAGGATCACTTAACCCATATTGTCAATCATTCCGAGGATAAGGTTTTACTCATTGACGAGGTTTTTGTACCGTTGATTGAGAAGGTTCAGGACCAACTTTCCGGCGTTGAAGCTTTTGTAATCATGACCGACAAGAAGGAGCTGCCATCGACCACCTTGTCACCAATGTACTCATATGAGGAATTGTTGAGCGAGGGCCGTTCGGATTATGTTTTTGATCGAAACCTTGATGAAAATGCTCCTGCCGGAATGTGCTATACTTCAGCGACCACTGGTAAACCGAAAGGCGTTGTATACACACACCGCAGTACCATTCTTCACAGTACTGCATTGGGACTTGCCGATACATTGGCGCTTTCTGAAGGAGATGTATGTCTTCCGATTGTGCCGATGTTCCATGTCAATGCTTGGGGCGTACCGTATGCAGCAACGATGTTTGGTTCGACTCAGGTATTGCCCGGCCCGGATTTAACACCGCAGGCCATTGTGAAATTGATCGAATCGGAAAAGGTTACACTTGCAGCAGGAGTGCCAACGGTTTGGCTCGGTGTTGCGAAAGAACTGGAACAAAGTGATTATGATATGAGTAGTTTAAGGACTGTCGCATGTGGGGGGTCGGCAGCGCCGAAAAGCTTAATCCGGAAATATGAGCAGGAATACAATATTCCTTTTGTTCATGCCTATGGAATGACTGAAACTTCCCCCGTTGCGACGGTTGCGAAATTGAAGTCTTACCAACAAGAGTTATCCTATGAAGAGAAGCTGGATATTCGTGCTGCACAGGGCATCATTATCCCCGGACTTGAATTGAAGGTCGTCAATGATTCCGGTGAAGTGAAGCGAGACGGAAAAGAAATGGGCGAATTGTTATTGCGGGGGCCGTGGATTGCCGGCGAATACTATAAAGATGAGCGGAGCAAGGATGCTTTTCAGGATGGCTGGCTTTATACAGGAGATATTGTAACGATTGATGAAGAGGGAAATATCAAGATTGTGGATCGAACCAAAGATCTTGTCAAAAGCGGGGGCGAGTGGATTTCATCGGTTGATCTTGAGAACGCGCTAATGGCTCATGATGCTGTGTTTGAGGCAGCAGTCATTGCGGTAAATCATCCAAAATGGCAAGAACGCCCGGTTGCTTGTGTGGTCTTGAAGGATGACTTCAAAAATACAACGAGCAAAGAAGATTTGTTAGATCATTTACGGCCGCAATTTGCGAAATGGTGGTTGCCCGATGATGTGGTATTTATGGAGGAAATTCCGAGAACGTCCGTCGGTAAATTCCTTAAGCGGCAGCTGCGTGAGCAACTGAAAGACCATTTGGTCGCGGAATAAGAAATGCCCCGCTCACTGGAGCGGGGTTAAGTTATTTCAGGTTTACTGCGATAATTCAGCCAATCCGTTTGCAGGCTGTGACAGTCTGCAAAGTGGTGGAAATAATCTTCAAACGGGTAACCTTGTTTGATTAAGTGTTGGATGTGTTTGGCGATTCCGAGAACTTCCGGACCCATGTGGCGGCGGTGCTGCCTGTGGTTCTTTAAAAGATAAAAAATTTCCTGATAGACAATGTCTTTTGGAAGCACGCCCTTTTGGATGGCCGTCTTTGTGTTCTCTTCACGTTCATGGATTTTATCCATGTAAACGCTCAGGCGCTGTTCATATTCACTGCGTTCAAAGGTTCCCTTGTGGTGGCCGGTGACATAATATTTTGCATCGACTTCAAGCGTTCGTTGGGCAGATTTGAAAAATTGATCGATGTCGGAGTCAGCATCGTTGTACCATGGTCCAAACGAGGTTAGATCAAAATCGCCAGCGTAGAAGACTCCGTATTCCGGGAAATATGGGCTGCAATAGCCTTCCGTATGGCCGGGCGTGTGAAGAATTGTCATGGTGGTACCGCCGACTTCAATCGGTTTTTCATATGGAAAGATCCGGTTAGTTATGCCAAGCACCGGTTGCCATCTTAATTTCAATTCGTCTGTTTCAGGCTTGTTCAGCTGTTGTTCCATCCAGCGATCTGCTTCTTTTTCTCCGTACAAGGCATAAAGTCCGCTTGCCTTTGCCAGTTCATGCGGATCGGATATTTTTTTTAAATCGTATGGATTGATACTGATTTCAGCGTTCGGAAACAGATAAGCTCCCCAAATATGATCAAGATGATAATGGGTTAAGTAAATTTCGGCGATATTTTTTTTCTTTAAATAGTCAAATACTGTTTTTCCGCCCCCACAGTCGATGAGGGTCGATTCTTTCACGCCGTTCAGTAACAAGGAGGTTGAAAACGGGACTTTACTGTTATTTTCGCCGATTAGGATTTCAATGGGTCCGATTTTTTCTATTGGCATCATGGTTCCTCCATTCTTGTCATATTATAGATTGACAGGATTGACCGGTCAATTTTCGCAGGCACGGGAGTGGTGTTTGAACGGATAAAATCGGGATGCAAATACGCCGGGTATTTGATAATAACTCTTGAGTTTTCTGAAAAGGTGTAATAGACTGGAAGCAGCAACATACCGACTAGTCAGTATCTCTTTGGGAGAAGGAACGCCATGAAAAAACAAATTACTAAACAAAGCGTTGAATTATTTGGGAAAAACGGGTTTAATGAAACCTCGATCCAGGATATAGTCGATGGCCTGGGAGTTACAAAAGGCACCTTTTACTATTATTTTTCTTCAAAGCAGCAGCTTTTGGCTGATATCCATTTGTCGTTCATTGATGATATTTTAACACGGGAAAAGGAGATCTTCGCGGATAAGGACAAGGAT
>DASVCO010000229.1:0-6530 GCA_036381575.1 Caryophanales bacterium
CCCTTGTCCTTAACCAGGACTTGTCCTATAACCAACGGCTCGGCTTACCTGTAGAGGTTTTCTCGACCGAACATAATAAAACGGTCGCATTCGGAAAGATACGCTTATACAGTGACCAATATGTGTGCGTGAACGACAAATTCTTCTCGCGCCACGGACATATGATATTCGGTTGCCCGTATGCTCATAGAAACTAGCTTTATTGTTTAAAGTACAAATTGATTTCGTACTCCGTCTCCAGGTGCTCAAATAGATGATGGCGTATATCCCAGTACGCCAGTTTCGGCCATAGTTCTTCGCTTCTATCGATAAGTTCGCATCTCAATGCTTCATAATCATCATCGGCTTCTTCGTATTTTCTCGTAACCTGCTTTAAACGAAAGAAGCCGACAATCAAACCAATGACAAGCAACCAGACAAACGGGTCCGAAAGAATAGACGGAAACATTCCTGATGAGAAATGGCTCAGTGCCCCTTGTTTAACAACAAATATATAAAATAACAACACGATAACCAAAACAATGAGAAACAAGGTAACTTTCATTACACTGGTTTTGCAACGTTTGGCTTCTTCTTTTCTGTCCACTAGCTCGATCAATAATTTAGTGGTGACTTCCGGCAGCTCCATGCCAAACTTATGCGTCGAGGATTCCTTCATCCGGTGTCCCCCCTCGGGGAAATTTTATGCCCCGCCGCAATGAAATAGAACAAACCCTTATGGTTTGTCCTCAAGAGAAATATTTATTTGAAATACTATAAATAATGGCTGCTATAACTAAAATAATGAAAGCCGCAAGCAAGATCCTGGCCACTAACAACGGATTCTTCCATTTTTTCTTGCTTTTCTTGCCTTTCTTGCGTCGATGGTATTCACTCCTCGGCGGTAACGATGAATAATCGTTCTCTTCTTCCGCCTCTTCCAGGGCGAATTCGTTGTCTTCATTAACAGGCTCCATCCCTTCCGCCTCCTTTCTCTCGGGTTCAGATATTTCCCGGGCCCCCTCATGTTTTAGCCGAATCATCACGCCAAGCACACAATCGATCATAAAATGAGCGAATATGGTAACGAATAGATTACCCGTATACCAGAACAATAGCCCCAACATGAAACTGAGTACCACAGTGACAACAAATAACACGATTTTCCGTAAATAACGGACATGTAAAACAGCGAAAATCAAACTGGCGATAATAAGCCCAAAGTTCGCCTGCAAAACACCCCTGAACAGGATTTCTTCGACAAATGCAATGAGCAACGCCACAAATAAAATATGCGGAACGGACAAAATCGAAAAAATCCGTTCATTAATACCGCCGTCATCATACTTTTCCTCAGGAAGCCAGTACATTAAACAAAAATCAAGGCTAATGACAAACGCCGCCAAACCACCTCCATAAAAAAAGATTGAAATCGGCCGCCATTGAAATAAGCTAAAAAACGCTTCCCAACCATCAAACAAATACCATCCAACAGCAAATGCCGCTAAAGCCAGCAGAAACTGCGTGAAATATAGATTCAATATTAAATCGCGGTCAGGCAATTCTCGAATCATTTCTGCCTGACTCCTTCTGTTCCTCATCGTTTCACCACTTTGACAAAGCCTTTTCCCCATTCTATTATACCAATCTTTTCTCAGAATGCCGATACAAAAAATCACCAGGGCCTCGGAAAGGCTCTGGTGATTAAACAATTATCCATTACTTATAGATGCGAACAGCACCGACTGACATATCATCCGCCTGACCGACAACACGGATTTTCAAACCGAAATCCGGAACATTCCGGCCGGCGAAAATTAACGGTTCGTTACTGTAATCGCGAGAATCGTCAAAGAGAGGCACTGCGTTTTGTTTTTTCTCTCTCAAAGTCAAGCCTAACAAATCGCGATAATCCAGGAACATATTGTCCGTCTTATTAATAGAGAAGGCTGCATCCTGAATCTGATACCTTGTTGAAGCTACAAGGCCGTCACTCCAATAAGCCAGATCCTGATGGGCATCAACCACCCCAAGGAAACCGTCCCCAGGATGTTGGCCAACCCAGTTGTTATCGTACTTATTGTCCACATACCAAACGACAAGACCCGGATCATAAGTCATCAAAGAGTCACCGCGACGAAGGTGGGCAAGGGCCTTATCAGCTGCTGCATAGTTGCGCCACTCAAGCAAATAATACTGCGTGGTGTACTTGATTCCCCGGTCTCTCTTAAAGCCATTCAATGTAAATGTGGAATTCTCAGATCCCGCGTTATCGCTCAAAACCGTCTGGCCATCAGCGATCACCCGAACATCATCAACGTAGAACCCTGGTTGGGCAACGAAAGGATCCGTAGCATAGTGGAAACGAAGCTTGACTTGTTGTCCGGCGTATTCTGAGAGATCAAAAGCTGCCTCTGCCCAGCCATTTGAATTTCCGGTAATTCCGTACCCGGGGAAAATCTCCGCATTATTGGGATTTTCATCTGTTGTGATATTTCCGGGAATGGCTACCCAGCTATCTCCGGATTTCACCTCAACTGAAGCATAATCGAATTGATTTTCAATGCTGTACCAGGTATTAAAAGTAAGCTTCGCAGACGTTGCATTTGTCAAATCAACAGTGGTCACCATTGAATGACTAAGCAGATTCCCGCTGCCGCTGAAGTATTCATACTCCCCACTTGTGGGGTGATTGACCACTGTTTCCTTGTCCGGCAAATTGATCCGGACAGCATCTGCATTGGCACCTTTCACACTGGCCTCATCCAGTTTCACTACAACACCATCTTGGTCAATCTCATTGTAATCGAGTTCAATTCCTTTCATCCAGTTCAATTCCGGCATTGTAGATTGCAGATATTCTTTATCGTATGGACTGAAGCCTGTTGGTTCTGTACCGGGAATTTTTCCTGCCCAGCTTCCCGCTGCCATAATTGACCAGTACTCTACAGTCGCCCCGACGGAATTGGCTGAATAAATTGTGTCATATTCATCCGGTAAACCAAGGTTGTGGCCATATTCGTGTGCGAACACACCTGCTGCACCATCTTCAGGCTCAACGGTATAGGCATAGCCGGTAAGTGCATCTACACCAAAACGGGCTTTAGTGGCATCCGAATGTGTTCCGGGGATAATTGTGAGCCCCGGAAAGCTCCAACTATGTGACCAGATCGCGTTACCGGCAAGGTTTCCACCACCGGCTTCTTCTCCGATTCCCGAGTGGATAACCATCAAATGATCAATGACACCATCGGGTTCTCTGGTGTTACCGTCGCCGTCCCAGTCATTGGGATCTTCTTGATCATAATCATTGAGGTCGACGTTCGGATCTTGTGCAGCTTGAACCAAAGCCTCATAGATCAACTGACGAGGACGAGCGTCACTACCTGTACATTCACCGTCAATAGGCACTTCTGCATCTTCCTCTACACAGAGATTCCCCCCATAATAAGCCGCTGGGTGCTCTGCGGTATACCAACCGGCAACATGCCCGGAGACTGTATAACTGCCGCCAGATTGTTGCTCGTAAAATTGTTTCACCGAAATCAACTGATTTCCTTTCGGACCGATATAGCCGTTTTCACCGAAAAGCATCTTCTGATAGTGCTCTTTGTCATACTTCGGCAAGCTTAAGGTAATGTTCGGATTATCCCTGTCAATCTCTGTATATGGAAGATCCGGGTAATCAATCAGCAAGACAAGAATCTTGTCCTCTCTCACTTTACCGTTCCATCCTTCTCTGTCAATCGAATCAATATCCGTTTTCTTCGTCAGACCAAGTTTCTTTCCATTGCCTTCGACAAAGGCATCTTTATGTAGCCGGTCATGTTTGTCAAATCCGTTGCCGCCCCTATTGATCGTTTTGAAAGACTTTTTCCCTTTTGAATCTTTCTTGGCCCGCTCTCTTGCTTTTTCAGCACGTTTTCCCAGATACTCCTTTAGAGCTTTCTCTTGTTCTGCCCGGGACGCATTTCCATCAATCATTCCCTGTTCAATCAAACTTCTCAAAAGTTTTTCATCATTCGCAACACCAATATCAAAAGGACCGCTGATATAATGACCGGAAATCTCAGGTGATTTAATTTTCTCAGGCTGATCCGCGGCAAAGGCGGCCGGTCCGAAAGCACTTACCACAAGCCCAGCCGAAAGCAGAGGAACGCCTAATGCTTTCTTCCAATTTTTCAATCTAGCCCCTCCTATAAAAGTATGATTTTCATAAATCGAAAGCCCCCCCTATAGTCCTCCTTTCTTCGTAGGTAATATATAAAATTCTCCATTTCTCGGGAAAGTTCCTCTTGCGATGAGTAAAAACAGGAACAAAGACCTGTTTTTTTATAAAATAATAGGGAGATAAATCTCTTTTATAGGTCTTTTTTACCATTCGTTTAAGAGAATCCTTCATTTCTCGAAAGATGTCCCGTTTTCTTTTTTTCCTGAATCGAAATTGGTATAATGGGAAAGTGACGAAGATTGGAGAATCATAAGGAGGTTTGTTAAATGAGTAAAGAGAACCGCGTGGTAGACGTAATGGTCGAAATTCCGACCGGCAGCCAGAACAAATATGAATTTGACAAGGAGAAAGGCGTCTTTAAATTGGATCGTGTCCTGTTTTCGCCAATGCACTATCCCACGGAATACGGATACATAGAAAACACGCTGGCACTTGATGGAGATCCGCTCGATGTGCTTGTCTATACGACATTTCCGACATTCCCGGGATGTGTAATCGAGTCCCGGGTCATCGGCATGCTGAATATGAGCGACGAAAAGGGGCAGGACGAAAAACTGTTGGCTGTACCGACTGAAGATCCCCGGTTTAAAGATGTTCATACTTTGAACGACATTCCCGGGCATGTACTGGACGAAATCGCCCACTTCTTTAAGGTCTATAAAGATCTTGAGAATAAAGAGACCAATGTCGGGTCCTGGGAAGACGCGGACAAAGCAACCCAAGTCATTGCCGAATCGCTTAAGCGGTACGAAGAACAGTAAGGAGGGGCAGAGCGAAATCTTTCGCTCTGCTTTTATTTATGAATTTCGGTAATGAGAACTTCCGATGGAAAGATTGTACTTCCTTTCAAGTGATTATACTTTATAAGAGAACGTACACTGGTTCCGATTTTTGCTGCGATTGATGAAAGGGTATCGCCACTTTGAACTTTATAAGTTTCCAATGTTTCCGGATATAACTTAAGCTCTAGTCCAACTTTCAACAAATCAGAAGACAAATTGTTCCATTCCTTCAGCAAGGAAACGGTCACATTATATTGATGGGCCAATTCCCATAACGTGTCTCCTTTTTCAACTGTGATTGTGATCATTTCCGTTCCGCTTTCCCCGGTTTCTCCCTTGTTTTCCACTTGAGAATGCTTTCCGGAAACAGATCCGCTCAGTACAAGTTTATCTTTCTTATTGGCGTTGCTTTCGGGGGCCTCTTTACTTTGGGCCTTTCTTTTGTTTCCAGAAGAAACCGCCGCCCCTCGGGTTCGGATCACTTGTTGCTCCCTTACCTCCCCCAGAACGAGTACAGGGTTCACTGCATTGGTTTTGTGGATATTCCAAAGGCCGTGATGAACCTCAAAATGCAGATGTGGTCCTGTGGAATGGCCTGTACTGCCTACGCTTCCGATTTCCTCCCCTTGTGCGACATGATCCCCTTTACCGACAAAACGTCGGTTCAAATGGGCGTACACGGTTTCATAACCGTTTTTATGTAGAAGAAATATCACATTGCCATAAGAAGCCGAATGATAAGATTTTTTCACAATACCTGCCTTTGCAGCCACAACAGGAATTCCTTTTGGTGCGGCTATATCAATGCCATTGTGTTCTCCGGCCCTGTCATGGAACTCACTTGTGATAATTCCATTTACCGGCCAAAGCCAATAGCTGTTATCCGCGGCGTGAATGGCCTTTCCCCCAATCATTAGAATTCCAATGAAAATCATCATGATTAAGGCAATGAGAAAGCGTTTTGCAAAATCGTACATCCTATCTCTCCCTATTCTTGATCCTTTTTTGCATTCCCGGCCACTGTTTGAACCAAAGCTAAGTTTCATAATCTTGAGTCGCCAAGTCTTACAAGGCCAGTTCAAGTTATCATTCGGTATTATCTTATGGAGGCTTGTATTTTTTTATTACTGCTGCCCGGCTTTTTATCATTTTGTAACCTTATTAATAAAAAAAACAGCGCACCTAAGGTGCACCGAGTTTCTCATGGAACAAGGGAATCCGTCATGATTTTCGGTTTTGCCGCAAATTTCTCGGGATAAAGAAGGTGAAAGTCGTTCCTTGCCCGGCCTTACTATGGACAGTAATTGTTCCTTCATGGGCCTCAATTAGATTTCTTGCAATGGCTAGACCGAGTCCTGTGCCGGAACGCCCTCTCGTTCTTGCTTTATCAGCTTTATAGAAACGTTCGAAAACAAAGGGCAGGTCTTCCTCTGGTATTCCTGAACCCGTATCCTGAACACTTACTTTCATGCCGGAACTCAGGACTTCCACACTTACGGACACATTTCCGCCATCCTCGGAATGGCGAATCGCATTGT
>DASVCO010000230.1:0-2857 GCA_036381575.1 Caryophanales bacterium
CGGACCTTTCTCTAGATCAAGAACATCGCGACAATTGTTGTGACAACCAGACCGATTATAACCGGGATGAGGTTGCGTCTTGCCAATTCAAAGACATCGACCTTACATATTGCGGCAACCGGAATGATAGCCCACGGTACCAGCGTTCCACCGCCTACCCAGATGGCCGCGACCTGGCCGAGCGCGGTTAAGGTCGCAATGCCGCCGCCAATCGCTGTCGCAAAGAGGTGGGCAATCGAGCCTGCTAATGAGATACCGGAAAATCCGGATCCGTCTAGTCCAGTGATGGCCCCGACAACGGTCAGAGTTACCGTTGCTACCTGTTGGTTTACCGGAACAGTGTTGGCAAGTGCCAGCCCGAGATCGTTGACGATTCCATGTGAGCCGCCAGGGAGAGCGCCCTCCCCGAAGATAGCTGGAAATGCCGAATCCCCGAGATAAAAGAAGGCCGCAATTGGAATAACAGGGCCAAATACCTTAAATCCGAATTGAAATCCCTCGATCAAATAACTTGTTGTTCTCTCTAGGCCTTTATTTTTGTGGGCGATTAGGGAGAGGATCATCAAAATGAAAATCGCGGTCCCGCCGATTAAAGCAGTTGCGTCGCCTCCCTGCAAATCAAGCAAGAGCATCGCGGCGACATCAGCCAGAAACAGAACTGGAATTCCAATTGCCGCAGCTTTTTTCATCCCTGGTGACAGGATATCTTTCATACTTTCCTTTTCTTCATCATCAGTATCGAAATCGATATTTTTTCGGTCTTCCGCTGCAGTCAGTACTCCCCGCTTCATATCACGGCGCAAAAACCAATAGGCGACTCCTGTGGTGACAAGTCCCATGACAATCACAAGCGGAACACTGGCTTCCAAAACAGATGAAACCGGAATTCCTGCAGCATCAGCCGTTAATTTCGGCGCTCCTTGAATGACATAATCCCCTGACAGCGCAATCCCGTGCCCGAATAGGTTCATAGCCATGGCAACGCCAAGTGCGGGCAACCCGGCACGCAATGCGACTGGAAGCAAAATTGCTCCCATAAGCGCGACAGCGGGAGTGGGCCAGAAAAACCAGGAGATGACCATCATAAGGAGGCCAATAATCCAGAAAGCTAACGCCGGTGTCTTGATGAATTTTGCAAACGGGGCAATCATCGCATCATTGATTCCCGTTCGTGTTAATACCTGGCTCATTGCGACAATTACAGAGATAACAAGAATGGTGCCGAGCAGTTGAGTGATGGCGTAAACGAAGCTTTGGAACACACCGCTGACGGCGGAACTGAGCGAAGCGGTTGCGATAAGGCTGATAATGAAAATCCCGATGATACAAACCAGGGTGGTATCCCGCCTCATGACCATGACGACAATGATGGCGAGTATGAAAAAGAGATAGATCCAATGAATGGCAGCCAGTTCTACACCCATGCAAATCCCTCCCGATTAGAAGTTGAGTTTTCAGAATACAAAAATCAGAGGTTCACGCTTTTTGTTCTGCCCCTGGTTTCTGAGTTGGGTTTATGCCCAAGTTTGATACAGGATATGCTGTGGTGCCGGAGGTGGTGCATCGGCAACTCCGTCTGGAGACGGAGAAAAAACCGTTCCAGAGGTCGTTAAAAGGAGCTTCATTCCCGGTTACAATATAAACAAATGAAACGACAAAGGGTGTGAGAGCAGTGAGTGGTGCGGTCTATGAGGTGAACGGACTTGGCAAAACGTATAAAAAAGGAAAAATCCAGGCAAACAAAAATATTTCATTTGCTGTCCAGAAAGGGGAAATTCTCGGGGTTTTTGGGCCAAATGGAGCAGGGAAGTCAACCTTGATCAAGCAGATGGTCGGGCATATTCAACCGACGTCCGGCGATATTACGTTTCAAGGTAAAAGCATTTTCAAACAAACGAAGCGGATCGCAAGGCTTGTAGCGTATTACGCGCAGGAGCCGCATGCAATGGAATCGTTGAAAGTCTGGGAAGTGATTACGTTTACCGGGCGGTTACGGGGAATGTCGAAGAAGGAAGCTGAACGGGATGCAGAGGAACTGTTGGAGCGTCTGAAACTTACTGAGGTTGGGCACAAATTGATGAAACGAATTTCAGGCGGGCAAAAAAGACTTGTTGGCATCGCAACAGCATTGATCGGCAATATGGAAGTGCTGATCCTTGACGAGCCGACGAATGAACTGGACCCGGAAAATCGCCGGCTGATCTGGAATTTGATTTTGGAATATAACCGTACTCGGGGCGTAACTGTCTTGCTTGTGACCCACAATGTATTGGAGGCTGAACAGGTTGTGGACCGGGTCATGATGGTCGATCATGGGGAGCTGCTGGCCATTGATACGGTAGGCAATCTAAAAGGCATGGTGGATCAACGCTTGCGTATAGAGGTCACGTCCAGTTTCGGAAAGCGGCAGGTCACTGAAAAGGTTCTCAAGCAATGGGGAGAAGTTGAGGTGCTGAGTGAAAATCGGCTGCGTTTGATGGTGCCAAAGGCGGAAGCCGGGGCAATTGTCAATGAAATTGTGGAGCGCAGCGAGGAAATGGCCTGCGAGGAATACAAATTAATTCCGCCGAGCCTGGAAGATGTGTATTTTCATTTGGGTGGAAAGGATGAGTTAGCACATGCAGAATGAACTTGCGCGTGAAAAAAGAAGGGCAGGGGCTGAAGTCGTAAATGATTCCGCGGTTGGATTTATAAAGCAAAAGTTTGTGGAAATCTGGATCTTGTTTCGTATCCAATTTGCGGAAATTCGAAATTCGTGGATATGGGTCATCGGCCTTGCTTCAATGTTTCCGTTTACGACACTTTTATTTTTGAAATTTTACACGGTTAACCCTACCCCGGAAATGATGATGAGAAT
>DASVCO010000231.1:0-2129 GCA_036381575.1 Caryophanales bacterium
CCGATATTTGATATAGAAGTAAAAAGGTTGAGGTGAAATGATGAAAATCAATGGTGTGAATCATTCAAATATCAATCCTTATAAAAAGCCTGTTGGAACAGAGCAAACGAAACAGGACGCACGTCGGAAGGATCAGATTGAGATTTCTCCCGAGGCAAAACAATTGCAGCAAAAGTCTCGTCTTACCGCCGAGCGGCAGGAGAAGGTCGACCAGATCAAGGCCAAGGTCGATGCGGGCCAATATCAGGTCGATGCTGATAAAGTAGCGAAAAAGTTTTACGAGTTTTGGAGAGGCCGGCAGTAAAAAAATCCGATGCCTTCCGAAGCATGAATGATAATTGCGAAAGGCCTTTTGGCAATGGTGATCGCATGGAAAAGTCACGATAGATTGAGGGGGAATGGCATTGTCGGCTGAATCGATGATCGAAACCATGAAAGTGCTCGTTTCCGTCCACCGGGAGCTCAATGAACAGGCGAAGGAGAAAACTGAGACCTTAAAGAACGGCGATATGGAAGCCCTGGAAACATTGATGAAGAAAGAAGAGGCGGCCGTGTCCAAGCTGAAGGAGCTCGAAGAGTTGCGAGTCCGCCAGGTCGATGTGTTTCTGGGTGAAAAGGGAATGATCGGCGAGAATGTCACGATGTCGCAACTGCTAAAGGTTGCAGATCCTGAAGAAGAACAGAAGCTGTTACAGATTCAACACCAACTTACTGAAGAAATTATTTTATTAAAGCAGCAAAATGCTTTGAATCAGGAATTGATAGAGCAATCGCTGCAGTTTGTGAATGTTTCATTGAATTTGTACCAACCGGAAAAAGAACCCGCCAATTACGGGCGGCCAGATCAAACGAAGAATTCCGCGCAACGGGGGCGCTCGTTGTTCGATTCACAAGCATAGAAACTGAGCCGGGACCTGAATCGGCACACGATTTGATTGAACAATGAAGCGGCCAATGCGCCGTGTAATTATAAAAGGGGAATTGCGTATGCGTTCGACATTTGCAGGCCTGGAAACCGCGAGAAGGGCATTGTTTGCGCAACAAGCCGCGTTGCAAACAACTGCCCATAATATTGCCAATGCCAACACGCCGGGTTATTCGAGGCAGCGGGTGAATTTCAATGCAACCCAGCCTTATGCACATCCCGGATTCAATAATCCCGTTACACCTGGACAGGTCGGGACCGGTGTGGAAGCCGGTACGATCCAAAGAATCCGAAGAGATTTTCTGGATGTGCAATATCGCGGCGAAAATACGAAGTACGGTTATTGGGAGACACGAAGCCAGGCGCTTTCGAAAATGGAAAATATCTTGAAGGAACCGTCTGATAACGGGCTTTCGAAAGCCTTCACGCGATTCTGGAAATCGCTTGAGGATTTGGCGAATAATCCTGAAAACGACGGAACCCGTTCAACTGTCCGGCAACGAGGAATTGCGTTGGCCAAGACATTCCATTACCTGTCGAATTCCCTCAGCCAGGTTCGCGGCGACATTCAAAATCAGCTTGATGTTACGGTTAAAGAAGTCAATTCTTTGGCCGATCAAATCAACAGCATCAACCAACAAATCAGCCGGGTTGAGCCCCACGGCTACCTGGCCAATGACTTATATGACAAACGGGATTTACTTGTTGATAAACTTTCAGAGCTCGTCAATGTGAAGGTGACACCGGTAGAAAGCGGCGGGAATTCGCTTGATATCGCTGAAGGGCGTTACACGATTAAGATTGTTGCGGATAACGGTGATACCTATACGCTCGTTGACGGAGAATCATTAGAAACAAATGAATTTATGGTCGATTTTGATGACGGAAATGGAAATGCGTCATTCAGTGTGAATGGAGATCCGGTAAGCGGGGTGATTTCCGGGAAATTGCAAGGGTTGAAAGAAGCCAATAATAAGCTGTACCCGGAAATGCTTGATGAGTTGGATGTTATGGCCAAAAGTTTTGTTAAGGCATTTAATAGTGTTCATAAGAACGGTTCTGACCTGAACGGAGATCCGGGTGGTGAATTTTTCGCAATCCCGAATAACGGTGAACGGGCAGCCCAAAGTATCAAGGTTGTTTTGGAAGATGACGAACTTGATCAAATAGCTGCCTCAAACGATGGAAGTGTCGGAGACGGCGG
>DASVCO010000232.1:0-7487 GCA_036381575.1 Caryophanales bacterium
TCGGGAACTTCATGAAAAACTCATGAGCAAGCAAAGTTTCTCAACTTGGATACAACGGCGCATCCGAAATTACGGTTTTGTCGAAGGTGAAGACTTTTTCACAAAGCGGTTTAAAAACCGCCATGACGGGCTTGGCAGGCCATCCACTGAATATTACTTCCAATTAGACACCGCAAAAGAAATTGCGATGGTTGAACACACCGAACAAGGCCGGGCAGTCAGGAAATATTTCATCGAGATCGAAAGGCGATACCGTCAACAAGAGCAACCCAAAACCCAAGCCGAACTTTCATTGATGATGGCTCAGCAGCTAGTCGATCAGGAGAAGAAAATCAATCAACTTGAATCCGGGCTGAACGAAGCAAACGAAAAGATTGAAAATGTCTCGACCATCATGGCACTCAACCCGAAAGAATGGCGTTCGGAAGTCAACAAAATCATTAACTCCATCGCCTTCAAATTAGGCGGAGAAGCATCTTATAAGGATATTCGTAATGAAAGCTACCAACTGCTTGAAAAACGCGCGAAATGCGATCTGGAACGCCGTCTGAGCAACCGTAAACGCAATATGGTTTTCGAAGGTGCTTCAAAATCGAAGGTTGAAAAAATAAACAAAATGGATGTCGTAGAACATGACAAACGACTGACAGAAATTTATCTCTCCATCGTGAAAGAAATGGCGATTAAGTATCAGGTCAAATATGACCAGGCGATTGTATGAACCCATATGTACAAGGAATAAAGCTATCACTCTCTCAAATGCCGGAGAAGGAAAGGAATCTCGACGGCCTCATAAGAATCGTGGGGGCATCACCATGAGTACCGTCGATTTCCTCCAACCCAATTACACAAACGGTCTGGAGGTCAGGAAGATCAAAGAAGCATATGAGGAGATTGCAAAAGAAATGGCCGGGTAACGGCTATGAAACTATCATAGCAACTCTATTAGTCACAATTAAATATCAGAAAGTGAAAGGATGATAAAAATCAATGTCATATAGTGAACAACTTGTCGATTATCGGAAGACAAATCACTTAACTCAGGAAGCAGCCGCAAAACAAATTCCAGTAGACCGATCCCTTTGGAACAAATGGGAAAAAGGTTTGCCTGTCGCCGAACATCATGAACCGGCGCTTTCAAAGGCAAACTGGAAACTCGCATTGGAAGTCATCGAAAAACAAACAGGCGGTTGGATTAAGAATCGTTTCGGAAATGTGGACCCTACGCCCACAGCCTTACAACTGAGAATAGCAATGGAAATGGATGAACTCAAACGAGCGTTGGGGGAGATCATATTGAGCAATGATGTAGATTGGTCAAAACGCATTGACGATCTGGAACGGCTGAAAAAGGAAAACGACGATGTAAACGAGGTTAGTCTCGTTTTCAAAGGTGTTCTCGCAGAAATGATCCAGCAAGCCAAGAAAGGCGGGAGGCAATAACGTTATAGACCCATTATGTGAAGGAGTGAGGCATTGATGAACAGTGGTTCTTTTGAGTGGATTAAATGTAAAAGAAAAAATGGACCTGAATTTCTTAAGTTAGTTTATTACAGCCCAGATGCTAATGGTTACGTTGAAGTAGGAAGGTTTAATATTTCAAATTCGGAATTTGTACAAAATGATTGGGATTTAGATGATATAAAACGCGAAATAAGTTAATGCACAGTACGTTGAAAATGAATCACAAAAATTTTTAGAAAGGAAGTGGACAAGCATGATCAACGTCAGACACCGTGTAATGCCCTGTGATTTTGTGGCGGCGGCAAAGGAAGCGCATTGCATCTCAGAATGTATCAATATCGCCGCAGCCGGAATGGCGATGGATGATCTGAACATGGTCCGGGACCGGCTGAAAGACGCACTCCGGTCTGTGGAGGAATTGGACAGGCTCAGCCGGACGAAAAAGAGTTTCGATCTGGCCGGGGAGTTTCTGTCGAAAACGGCCATTGAAGCCTATGAAAAACAGATGGGAGGGTTGGGAGGTGATTGACAATATGCCACAGGGTTACAACATCGGGTGGGAAACAACAGGAAACAAATGTGTAACAACAGGCGCATGTCCCGCCAGCAGGCCGTTCGGCGGCTATTACTTGAGATTTGAAACGATCATATGGAACTGGGATGAAAGCAGCCAGGAGCAGGATAAGAGAACGAACATGAGGGATATGATTATTCATCGGTCAGAAAAAGAAGCAAAGAAAGTCCATGGATACATCGTGAACAACCTGAAAAAGGAGGACAACCAATGAAATACGTATGGTTCACAAGAAGCGCGAAAGCCGGAGAAATTAAAGAAATGGCACGAGCGAATAAGGAGAATTTGAGCAAAAAGAAAAGCCCCGCATAAGCGGAGCGGTGAAGTTGGTTGAATCAAGTATATCACATAAACATATAGCGGCATAGTCTTTCGGGGACTGCCGCAGAGTCGAGAAATATCATTCGTTGCCTCTATAATATCTCGGCTCTGCGGTGCAACTAAAAGCACCGTTCGCACAATTTACATAAGGAGGGTTGGGGCGTTCGTTGGTTTAGTCACTGCAAAACATTCTATATGTAATCTTGTTGAGGGTGTCGGAGTGATGCCCGGCACCCAATATCAGAGAGGAGGACAAGTATGGCAAAAGTCATGGACGATCTACGAGAACATCCCGACGTTCTGAGAATCCAGAAATACGGTTACGCAAGAAAACCGATGCCGGAATGTTTTCCAAAACCCAAAGCGGTCGAGATGTTTGAAGACATTGAGGATGATTTGAAATGCGACATTGTGAAGTATAAGCGTCAACGCGATTTATACCATTCTCACAATCTACCGACTGCGGATGTGGATGAATTTCTGGGGACACTGTGGGAATACCTGGAAGTGGTTAGAGAAGCCAAAAATAGCGCCTCCGAAGAATAGAGGCGCCGGGAGATGTATGTTGTCCTGATTCCATTATACATACATCTTCCTATTTTGCAAGGGAGTGATGAAATGGAAACGGCGCTTGATGAAATCAAACGCAGCCGGGACTACTACCGGAAGGAAATTGAGAAGAAGGAACGGGAACTCGAAGGACTTCTTGCCCAGGTTGATACGATCCGTGAGAGGTTGCCTAAAAAACAGAAGGTACTGGATGGGCTGAACGACATTATAAAACGATTGGAGGCGGAGAATGATGGCTGACGAAAAGAAGCTTATCGGGAAACTTGTTTCCGTTATGAACCAGGTGAAATATATCGAGAAAAAAGGGTTCAACAACTTCAATAAATACAAGTACGCGACAGAAGCCGATGTAAACGAAAAAGTCCGGGAATATCTGGCCGAACAAGGTGTGATGATGATTCCGAATATGAAGTCATACGAAACCCGCGAACACAAGAACCGCAAAGGCAATACGGAGTACATCGGCACGGCTGAAATTGAATTCACTTTCTACGACGGAGAAACCGGTGAGAGCATTTCTTTCACCGTTTATGGGGAAGGGCAAGACGCCGGGGATAAAGCGGTCTATAAGGCCATTACAGGCGCTCAGAAGTATGCCTTGATGAAATCCTTCATGATTCCTACTGGCGACGATCCGGAGCGAGATGAAAAACCGCAAAGTAAAGGCAACAAAAATGAACCTACGATCACCCAGAAAACATTTGGAACTCTAAAAACAAAATGGCTCGAAAACGCCGATGAAAAACAACTTAATACATTTGTAAAAAAACATTACGGCTGTGAACCTACGAAACTCACAGAACGGCAAGGAATCGAATTGCTTGAGCGGATCAGCAAAAAGGAGAGTGCATGATGATCAATCGTACAGTATTGGTTGGACGATTAACCAAAGACCCGGAATTACGGTACACCCCAAATGGGGTGGCCGTAGCCAATTTCACGTTAGCTTGTGACCGTCCGTTTACAAATCAACAGGGAGAAAGGGAAGCTGATTTCATCCGTTGCCAGGTGTGGAAAAAGTCCGCAGAGAGTGCCGCAAATTATCTTCATAAGGGAAGTCTTGCTGGGGTTGACGGTCGCATCCAAACCCGCAGCTATGACAAGGACGACGGGCAGAGGGTTTTTATAACAGAAGTGGTTGCCGATCGGGTACAGTTCCTTGAACCGAAACGAAGCCAAGCACCAGTACAAGACAGCGCCGGCGGAAAGGACGATGATCCTTTTGCCGGCAACGGAAAACCAATCGACATCTCCGACGATGATTTACCGTTTTAACACAATAAAGGGAGGGGGTGATTTTATGGGGCTTGCAATACCAAAACCTAGTTTCAAACGGCTCAAACCCAAGCAGGGCAAACGGAGCGAGTTTAGCAAACTGACACGGGATTTAATTCACAAAAGAGATGACGGCGAGTGTAGGGTTTGTAAGGCGCCTGCCCAAGAAATTCACCATGTTCGGTTCCGTTCTCATCTCGGAAGGGGCGTCGTAAGCAACGGAATGTGCGTTTGTTCCCGGTGTCATAGACAAATCCATGACACTCCGGAACTGGCGTATTTTTGGCAACGAACCTTTGAACATTTATACGGCTCCCGTTACTGGGCGGATCAATACGATGAATGAGCCGAAGGTTTTTATCCCGGAAAGACTTGATCAAATATACGCGAAGATCGAAGAGATGAATGAGGAAATTCCGGCCCAGAAAGCCCGCATGATCACGTTATACACCAAAGCCTTACAATGTATCGCGTTTTATCATGCGGACGCTGTTAAGGATTATGGCCTTGCGTATTCAACAAGAAAATGCATATGGGGAGAAACCATCCAAAACACAGTGGGAACAGCAAAAGACAAGGAAGGGGCGGCCGAAACAGAAAGCTACCCGGCGCGGGTAAGTGAAGCAGAGGCCGAAGCTGAGGTCGAGAAATGGAAACGGCTATTCATGGCTACGGAACACATCATAAATGCGCTGAAAATCGAACACAAGACGCTCATGGATGAACTGTACAACAAAAACGGAGGGGCGGGTTAGTCCTGCTTTTCCTCCAATGCAGGGGGCGAGGAGAAAATGGAGAACGTGACAAAGTGGCTCGATACGTTAGAAGACAATGTAAGAGATTTGGTTATCGAGAAGTTCGATAGATATTTAGACGAATTGCAAGGCATTACAGAATTTTGCCGCTCGCCTATCGAGAAGATGTTGGCCATTCCTTTATATGATTCCGTAGAACGTTCGAAATGGAACCATTTTGGGGATATTTTCGATATTTCTCCGCAAGTCGAGGTTGATACGGGCGGTAACAAATACACTGTTGATTTTATGGTCAGATTCGGTATACAAGACCCCGAAGGTAAAAATCATATTTTCCATGACTTTGTTATTGAGTGCGACGGTCACGAGTTCCACGAAAAAACAAAAGAGCAGGTATCTAAAGATAAGCAAAGAGAACGGGATTTAATGAAAAAAGGATATATCGTGATCCGTTTTTCTGGGTCTGATATTCATAACACACCTGAATATTGCGCTCATGAAGCAATGGATATTATCAACAGGTTTCTTCAAGATAAACTAAGGACGCTCCGGGGCTGATTTAATGAATTACATTAAAGAACTAAAAGCTTTTAAGGATTGGCTGCTATTAAACGAACTCCCCACCAGTGCAATTGCGTTATGGCATACTCTAATGGCTATAAACAATATGACTGGATGGAAAAGTAGCTTTAATGCGCCTAATCCCTTGGTACAACAACTCACTTCCTTATCGAAGCAGGGGCTTGTTGATGCAAGAAAAAAGCTGATCGATAACAGCCTGATTGAATATGAAAAAGGTCGTAAAAATAAGGCTCCAGTTTACAAAATGGTTTCATTGGTCAACTCACTTGACCAACCAGCTTACCAAACAACGTACCAATCCGATGACCAATCAGCTTACCAATCCGATGACCAGAACTTGACCATACCTAAACATAAACAAAACCAAACTAAAAAGAGTAGTAGTGGTATACCGCGCTCGCGTGCGACTGGCTTTTTCGTTCGGAATTTCGGAAATCACAGTACATACATCCAGGATAAAATCGCAGATTGGGAAAACGAACTTTCCGAAGACGTTGTAATAGCTTCGATGAAAATAGCGTTGGAGAACAACGCGAAAAGTTTCAGTTATTGCGAGCCGATTTTGAAAGAATGGTTTGCGGAGGGATTGGGGAGCTTGGAGGAAGTTCGGGCTTACGAAATTGAAAAAAAACGCAAGCGGAAGGAACGCTTTTCCTCCTCCAGCAAGTCAAAAGGATCATCTAAACCACGAGCTTACAAGAGCATGGAAGATTACTTGGAAGAGGAGGAATCCTTGCCATCATGACCCGAAAAGAAGTTATCAACCTATTAGGTATAGCAACAGCCAACTTCCCGAGATTACAAGACAAGGACATGAAGCCGACGGCAGTGCTCTGGGAAAAATCCTTGTCTGATATACCCTATGATGTGGCTGAGAAAGCTATGATAAAAGTTTTGTCCACCAACAAATTTTTTCCGACGGTCTCTGAAATCCGGGAAGCCGCAACACAGCTTACACAACCGCGCACAATGGACGCCATGGAAGCGTGGGGGCTGATTAACAAGGCCATACGCAAATACGGCCATTATCGCGAAGGGGAAGCGCTTCGATCCCTTCCGGACGATGTAGCGCAAATGGCCCGGCAATTCACATGGCGTGAACTTTGCCTGAACGAAAACCCCGACACCTTACGGGCCCAGTTTCGAATGGCATGGGAAACCCAAAGCAAACGGGAGAACGAAATGAAACAGTTGCCCGAGGATATCCGGGAATTCATCGGGGGCATGACCGACAACATGAAAATGATCGGCGGTGATCAGTGATGCATGCGAGCCAGTGGAATGATTCGAATTTAAGCGTGGTTTCTAAGAACTCCTATATCGCGTTAGAAGAAATGAACTTCGTTTGGACGAAAAGACAGGTAAAAAAATTCGTTTGGATGTGGAGAAGCGGCGAGTCTTTGAATGAAATTGCAAGACACTTCAAGCGTGATCCTGACGAATGCGGATTGTTGTTGATGGATTTGGCTCGAAAAGGCAAAGTCAAACCCCGGAAAGGCGGATTAACATGATCCGAATGATCATACCCGGACGGCTCCCGAGCATGAATCAAATCATAGCGGCAAGCAAAAGCCATTACGGACAGTACAGCAGCATGAAAAACAAGTTTACGAACATGGTCGCCATGCACGCAAAGAAACAAGAACTACCAGTATTCGAAAGGGTATCCGTGACTATTACATGGTACTGCAAGAAAAAACGGCAAGATCCGGACAATATCGCCACTGGTGAAAAATTCATACTTGACGGGCTGGTAAAGGCCGGGAAACTACCAAATGACGTTTGGAAACAATTCAAAGAACTGAAACACCACTTTGAAGTTGATAAAAACGAACGAGTGGAAATTATTTTAAAGGAGGAAGCCTAATGTACAACACCTACCTCCTGCACAACGGCCACTGGCAGTGGGTCACGGTATGGGACGCTGAGAGATACCGGAAGGTGGA
>DASVCO010000233.1:0-9533 GCA_036381575.1 Caryophanales bacterium
GGAGATGCCGAGGATCGGTGTCCAATCACTCCGCCCGAAGTACAACGATTGCATTGGGGAATGGAAGACCCGGCAAAAGCCGAAGGCACGGAAAAAAGAAAAAAGGAAGTGTTCCGCCGAGTTCGGAATGAGATTGAATCGCGCATTCGAGAGTTCGCGAAAATAAAGAAAACTTGGCTTGCGCCAAGGCTTTGGCGTAAACTGGCTTAGCTGCCCTTATCTATGAACTTACTCGTGTCTCCTTCGTTGAAATGTACTCCCATGCTGACACGAGATATTCTCCTAACAATTTATACAATCCTATACGGAAATATAAGGCGACAGCTGTTCAACCAGCTGTCGCTTTTTTAATAATCGGGTTTTTTCCGGTGTTGCGGCCTTGGCCAGATTTGCATTTGTTCGGTGCGCCCGTCTTTGTAGGTTACATCTACCTTAACCAGCGTCAACTTCTTCTCGAAGTTCTTCACTCTCGCCCGCCATTCTACTTCTTCATCCGGCGATTTCCCGGGCATCGTTGTCATTGATTTCTTCATAAGCAAATCATTATGATGATAAAATAAGGCTTCGATTCGTTCCACCTGATAGAAGTCAAAAACAGGTTTCTCCAGTTGTCGAACCGATACACTGAAATTCGAAATTTCACCGTCCGGGCCCGTACTATACCCTGTCGAACTGGGAACAACGGGCATTGGCTTATAATATTTACCCGGTATGTAATTTGTTTTTCCTGAAACGAGGCTGCTTCCTTTCGCAATAATTTTATACTGGTAATCTTCGTCTGGGGATAAAACCAGCGGTGCCTGATATTCGTTTCCGTTCACATAAGCTGCCTTTTCTTTCCGCCATTCTCCTTTTCCAGATCGATAATACAGGGACACGCTCGCATCTTTCTCGATTTTGCGAAAAACCCATTGAAGATTCAAATGAATCTCCTCAGGCGATGATTTCGCTTCTACCGGGGTAAACGTTTTGGATAAAATCCATTTGTCCTGCTCTTTCATCTGATGAAGGCTCTGATTGACCCTCCCCAGCTCGTTGCCAACAACATTCAAACGCCTTTGCAAATTGTTGATCGCGCTAGCTTGAAAATTAACCGTTTCCTGTAGGTTATAGATCATCATGAGAGCAATTAAATGAACAACCAGGCTTCCGATCAACAGCCCCAAAATGATTTTCATATTTTTGCTCAAAGAAATCCCCCTTGCTGTTTCTATTTTGCACCTGGAATCATCTCTATAATAACCTAGAGCAGCCTCTAATGTTATCAAAAAGACTGATTCCCGATAATAAAAATGCAACAAAGGGTTCGAGGATTCATTAATATGAATTTTGCTTAAACCAGATTCTTTCTTTCCCTCAAGAAAACACGGCGAATTTTTCCTTAGCGTGAAGCACTCTGCCCTTGCCGTGGGGTATACACATTGGCGTGCCGAACATCGGATCGGCTGTGATTTTGGCATCCATGCCGTAAACCTCTTTCACCATACTTTCTGTCATGATATCTTCAGGAGCGCCTTCGGCATACACCGACTTATTGTGGATCGCGACAATATGATCGGCGTAACGGCAAGCCAGATTCAAATCATGCAGAACCATTACGATGGTTCGGCCTTCCGTTTGGTTAAGATCAAACAAAAGATCAAGAATCTCAACTTGATGAGACAAATCAAGATAGGTCGTCGGTTCATCCAATAAAATCGTCTCGGTATTTTGCGCAAGCACCATAGCGACCCAGGCGCGCTGTCGCTGTCCGCCTGACAAATCCTCCACCGGGCGGTCTGCCAGAGCTTCCATTCCCGTGACCTCAAGCGCGCGAAGAACACAGGCTTCGTCCTCTTCCGACCATTGCCGAAGCCAGCTTTGATAGGGGTATCGGCCTTGCTTCACCAGTTGCAACACGGTAAGCCCTTCCGGCGCTGTCGGCCCTTGCGGAAGGACGGCCAGTTCACGGGCAATTTTCTTCGTCCGGCCCATCGCGATTTTTTCGCCATTCAAATACACTGTTCCTGACGAAGGTTTCAACATCCGCGCAAACGTGGACAACAGCGTTGATTTTCCACAGCCGTTTCTCCCGATGAAAACCGTAATTTTCCCCTTCGGGACCTCCAGATTCAATCCATCCAGAACCGTTCTTTCTCCATATGCAACCGACAAAGACTGTGCCTCAAGTACGCCCATGATCTCCACTCCTTATTGGTTTCGGCTTTTGTAAAGCAAATAAATAAAATATGGTGCCCCGATGGCAGAGGTGAACACCCCAACGGGAACCTCCAACGGCAGAAACAAAGTCCGCCCCGCAAGATCAGCCGCCATTACGATGATTCCGCCGAGTAAAGCTGACACGGGAATCAGCCCGCCGTAAGCCGATCCAACCAAACGCCGTGCCATATGCGGCGCCATCAATCCAACAAATCCGACCCCGCCGGCAAAAGCCACCGCACCGCCAGTCAAAGCTGTGCTCAAAATCAATAATAAATTCCGGTCTCTGTTAACCCGGCTCCCTACGCTCGTTGCGACCGCCGGCCCCAATTCCTGGACATTCAACCTTCTCGCTAATACCACGGTGATAATAAAGAAAACGATGAACCAGATAACAAGCATTACCACCTGTTCCCATGTTGCACCATGTACGCTTCCAGTCATCCAGATGGTAGCACGAGTCGCAAGGTAAACCGGACCCAGAATGATCATAAAATTGGTCAGCGCCTGCAATCCAGCAGCAAGGCCGATTCCGATCAACACCAGCCTCATGCGTGACGTCCCTTTCTTCTGGGACAAAGCATATACAAGGAGGCCTGTGACCAGAGCCCCGGCAAAAGCGGCAAGCGGAAGCCAACGAATACTGACGCTCAAAGCATTGTCATTCGTGCTGAAAATTGCCAGGAAAGTGACTGCCGCCACAGAAGCGCCGCCTGTAATCCCGATAATGTCGGGAGAAGCAAGCGGATTCCTTACAATCCCTTGTAATATAGCGCCTGCCACAGCCAACGCCATCCCAGCCAAAGCCGCTAACAGGATACGCGGTAACCTGAACGAGCGAACAACGAGGTTATGCATGTCAGAACCTGCGCCGAACAATGACTTCAAAACTTCCAAAGGTGCAATGAACAAATCACCGATTCCTACGCTGAGAACAATTACCACAAGAAAAACGATAAATAAGCTTGCAGTTACAGCCGTCGCTTTTCTATCAATAAGTAATGATAAGCCACCTATTCGAAAGGGGAAGTACTTTCTCATGTGGAAAAATCCCCTTTCCGGGCTATATAAATGAAAAACGGAGTTCCGATAACTGCGGTCATAATCCCTACAGGAACTTCGCTGGGCATAATCACATAACGTGCGCCGATATCCGCGGCAAGAAGAAGGATTGCCCCAAGCAGCGCACTGTATGGAATCAACCAGCGGAAGTCCTGGCCGACAAGCCATTTCGCAAAATGAGGGATCACTATTCCGATAAATCCGATTGGCCCGGCTACCGCAACCGAACCTCCCGCCAGCAAAACAACAACGAGCCCGGCGACCCCTTTAATGAGCCAAGTATTCTGTCCAAGTCCTTTGGCGACGTTCTCGCCAAGCGCGAGCGCATTCATTTTCGAACTGATAACAACTGCACAAATCCAACCCGCCGCCAGGTAAGGAAGCACTGCTGTCAGAATATCCAGGTCACGGCCTTGTACTGATCCGACTAACCAGAATAACACCGCTTCAAGTGCTTTCTCATTTAGAGCCAGCATCCCCTGTGTCAGAGAGGTGAACAGAGCCGCCATTGCTGCCCCGGCCAACGTCAATTTAACAGGTGTTAAAGCTTGAGGACCTACAGAACCCAGAAAATAAACGATACAAGCTGCCAGAGCCGCCCCTAGAAAAGCCAGCCAGGTGAAAGCCGTCAAAGAGACAACCCCGAAGAAGGTAACAGCCACAACAATGAAAAAACTCGCACCGGCATTAATCCCAAGAATGTTCGGGGAAGCAAGCGGATTCCTCGTAAGCCCCTGCATCAATACGCCGGATATGGCAAGGCTCGCACCAACAGCTGTTGCAATCAATGCTCTGGGGACACGTGCTTCACGAATGATAATTTGCTCGTTTGTACCGTCAAAATGAGTGTAGGCATCCATGACCATTTGTAAATCGATGTCGGTCAACCCAAAAACGATACTGGACAAGAAGCCAACGATCATTAAGAAACCGAAAACCATCATTCCTATAATTTTTGTCCAGTTCGTTCTTAGCGCCCCATGCATGTCTTTGTCATCCTTCACATAAGCTATCTTGAGTTTAGGTTAAATGAGAACCGTTGTCAATGATTTTGAGAATCATTTTCAGTCCAGTATTCATTGAAAGATCCGCTCCTGTTAAGGCGTTAGCCGTTGTGACCAAAATTGTTCAAAAATATAAATTGCGATTTTTCATTGACAAACAAAGAAACGCCCGCTATGATCTAATTGTAAATGAGAATCATTTTCAAAACCGTACATACAGGGGGAATAACTTTTGAAGAAAAGCAGTTTCACATTCGTTATGATTTTCCTCGGTCTGTTCGCTCTTGCTGGATGCAGCGGGACCGATTCAAATAACGGTTCGGGCGAAGGCGCAACCGAAAATTCGTCCGCAGACAAGGAACAATCCGGAAACAGTTATACTGTAAAGCATGCTATGGGAAAAACCATCATCCCGGCCAATCCGGAACGTGTTGTCGTGTTGACTAACGAAGGAACGGAAGCCGTACTGTCCATGGGGGTTAAACCTGTTGGGGCGGTGAAATCCTGGTTGGGAGATCCCTGGTATGACCATATTGCAGATCAAATGGAAGGCGTCAAAGTGGTCGGCACCGAATCCAGCGTAAACCTTGAAGCGATCGCCAACTTGCATCCTGATCTTATCATCGGCAATAAGATGCGCCAGGAGAAAATTTATGAAAAGCTCAGTGCGATCGCACCAACCGTTTTCTCGGAAACCTTGCGGGGCAATTGGAAAATCAATTTCAAATTGTATGCCAAAGCCCTCAATAAAGAGGAAAAAGGCAAAGAAGTGATTGGCAAATTCAACGAACGCATCAAATCAATTCGGGAACGTCTTGGAGATAAAGTGAACATGGAAGTTTCTCTTGTCAGATTCCTCCCCTCCAGTGTTCGTATTTATCATAAAGATTCTTTTGCGGGCGTCATTCTGGAACAAATCGGCTTCAAACGACCAGCTAACCAGAACAAGGATGATTTCGCACTCAAAAATGTCACGAAAGAAATGATTCCAAAGATGGACGGTGACATTCTGTTCTATTATACTTATGCACCGGAAGGCGACAAAGCAGCGAAAGTCAGAAAGGAATGGACCAACAGCCAACTCTGGCAAAACCTTGACGTTGTTCAAGCCGGAAAAGCCTATGGGGTTAGTGACGCCATTTGGAACACTGCCGGCGGCGTTCTGGCAGCCAATCGGATGCTGGATGATATTGAGAAGTACTTTCACCTGGAAGGAAGTAAATAATTTTAAGGCACTTGATCCCAATTGTGATCAGGTGCCTTTTTTAGTAAGAAATCCATGTTCTGTTAGACCAGAGCAGGAAGAGACTTCAAATCGTGAACCACGGTGTCGGGGTTAAATCCCATTTGATCCATCGTGTCGTTTTGTCGGTTGACCCATGCCGTATGAAAGCCGAAATTATTAGCGCCGCTGATATCCCATGGATTAGATGATAAAAACAAAACCTCTTCCCTTTTAACCGGGAAATTGTCAAGTACACACGAATATGCTGCAGGCGTCGGCTTGAATTGCTTTACGTCATCAACACTAATCACCTGATCCAGATAATGATCAAAATGGTTTTTCTCAACTAATGGATCCAGCATATCGTGTGAACCGTTCGAAAGAATGGCCAAATGTTTCCCTTTTAATTTTGCCAGGACTTCACCTACTTCTTCATACGGCGCAAGTCCCAAATACGCTTCCATCAGGACCTCTTCTTTCCCCTGATCAAGAGACAGGCCAAGATCTTTACAGGCAAAACGGAGCGCTTCTCTTGTCACCTGGCTGAACGGCCGATACCTGCCCATCAATGAACGCAAATTGGAATACTCCAATTGCTTGCCGCGCCAGATCTGGCTGATTTCCCCGCCTCTTTCCGGAAATACGCTGCGGCACTTTTTCTTAACGGAATGAACATCAAATAACGTTCCGTATGCGTCGAAAACAATGGCTTTCACCGTATCAAATTTCATTTTCATCCCACCTCAGCTTATCTTTATCATTTTAACCTGAGATTTTTTAAATCCCAGGTTCCACGTAATCTCTCGTTCACACTCATGCCCGATCCTCAGCCAAACGAAAGCCACTGAATTGCCAACGCTTTTCCGGTTGAAAAAAATTACGGTATGTAAGCCGTATATGGGAAGCCGGCGTAACACAGGATCCGCCTTTGAGCACCATTTGATTGGCCATAAATTTGGCGTTATACTCACCAAGCGCTCCTTCCAGCGGCTTGTTCCCCGGATAAGGCATGTACGGGCTCATCGTCCATTCCCATACGTCGCCAAATCCCTGTTGAAGATCATTTTGTCCCGATTCTTCGCCAGCAACGGGATGGTAATAGCCAGAACCTGCGAAATTTCCTTTGATCTCCTCATTGGCGAAAACATTTTCCCATTCAGCTTCAGTTGGCAACCGTTTCCCAACCCAGCTTGCATAAGCTGCAGCTTCGTAGTAACTGACATGGGTGACAGGCTCGTTTTCTTCAACTTTACGCATTCCTGAAAGGGTGAAATAATGCCAATCTCCGTTGATCTTTTCCCAATAAAGAGGCGCGTTCCAACCTTCATTATTGACAGTCGACCACCCGTCGGATAACCAATATTGCACCTTTTCGTACCCGCCGTCTTCGATGAATTCGATGAACTCTCCATTGGTGACCGGGCGCGATGCGATGGCATACGGATCCAACCATTCCTTATGACGGGGAGACTCATTATCAAAGGCAAACCCTTCCCCGTCGTGCCCGGTTTCAATCAATCCACCCTCAAATGATTGCCATTTCAACGCCTCGTTCGTAGAATGGGAAGGCAGAGCTATTTCTCGGTAGAGGGGTTTCAGTGGATTCACAGAAAAATTATATTTAATATCGGTAAACAACAGTTCCTGATGTTGCTGTTCGTGATTGATTCCGATTTCTATAATCGGTTCGACCCTGGACAAAAGATCTTGATCACCTTGCTCTAACAAATTTACAACATGTTCTTCAACATAACGGCGATAATCCAACACTTCCTTTATGGCGGGGCGGGAAAGCAGCCCGCGATTCGGACGGGGAAATGGCGTCCCGATCGTTTCATAATACGAATTGAACAAATGGTCAAATGCCGGCTGAAATTCTTGATAGTTTGGCTCATTCGGGACCAATATAAATCTTTCAAAAAACCACGTCGTATGAGCCAAATGCCACTTAGCAGGACTCACATCAGCAATCGCCTGCAGGATAAAGTCTTCCGTCTGAAGCGGTTCAATAATATGTTCGGTGAAATTCCTAACCTCGGTAAATCGTGATTTAATCGACATTTTTACTCCCCCAACTTATATTTAACAGCATATAGTATGTATTTCAAAACTGTTTATTAATTTCCCATTAAACACCCGGGTCAAAACATAACGTTTATATGATTTGCTGTTAGGGGATGAAATAGATAAAGGTTGAAAAGAATGAGAGGCCGGAACCAGTTGAGAGGATTCAAAGGATCGCATACTTTATTGCGATCCTTATTAAATAGCCCGTATAAAATTTTGACATTTCACCATAAATGATGTACATTACGGTTGCCGAACGTTTTGTTATTGTTAATATTAAATATTCGTGTTTAGAGGTGTAAACCATGGAAAATGTGTTTGATTACGAAGATATTCAATTGATTCCTGCAAAATGCGTGGTCTCCAGTAGATCTGAATGTGATACTGCGGTTACCTTTGGCGGGCATACCTTCAAATTGCCTGTGGTTCCTGCGAATATGCAAACGATTATTGATGAGAAAATCGCTATTTACTTAGCCGAAAAAGGTTACTTCTATATTATGCATCGTTTTGAGCCTGAAAAGCGGATTTCCTTTGTTAAAGACATGAATTCCCGTGGATTATTCGCGTCAATAAGCGTGGGAGTCAAAGAGGAAGAGTATAGCTTTGTACAACAATTATCAGATGAACAGCTTTCACCGCAATTCATTACAATAGATATCGCACACGGCCATTCCAATGCCGTGATCAAGATGATCCAACATATTAAGAGCCATTTACCCAATAGCTTCGTGATTGCCGGAAATGTCGGAACACCCGAAGCGGTAAGAGAATTGGAAAATGCCGGTGCAGATGCGACAAAGGTTGGGATCGGACCGGGAAAAGTATGTACTACAAAGATCAAAACCGGATTCGGAACCGGAGGTTGGCAATTAGCAGCGCTGCGCTGGTGTGCAAAAGCGGCGAGCAAGCCGATTATCGCCGACGGAGGCATTCGGACACATGGCGATATAGCAAAATCCGTCAGATTCGGGGCATCTATGGTCATGATCGGTTCTTTGTTTGCCGGCCATGAAGAATCTCCGGGTGAAACCATCGAGGAAGATGGAAAGCGCTACAAAGAATACTTTGGTTCCGCTTCCGAATATCAAAAAGGCGAGAAAAAGAACGTCGAAGGCAAGAAAATGTTTGTGGAACACAGAGGGCCATTACAAGATACGTTGACCGAAATGGAACAAGACCTTCAATCGTCTATTTCTTACGCTGGAGGAAATAAGCTGGAGGCCATCCGCAACGTCGATTATGTCGTCGTGAAGAATTCAATTTTTAACGGTGATCAAGTATATTAAAATATGAGTTTTTATCTTTCACAGTTAAGGTGAGCAGGATCCTCAGTACCTGCTCACCTTTATTTTATTGAGCGATTCTATACGTTTGTTGTTTCCTTCACAACACTGTGCAATGCATTCCGGACCTTTCCAAATTCGGAAGCATGAGGGCGGTCCACATCGTCGTGGTAACCGTAATCGATCATCCGATTTCGGTTCAGGCAAAGTTTTGTGAGATCCGGTTTCAATAAATCAAACAGTTGAAATCGCTCCGCCAGGTGCGAAAAACGCTTTTGATAATTCACAATCACTTCACGAACTTGAGTCCAAAACGCATGCTCCGAATACCCGTGGTGGCTTTCAAGCAAATCCGATAAATACCGAAAATGGCAAATGAACAGCCCTGTAAAAATAAACTGTACCAACCCTTCAGGCGGTTCGCTCCGAAGCACATCTTTTAAGTCTTGAGGCAGAGTCTCCAACTCAGGCAAAGGCTGATCGCTTACATTGACATCATCGACGTAATCTTTCATCGCAAGCCGATACGGCTGATAATCTTTCAGAACAAGAATGGTATTTTGGCCGTGCGGTGAAAAAACTGTTCAGTACTTGTAAAGGTAATGGAGCAATGGCGGCAACGTCACGTGAAACAGGCGGCTCAGCCATTCTTTTAACGACAGCCCGGATCGTTCCACGAGAGAAGAAATC
>DASVCO010000234.1:0-4279 GCA_036381575.1 Caryophanales bacterium
CATTGTGCCCAGCCGCTTATGAAGGAGCTCGGAGTATCGGCCACGGCCCGGGCAAGCTTTTATCTTTATAATACAAAGGCCGACATTGATTCTCTCGTCGATGGATTAACAACCACAAAGGAGTATTTCGGAGATGTCATTCGGTAACCTTGATCAATTGTATCGCCAGGTGATCATGGATCATTATAAAAATCCGCGCAACCGCGGAGAGCTGCCAGATGAGGGCTCACTCAAAATCAATATGAATAATCCGACATGCGGCGACCGTATTCAGGTGAATTTGAAGGTCGAAGACGGAAAAATTGCGGATGCCAGGTTCACAGGAGAAGGCTGTTCAATCAGCCTGTCATCCGCGGATATGATGGCGGGTGCCATTAAGGGGAAGTCGGTTGAAGATGCAATGAAAATGTCGGGCATCTTCTCCGAGATGATGCTCGGCGAGGATTACGACGATGAGTCCTATGATCTTGAGGACATCGAAGCATTACAGGGTGTGTCGAAATTTCCTGCCCGCATTAAGTGCGCGACGCTGGCATGGAAAGCGATGGAAAAAGGCTTGAAAGAGGAGAAATAGGCGCTCGGGGTTTGTCATCATTCGCATTGTATACTACAATGAAGATAAGTATATAAACATCCGCCATATTCTGAGGAGGCCGCACCAAGTATGGATGCGGCACACGCTCCTATTTAAGCGAAGAAGCGAACTCGACGCGGCGCAAATATAAGGGAGGCATGACAAATGGCGAAAAAGATGCCGGAAATCGGCGAATATAAATACGGTTTCCATGATAAAGACGTATCCGTTTATCGTTCAGGACGCGGACTTACAAGAGAAGTCGTTGAAGATATTTCAAAGCGCAAGAATGAACCGCAGTGGATGCTTGACTTTCGTTTGAAATCACTCGAAATTTTTTATAAAAAACCGATGCCGCAGTGGGGCGGTGATCTATCGGATCTTGATTTTGATGAAATTCAGTATTATGTCAAACCTTCCGAAAATACCGAGAGATCTTGGGATGAGGTCCCTGATGAAATTAAGCAAACCTTTGACAAACTTGGGATTCCGGAAGCGGAGCAAAAATATTTGGCTGGTGTCTCGGCCCAATATGAATCCGAAGTGGTTTATCATAGTATGAAGGAAGAGCTCACAAAACAAGGAATTATTTTCAAAGATACCGATACAGCCTTGCAGGAGAACGAAGATATTTTTAAAGAGCATTTCGCTAAATCCATTCCGGCAGCGGATAACAAGTTCTCGGCTTTGAACTCAGCTGTTTGGTCAGGCGGTTCGTTTATTTATGTACCGCCGGGTGTCAAATGTGAGACGCCTTTGCAGGCCTATTTCCGGATTAATTCGGAAAACATGGGACAATTTGAACGCACCTTGATTATCGTTGATGAAGGGGCTTCCGTTCACTATGTCGAAGGTTGTACGGCGCCGACCTATACCACGAATTCGTTGCACAGTGCGGTTGTTGAAATCTTTGTTAAAAAAGATGCTTACTGCCGTTATACAACGATTCAAAACTGGGCGGGCAACGTCTTCAACCTTGTGACGAAACGAGCGATTGCTTATGAAAATGCGACAATGGAATGGATCGATGGAAATATCGGTTCGAAATTAACAATGAAATATCCTTCTGTTCTTTTGAGAGGGGAAGGTGCTCGCGGGAATACCTTATCCATTGCTATTGCAGGTGAAGGACAGCACCAGCATGCGGGTGCAAAGATGGAACATCTTGCTCCCAATACGTCATCCACGATTGTATCGAAGTCGATTGCCCGTGGTGGCGGCAAGGTAACGTACCTTGGCAAGGTTAAGTTTGGACCTAAAGCGTCGAATTCCAGTTCACACGTGGAATGTGACACAATGATCATGGACAATGAATCGACGTCCGATACGATTCCGCACAACGAAATTTTCAATGAGAACATTTCGCTTGAACACGAAGCGACCGTATCGAAAGTTTCGGAAGAGCAACTCTTTTATTTGATGAGCCGCGGCATTTCTGAGCAGGAAGCGACAGAAATGATCGTAATGGGCTTCATTGAGCCGTTTACGAAAGAGTTGCCGATGGAATATGCGGTTGAAATGAATCGTTTGATCAAATTCGAAATGGAAGGCAGCATCGGTTAATGCGATGAGCCAGAGAACGGGCCCGATTCGGGTCCGTTTTTTAGTGGAATCGGGAGGGTTTTTCCTTTTATAATGGAGGTATGGAGGCCGCACCGAATGTGGGTGCGGCACACAGTCCTATTTGAGCGAAGAAGCCGATTCGGCGCAGAGCAAATATAATGGAGGAGATCCGATGATTTCAATAGGATGTACGAGTTGGGGAGACCACCATTCGCTGTACGAAGGCGTTTCAGCTAGAGATAAATTAAAAACATACAGTGAGCATTTTCCGATTGTTGAGGTGGATGCTTCGTTTTATGCCGTACAGCCAAAAACGAATTATGAGAAGTGGGCGGCAGAGACACCGGAATCCTTTGGCTTTACCGTTAAGGCCTATCAGGGGATGACCGGGCATAACAAGGAAGAGGATCCGCGTTTTTTAAGCGAAAAGGAAATGTTTGAGGCATTTGTCGATTCTATTGAACCGCTTTTGCATACCGGAAAATTACGAGCGATATTATGCCAATTTCCGCCGTGGTTCGATTGCGATCGCCCTAATGTGGAAAAACTGAAAAGGTGTCGGGAACAGCTTGGAGATTTGCCATGTGCGTTGGAGCTTCGCCATCAATCCTGGTTTCAGCCGGACCTTCGGGAGAAAACGTTAACTTTTATGAAGGAACAGCAATGGATTCATACTATATGTGATGAACCGCAGGCGGGGGAAGGATCGATTCCAATAGTGCCGGAAGCCACGCATCCGGAGCGGACGTTGGTTCGCTTGCACGGGCGCAATAAAGAAGGCTGGACCTATAAGGGAGAAGATTGGCGTGCAGTCCGTTGCTTGTACCGTTATTCTGAGGAGGAACTCCAGGAGTGGGGAAAACGCCTGCAATTTCTGTCGCGGCAGTCGAAGCACGTGGATGTCGCGTTTAATAACAATTCAGGCGGAGATGCGGCAGACAATGCCAGGAGAATGATAGAGATATTAGGGATCGAATATGATGGGTTAGCCCCGAAACAACTGGGCTTTTTTTAAAACTGTTACATGTTTCAAAAATCGTTGGAGGGCAGAACTTGCAAAAGACATTCCGTATTTATCACACCAATGACATACATAGCCATTTCAATCATTGGCCGCAGATTGCGGCTTATTTAAAAGATGGAAAACATCACTGCCGGCTGCGGGGCGAACCTTTCTTGCTGTTTGATATCGGTGATCACATTGACCGTTTTCATCCGATGACGGAGGGGACATCCGGACGCGGGAATGTCCAGCTGCTGAATGAAGCAGGGTACGATGGGGTAACCATCGGTAATAACGAAGGGATCACATTGTCCAAATCCGATCTTGAACATTTATATGATGATGCGAACTTTCCGGTATTGGTTGCCAATCTTTTTGATGAGAACGGCGAAAGGTCGCAATGGATGCAGCCTTATGAGTTGTTTTCGCTTGAAAACGGGTTAACCGTAGCGGCTATCGGGATCACGATTCCATTTACAGCTTTCTATAAGCCGCTTGGTTGGCAGGTCCGGGATCCATTGAAGCTGCTTCAAGACTTAATTAATGAGGTTCGGGATCAAGCGGATATCGTTGTATTGCTTTCACATATGGGATATTTCCATGACCAACAGATTGCCCGGGATTTCGAGGGAATCGATATTATTCTAGGAGGCCATACCCACCATCTACTCAAGCAAGGAGTGAATGTGAAGGGAACAACGATCATTCAGGCGGGGAAATTCGGGCACTATTTGGGAGAAATGCAGGTGACCTATGATACGGACGCCGAACAGGTTGTCGCTTGTGAAGCCAATTGTGTGACAATCGAAAATTACCGTCGGGATGCAGAAACTGAATCCTTGCTCGAAAAATTAACTGTTGAGGGAAAAAAAGAGTTACAAACATCTGTCGCTGAACTGGCAAGGCCTCTTCCGTCTTCGTGGTTTGAGCAGTCTGAGTTTGTAAATTTGCTTGCTGAGGCGCTGAAAGAATGGTGCAAGGCGGATATCAGCATGGTCAACGCCGGTCTTCTGCTTGAATCTTTACCCGCCGGAAAGGTGACGAAGGAAGATTTACACCGAATTTGCCCGCACCCGATCAACCCTTGTAAATTAAAATTAAGCGGCAGCGAATTGCGGGAGGTTGTACGGGAATCCCTT
>DASVCO010000235.1:0-6752 GCA_036381575.1 Caryophanales bacterium
CCAGATTGTGGAGGTGGCTGCCCTATTGCATTTGCATCGGTTTTGAAACGTGGAAGCCTGAAACCTCAGGTTGATTAATTTGTTTTGCTGAAAGTTTTGCTGAAAGTTATTGACACCCTTGCTCCGCTAATCTATAATGAGAATCGTTATCAGTGATAATTATTCTCAGTGAAAATAAGTAATACATACATATCAGGGGAGGAAATTAACATGCGATTTATATTAAAGCTGTCGGTGATCAGCTTTTTGGCCATATTTTTCGTTCAGCCGGTAAATGCTGCTGAGGGATCGGGCCCGCTTTTAACCATTACTGAACAGGCTGTCCATGAAGCCGAAGAAGGTGAAATTGCAGAGGTTAAGGAAAAATTGGAAGCTTTCCACGAGAAATGGGAGGCGGTCGAGGGAGAAATTCGTGAAGAAGCTCCGAAGGCCTATGAAGCTATTGAAGCATCGTACGCGAAGGCCAACGCTCTTGTGAATAGTGGAGATCCGAAAGCCGCCGAAGTGGAGGAGGCTGTTGAAGCTCTTGAGGCCTCTGTTGAAGCTTATGTGGGGGGCGAAGCAGCGGCCTCAGAAGAAGGAGCGATACCTGGCTCGAAGGTGTTGCTTGGTTTGTCGGGTGAACTTGTAGAAGCAAAGGAATTAATCGGTGAAGGAAATTGGAAAGAGGCAAAAGCTGAATACGGCGAGTTCCATGAGGGTTGGGAGGCCGTTGAAGGTTCTGTCCGTTCGGCCAACATGGAAGCTTATGAACGTATCGAGATGAGCATGGGGCTTGTCAGTGCAGCTTTAAATGCGGAGCCGCCGCAGGCGGAAAAGGCAAAGGAAAGCCTTGAGAAATTGATTGCGTCGATTGAAAAGTATGCGAAAGGCGAAGTCACCGGACAAGAAGAAGGCGGCCAGGATATTGGGACGCTTATTCACATATTGGATGAAACGCAAGCAGCCATCGGGGCTGGAAACGCTGAGAAAGCAAAAAATGAAATGGCCGAGTTTATAACCGTGTGGCCAAGGGTGGAGGGGATGGTCAAAACCCAGTCCCCTGCAGCATATACAGATACGGAAAACAATATGACAAAGGCGTTGAGCCTGTTGTCGTCCAACCCGCCTAAATTGAATCAAGCTTCGGAAATCATCGCCGGAATGGAAAAGCAGCTCCAACCGCTTGCCGGGGAAACGAACTACAGCTTTTGGGATGCGGCCATTATTTTATTGCGAGAAGGTCTTGAGATTATTTTGATTCTGGCAGCTTTACTCAGCTTTCTGAACAAAACGAATAATTCGGATAAACGCCCATGGATCTGGGGCGGAGCCAGTGCAGGTGTTGTGGCCAGTGTAGCCCTTGCATTTATACTTAGCTCCGCGTTGACCGCGGCTGCTGCAGGTGAAGAACGTGAACTGCTTGAGGGAATTACAGGCCTGATTGCAGTGGTGGTTATGTTCACCGTCGGTTCCTGGTTGCACAATAAATCGAATATCGCCTCGTGGAATCATTATATTAAAGATAAGGTTGGAACAGCTTTGGCACGGGGAAGCTTATGGTCACTTGCAGGCGTTGCTTTTCTCACAGTGGTTCGTGAAGGAGCCGAAACGATTATCTTTTACCTTGGGATGGCAGCTGACATTTCGACCAGCCAACTCATCCTTGGCATTGTTGTTGCATTCGTGATTTTGCTTGCATTGGCCTTTGCGATTATCAAGTTTAGTATTAAATTGCCGGTAAGAGGGTTGTTCCTCGGCATTACTGTGTTAATTTATTATATTGCCTTTAAGTTCACTGGGGAAAGTGTACATGCGTTGCAGGTAGTAAACGCTGTTCCGGCCCACCCGGCTACCTGGATTCCTGCTGCGGGCTGGCTCGGTATGTACCCGACATGGGAAACAATGTCGGCTCAGCTGCTGCTTCTTCTATTGATTGCAGGACAAACAGCGCTTGTCCAGCGCCGTCAGGTTATTGCCCGCCGTACCGCTGAAAAAGCCGCAGAGAATGGAGAGGCTAAACAGGCCGTCCAGGGCAATCGTTAACTCTTGGAAATTCTCCTCACCCGTTTGCTTGGGTGGGGAGTTTTATTTTTTTGAAAGGAATTTCCTCTTCAGTCACGAAAAGATAATGTATGTGATTTTGCAAAAAGGAGGTCCAATCAATGGCTGCACAAGTTTTGGTTGAAAAAAATGTACCCTGTGAATTGAGGGATGGGACAACATTGCAGGCTGATGTATATCGGCCGAATCAGGATGGACGTTACCCGGTTTTGTTGACCCGGTTGCCTTATAGCAAGGATTTACCCCGTTACTCGCAAATGCTTCTGGATCCGATAAAGGCGGCCGGGAAAGGTTACGCCGTTATTGTTCAGGACGTCCGCGGACGTTTTCGGTCGGAAGGGGATTTTCGATCGTTTTTGTCTGAGGCAGAAGACGGTTATGATGCGGTGGAATGGGCAGCAGGTTTACCATATTCATCTGGAGAGGTAGGCATGTATGGCCTTTCCTATTTCGGTTATACGCAATTGGCTGCGGCTGTTAAGCAACCGCCGCATTTGAAAGCGATATGTCCGGTTATGACTTTTAACGATATGAGGGACGGTGCTTCTTATCACGGAGGGGCGCTGGAACTCGGCCTCACAGAAAGCTGGGCATTGGGGAATATATCACCCAATCTGCTTATCCGTAAACACGGATATACAGCGGAATTGGCAGCCGCTTTGCAAAAGTATGCCGGTTATGTCAATCAATTTGACAATTGGTACAAGAATACACCTGTGAAGGAATGGGAACCGCTTAAAGAACTGGGCGTGGCGGATTTCTTTTTCGAGCAAATAGAGCATCCTATTGATGACCATGATTATTGGAAACAAACGAGTATAGCGGATAAGTTTGACCGGCTTAAGGTTCCCGCTTTTCATCTGGCAGGCTGGTATGATGTATTTCTGGGACCGACCTTAAAAAATTATATGGAAATGAGAGAACAAACGGCCCATCAGCAAAAATTGATTATCGGCCCCTGGGGCCATGGTGCTTTTTCACCGAACGTCGGGGAACGTTCCTTTGGTATCCATTCTTCCGCTGAATTCATCGACTTGCAGGAAGACTTGACTTCTTTGCAGCTTCGCTGGTTTGATTACTGGCTGAAAGGCGATGAAACAAATATTACAAAAGAGGCCCCGGTGAAATTGTTTGTGATGGGCATTAATCAGTGGCGGGATGAGTACGAATGGCCGCTTGCCAGAACAAACTATGTTCCTTATTACTTTCATAGTGACGGCAGGGCCAATTCCCGCAAAGGCACCGGCAGCCTAACGGCAGATAAACCACAACAGGAAGCGGCTGATGAATTTGTCTATGATCCGGAAAATCCCGTACCTACGAAAGGCGGGGGGACGCTGTATGCAGGTATCTTGACAATGGGGCCGCGTGACCAGGGTGAAATCGAAGATCGGGATGATGTATTGGTTTACACGTCAGAGCCGCTCCAGGTTCCTTTGGAAGTTACAGGACCGGTCAAGGTGAAATTATGGGCTGAAACAGACGCACCGGATACTGATTTTACAGCCAAACTCGTGGATGTCATGCCGGATGGGACACCTTATAATTTAACGGATGGCATTATAAGAGCGAAACATCGCAACGGTTATGATCCAGAGCCGATTAAGCCGGGTGAGGTAACGGAATACGAGATTGATATGTGGGCGACAAGCAATGTGTTTCTGCCCGGGCATCGGGTGAGAATCGAGATTTCCTCGAGCAGTTTTCCACGTTTCGAGGCCAATCCCAATACAGGAAAAACCATGCTTGAGGACACCGAAACCAGACCGGCCAGGCAGAAAATTTATCATAGTGAACAATATCCCTCTCAGGTTGTTTTGCCTGTTATCCCGACAGAATAGAGGTCTTCAGGAAGCATTGCGGCATTGTCGTGATGCTTCCAATTTATCGTATAGGAAAGATATAAATTGTTAAGAGAATATCTCGTGTCAGCAAGGGAGGCCATTTCAACGCAGGAGACACGAGCAGGTTCATAGATAAGGGCAACTAGGCTTTTTTACGCAAAAGACTTGGCGCAAGCCAAGTTTTCTTTAGACTATTAATCTTAATGATCATGTCCAAAAGTTGTAACCATTATGTTATAGTAAGGGCATGTTTTAAGGAAATTTTTGCAATAGAACCATTTCATGTGTTGGTTCGTCTTATGTAATGGAGAGCATGCAACAGAAACCAATAGATGAGACCGAAGGTTTCTGGGCTCTTATTTTTTTATTAAGGCCTGAGGGGGCAGTAGAGTGAAGAAAAGATACATATTAATGGTATTTGCACTGTTTCTCGCCGTGCTTAATTGGCCGGCGGGGGTCTCTGCGGATGAAGGGGGCCGCTTTGAGATCAACGTTCAATCAGGATTAAACGGGCAAGTTCAGGCCGAGAAAGGATTTTCCGTAACAATTACGATTACCAATCACGGTGATGACTTCTCCGGCGAGCTTGTGGTTACGATTCCGCAAGACTACGAATCGGTCGCAAATCTTGTGATTCCGGTAGAGTTGGCTGCCGATGCAACGAAAGAGTTCACTTTCCCGGTCTCCGGATTGGAAAGAGGATTCTTCCAAACCCATGGTCCCGGGGCCGATATGCAACAGATCCGTTTGTTTGAAGGTGATTGGAAGAACGGCAGCCAAATGGACATTAATCCAAATTTGGAAATCAGTCCAAGCTTCTTTTCGCCTTCGGATGTAGTCATGGGGATTCTGGACCGCGACTCTGACTCTCTTAACTATTTCAAACTAATTGATTCCTCGGTTGTTATTGCTTTGGACGCTCAAGATTTACCCGGGAACGCCATGGGCTTAGAAGTGCTGGATACTCTTGTGATTAACGATTTCGCGGTAGCTAAATTGCCGGATGAGGTACAGGCTGCGATAAAGGAATGGGTTCGCCGTGGAGGACATCTTGTCATAGGGGGTACGGCAGGAATGACTCAGAAACTCGGTTCGCTCACCGAAATCCTTCCTTACTCCGTAAATGGGCAAACCTATATTGATGAACTTCCGGAAATCAGCAAAGCAGGCGGGGCTCCGTTAAAGCTGGCAAAGTTTCCGCTTGTGACAGGTCAGGTGAAAGACGGTGCGGAAGTCGTTTACAAGAAAGGAAAGTGGCCGGTAGTTGTAAACAAAAAAGCCGGTACAGGAACCATCAGCCAGTATAACTTTGATTTAGGCAATCCGGTTTTCTCTGAATGGAAGGGAATCGAACATTTCTGGGAAAATGAACTTGGCCAACAGGTTTCTTCCGGACCGATAAGGATTAGTAACAATTTCGTTGGTCAACAGCTGAGAAGGCTGTCCAGTTTTTTTGCTTCTGTGACGAAGTTGCCTTTTACAGGTTTGTTAACTTTGCTGTCTGTGTATATTATCATCATCATACCCGTCATTTATTTCCTTTTGAAAAGATTCGACAGACGTGAATGGAGCTGGATTGCAGTACCGGTCTTTGCTTTAATCTTTAGTATCGGATTATTTGTATACGGGGCAAAAGATCGCCTCGGAGCTATCAAAACGAACGCTGTTTCCATCATATCTCTTGGGGAAAATGGAATTGGAAGCGGACAGGGAACTCTATCGATGTTGTCCCAGGGATCGGGAGACTATACAGTAAGTGTTGGGAAAGGCTCTCATGTATTTCCGATTCAGCCCAGGGGGCCATTCGGGGGATCATTATCAAGTATCCCAACTCTCCATCGCAAGGCAGAAACGGTTGAAGTTCACTTCGGGAATGTCGAGTTCTGGTCGCCGCGGAGTTTATCTGTTCAATTACCGGTGCAAAATTACGGGGGATTTGAAGCGGATCTCGTTTATAAGGGCAGCAAATTGACTGGAGAAATCAGAAATCGGTCCAACTATGACTTTCAAAAGATCACGCTCTTTAGTGGAATGAACGATTATTTGATTGGGCCATTAAAAGCGGGAGAATCGAAATCAATTTCGCTAAATGTAGGAAAGGGAACGCTTTTTCAGGCTCCTTTACCCGGAATGATCATGTCAAAGTACCGCCAATCCTGGTCTCCGAACTTAACAGCTCAGGACCGAAAAGAGCGGAAAAGGTCACATATGATTGAAGCGGCTGTCAGAAGCGGGCAGTTCGACTTTGATTCAGCTGTTTTGCTCGGTTTCACGAAAACCTCGCTTTATGATGTAAAGGTGAACGGGGGCAAGACAGACCAAAGCAGCCTCAGCTTGCTTATGCAACCGATCTCGGTTCATATCGGCCAAGGAGAGAAAGTTAGTTTTGACACTGAAATTCGGTCACCGAAGCTGTTGGCAATCAATGGCCATATCCGGTTTAATCCGATTTTTGACGGCGCTGAATCATTCGGGGCTTCGGGTGGAACCTATGAATTAAGGTATCCTCTCCCTGATTCATTAACGAATCATTCATATACACTGAATTATGTAACTGTTCAGTTACAAACACAGGAAGCCATAGCCTTCCAAATTTATAATGAGAAAACCGGGAAGTTTGAAAAACTTAAGGATCATGAGGTGTTCGAGTTCGACAAGCACCCGAAGAATTACGTCGACAAAGGCAATATCAGAATTCGGGTCATCGTATCCCAACAAGGCTCCAGACCTGAAGAATCTATTCAAATCCCGGAGGTCAGAATCAAAGGAGCGACAAAACATGATTGAAATCATCGGTCTTACGAAGCGTTACGGTTCATTTACAGCTTTGAACCAACTGGATTTATCAATAGATAAAGGATCGGT
>DASVCO010000236.1:0-3908 GCA_036381575.1 Caryophanales bacterium
GACCATTTCAATATCTGCAGGAGCGTCAGGATACTCGATAAAAGAAGACGGCGACAAAATCACGCGGCGGATCGGCAATGATTCCGGCCCATTTTGTTTCATAAGGCGCGAAACAAGCTGAAATGTCCGTGAATTCGACACCATTGGGCTAAGAACCTTCTTTACGTCTTCGCCTTCAACCTTTCTCCAAAAACGGCCTGAACTTCCCTGAAATACCTCGCCATCATCACCCTCAAGCAATGTAAGACACCAAACAGCCATTGGGCTGATAATGATGATATCAAGTTCAACCGGAGCCTGCCTAAATTGAAAAACCGGCCGATACAAAATCAAATAATTGTCCGGAAACTTTAACAGAAAAATTTTCAGCCAGGAATCAAACCGATAGCGTGAATCCAAATTGGATTTCTTCTTCAGCGTTGAACTGGCCCAGCGCAATTGAAAGAAAAACACATCTTCCGCAAATTCACGCCTCCGAAATTCCGGTATGTTTTCTAAACTGCCCGAACCCGGCCCCACCGGAACAGCCCCTTCTGTCCCACTTCCTTCATTTGCGGACCTCAACCGCTCCCGGTGTTGCTTTTTCATATGAATAAACCTTCCCGGATAACGGTAAATGTCCAATTCATAGCGGGAAATATAATTTTCCAACTTTATGAGCTGCGCCACGGTTAATCCCCCCTTAACACAATGTCAAATGCTCAAATCCAGAAGCCAAATTGGATAGAACCTCTTCCCTCTAAACTTCTGATCCCCTATGTAATGTAAAAAATTTCAACGGCTGATATTTTGGTACACGCCGCAAGTGAATTTGATATAACACGATATTGTCCACCTGCCATGAAGCGGTTTCCAAGTCCACCTCGAGCTCCTTGCGGTTCAACGTTTCTTTCCCCGTCCATTTTTTCGCAAGCGTGATATGGGGCTTGTAAGGGCGCTTATCCAATTCAAATCCCACAGAACGGCACACTTTGTCCACTTCATTTTGCAGATCATATAACCCTTGATCCGCTGACACACCTGCCCATAACACACGCGGCTGTTCTTTTTTTCCGAAGGTACCCAGGCCGTTTAACGTAACAGTGAAAGGATCGCACTCCTCAACTGCCGGTGCGACAGTCTGCTTAAGCTCGTTGATTGTGCGAAATCCCGCTTCCCCTAGAAAAGCAAGCGTGATATGGTAATCCTGCGGATGCGGCCACTGTTTGTAAGGCAGTTTGTCGCTTAAAGCTTCTGCTTGCCGCCGCAGCAATTCCCGGACTGGATTCGGAAGCGGAACAGCAAGAAAATAATGCGCTTTTGGATCACTCATGACAAAAATCGTCCTTTCTTTCTTTTTATTTTATCAAAATACTGGCCCTAATGCCGCATTAAGTGTGCCCAAAGCTTCCATTTGATATAATAGTCATAATGATACTGGGATATAAAAAAGGAAGTGAGCCATTTTGGTACGAGTTGTTGAAAACATTGCCGATTTGATCGGGGACACGCCTCTTGTCCGGCTGAATCGAATTCCGGATCCGAACGGCGCCCGCATATACGCGAAACTGGAGTCTTTTAACCCCAGCGCCAGCGTTAAGGACCGGGCGGCTTACAATATGATCGTTGAGGCGGAAAAAGCCGGGAAACTCGGAAAAGGTTCTGTCATTATTGAGCCGACCTCCGGAAACACCGGAATCGGGCTTGCCATGAATGCTGCCGCAAGAGGCTATCAAGCCATTCTCGTTATGCCTGACACTATGACGCAAGAGCGCATTAACCTGCTTAAGGCCTATGGAGCAAAGGTAGAACTCACACCCGGGGACGAGAAAATGCCAGGTGCCATTAACAGAGCGAAGGAGCTAGTCGACGAAATCCCGAACAGCTTCATGCCGATGCAGTTCGAAAACCCGGCCAATCCGGATGCCCACCGCAATTCAACGGCGACTGAAATCGTAGAGGCTATGAAAGAACTTGGCAAACCGTTATCAGCATTTGTTTCAACGGCAGGAACAGGCGGTACCGTGACTGGAACCGGAGAAACGCTGAAGGAATATTACCCGGACATGACAATCCATGTCGCCGAACCGGCTGGATCTCCTGTACTTTCCGGCGGAAAACCCGGCAAACACAAACTGGTCGGCACCAGCCCCGGCTTCATCCCGGAAATCTTGAACATAGAGCTGTTCGATGAAATCTTTAAGATCAAAGACAGTGAGGCCTATGACCTGACAAGGCGCCTCGCCCGTGAAGAAGGGATTCTATGTGGAACCTCCTCCGGTGCGTCCGTTTATGCCGCCGTCGAAGTCGCGAAACGCCTTACTTCTGATGACGTAGTCGTCTGTATGGCTCCAGACACAGGGGAACGTTACCTGTCCGGAGATCTTTTCGATTTCGAATAGAATAAGAAGAGACTTTTATTCGCCTCCGCTCCTTGAGCGGGGTGTTTTTTTTGGCAAGGTTTCGCAAAAAGTCATGGCACAAATAAGCCAAGGCGTATCTAAAATTGATTCCCCAAAGGTATAACAGCCCCCTCCATTGACCATAATGAAAGATTGAAATGTTATGACTAGAGGGTGGCCATGAAAGATAAACGGAAACGTCACATCAAAAAATTACACGAATTAAGAGAAGATCCAATAGAATCACCTGCCCCCGATCAAAGAGAAGTCTCATCATCTCTGTATGAGGACCTATCGGCTAATCTTAAGAAGATCAAGAAAACACTCGGGAAAAGTGAAGACATAGTTGTGCGCGAATGGACTATAGAAGGGGAAGATACGACAATGCGGGTGGCTGCGATTTATATGAGCGGCCTCGTCGATGAACAACTCGTAAATGATTTTGTGTCGAAATCGCTGCCTTCTGAAGCACCACGAGAAAGAGGAATATCGCCTTTTCTTGAGCATCGCGGCCCTTCCGCCGAAAAATTAAAAGTGTTGGACCAATGGGATTCGTTAATCAATGCAATCCTGTCTGGTGACACCATTCTGCTTGCGGATGGTTCTACTGAGGTTGTATCCGGAGACACAAAAGGCGGGAAAACCAGAAACATTTCACAACCGAATACCCAGCTTGTGATCCGCGGCCCGCAGGAGGCCTTCAACGAAACGATCAGCACAAATATCGCCCTGATTCGCCGCCGCATCAAAAGCCCCAACCTTCGGCTGGAAGCGATGAAAATCGGCAAGGTGACACAAACGGAGATCTCGCTGATGTATATTGAGGGGATCGTCAACACCAAGGTACTTAAAGAGGTGAAAAGGCGGCTTTCGGAAATCAAGATTGATGGGATTCTCGAATCGGGTTACATCGAACAATTGATTCAGGATCAAACATTGACACCGTTTCCGACCATCTATAACACCGAACGCCCGGACGTGGTCGTCGGCAATCTTCTTGAAGGAAGGGTCGCCATTCTTGTCGACGGCACGCCATTTGTTTTGGTGGTACCGGCCGTCTTTGTGCAATTTTTCCAATCGCCTGCTGACTATTATCAGCACTTTTTGATTGCGTCTTTCCTGCGGTTGTTGAGGCTGTTGGCCTTTCTTTTTACCATGTTGATTCCCGCAATGTATATTGCCTTGACAACCTTTCACCAGGAAATGATTCCAACGACGCTGGTCATCAGCCTGGCGGCTCAACATGAGGGTGTGCCGTTTCCGGCCTTTGTGGAAGCGATGTTAATGGCCATTACATTTGAAATTCTCAGGGAAGCCGGAATCCGTATGCCGCGTGCCGTTGGCCAAGCCGTGTCTATTGTAGGTGCTTTGGTTCTAGGTGAGGCAGCCGTACAGGCGGGTATTATTTCCGCTGCCATGGTTATTGTCGTTTCCCTAACCGGGATCGCAAGTTTTGCGGTCCCGGCTTATAACATCACCGTGACTTCCAGGCTGATCCGCTTCGCTATGATGATTTTGGCAGCAACC
>DASVCO010000237.1:0-4465 GCA_036381575.1 Caryophanales bacterium
GCCGACAATTTCATCGAGATTCCGATTCGTTTCAGCCAGCGTTTCCCCTTCCGGGGCAATATCGACATCATGAAAACAAAAATACGGGGTACCGAGCTTTTCGAACAATTCGAATGCCGCCTCGACCCGCGCTTTTGCCAAGTCCATCCCGGAATACCGATCCCACGGCCGAACCATAGTCGGCGCCCCGAAAGGATCTGTTCCGTCCATCGTCAGCGTATGCCAATACGCCACCGAAAACCGCAAATGTTCCTTCATGGTCTTGTCCCCAATGACCTCTTCCGGATTGTAGTATTTGAAGGCCAACGGATTTTTCGAATCCCGACCTTCGTATTTGATCGACTCAATTTCTGAGAAATATCCCAAGTGACTCACCTCTGACTTTATGTGAATTTTATTTCGTCACTTCATCCAATTGGACTCTGCGTTTTTCTTGATGAGACAAAGCTGCCGCTTCATTTATCAATGTTAAATCCCGGGCGTCACGCCATTTAACGGAAGGTTGTTTCTTCTTCAGAATGGCCTCAACCCACTGCTCCAACGGCATCGGCAAAGCTTCCGGAAACTCTTCGGGCTTTACCCAGCCTTGCTTTTCCAGATGGCTGCTTTTCAAGCGAATGTCTTCATCTTCAACCAACAATGTCCCTTCTGTTCCGTACAGCTCTAATTGAAACGGGCTTTGGTTGGACAGAAATCCGGTTTCAATCGTCCCCAGCGCTCCTGATTGATACTCAACCAAAACCACTGCGTTGTCATCGACCTCATAGCCTTTTGTATTTTTTAAACGGGCAGTCACAGCCTCAGCCGGTCCCGCCAAACGGTTTGTCAAATAAATCGGATGGGCACCCAAGTCTATTAAACTTCCACCGCCGCACTGCTCTTTATTGAAGAAGTGTTCCGGCAACCACCCGTTCGGATGGCCCTCAAACGGAACAGCTCCGTTATGGGCAAGACGACAGCGTATCGATGTCAATTCCCCGAGCCATCCACGATCCAGGACTTCCTGGGCGTACAAATAATAAAACTCAGTAAGCCGCGGTAATGAAACCATTAATTCTACCCCGTTCGCTTCAACGGCAGAAAAGATTTCGTCACAATCTTCAACTGTAAAGGCCAGGACCTTTTCGGTAAAAATATGCTTTTGGTTTTGAGCCGCTGCCAGAATTACGTCTCTATGTTGATTCGTGGGAGTATCTATAATAACTGCGTCGATCTCAGGATTCGCCAGAACCGCATTCAGATCTTTTTCAAAAGGAACCCCGAGCTTCTCTGCCCATTGTTCACCTCGTTCGGCATCCTCATCCCAGACCACTTCAATCGAAACATTCGGGTTTTCTTTCGCCTGACCGGCATAATCATCGGCATGTACATGCCACTTACTCAATAAGGCGGTTCTAATCAAAATAATCCCTCCAGATGGTTTAAACAGTTTGTAGTTAACCTACCACAAGAGAATCAAAAAGGCACTTACAAACTATCAATGAAAATCCTTGGCATGACCATCGCTTCCCAAAAAATTGATGATTTTATCTGTAACAGTCTGCTGTACAGCCGTACCGGCGGCTTCCAGAAGATCTTCTGAAAGTTCCCGGCACTCCGCATTGGTCATTCTTTCTTCCCGCCCTATTGCAGATAACATCGCTACCTCAAGATCAGTTGCAACATTCACCTTGCTCACACCGCCGGCCGGAAGTTGAATGGCCTGTTTCACCATTTCAGCCGGTACGCCCGATCCTCCGTGAAGCACGAGCAAAACATCCGTTAAAGTACGAATGGCTTTCAATCTTTCCAGGTCTACTCTCGGCTTTCTTACATTATAAACACCATGAGCTGTACCAACCGATACCGCCAGAGCATCCACCCCGGTTTCACGAACAAACCGTTTCGCCTCTTCGGGATCTGTATAAAGTTCCTCATCTCGATCCGTTTCGACGAAGTCTGTAGTCCCGATTTTGCCAAGTTCAGCTTCAACGGAGACTCCATGAGCGTGTGCATATTGGGCCGCCTCTTTACTCAGGGCGATATTTTCCTCCAATGGTTTCTCGGATGCATCCATCATCACCGAGGTGAAACCTGCAGCAATGGCATCCTTAATTCCGGACAGCTCCTTTGTATGATCCAGATGCAACACAACCGGCACGGAAATGTTTTCATCCCGGACAGCACGGTAGAATTCTTCACTGAATGCAAATGGTGTAATGCCGTAACGCTCCATTTCTTTTCCCGAAATCTGGACAATCAAAGGGGAATTCGTCTTTTCCCCCGCTCGCAATATCGGCCGGATCATAGCCGTATACCTCGGCGCAAACGAGCCTACGCCATAGCCTTTTGACTCAGCCTGATTCAAAACTTCCTTTAATGTCAATACGTTTGTCAGTTTGGTTTCTGCAGTCATTCATTTCTCTCCTCTGCTAAATTTCCGAAATAACTGAAAAGCGGCTCCCCAAGAGCCTTATACCCTTTTTCATACATTTTCCGATACGCTTTATGATCATCCTGGTCAGGCCTTACCACAGTACTCTTACCTTTCTTAAGCAAAGCCATCGCCTCTTCTTCACTCCCATAAATCCCACAGCCGATGCCGGCAACCACCGCCGCTCCAAGCAGTGTCGCTTCCGAGAACGGCGGAATAGACAAGGTACAGTTGGACACATCCGCCTTAATCTGCATCCATGTTTGATTTCTCGTACCTCCCCCTACCGCAATCAACTCATTCATCTGGAAATCAACAGTTTCCCCGGCAACCTGCCTGATCGACTCCATTTCGAAAGCGGTCCCCTCCAGGACAGCCTTGATTAGGTCTCCTTTTCGATGTGTTTTATTCATACCGATAAATGAAGAGCGGGCTTTCGAGTGACGATGAGTTGAACCGCTTCCTGACAAATAAGGATAATATAAAATACCGGTGGGACCCTCCGCGGCTTCCCGCAAAAGACGATCTATTTCCTCATATGATAATACTTTTTCGGAAAACTGTCTCCGGAACCATTCGACTGAGCCTCCGGATGAAGGGAGGCTCCCCATCCAAAAATAACGATCGGCTGCCACATGGCATCCGAAGGAAAGGCCTGAGCGAAACTCTTTTTCTCCCAAATGCCATTTTTCCAGGGTTCCCACCAGGGTTTCCGCTGTTCCTATTGAATCAAAAACAATACCGGGATGAACAGCACCGACTGCCGATGCTGCACACACATGATCATGTCCCGACACGGCTACCGGAGTACCTTTTGCCAATCCTATTTTTTCAAATTCCCCTGTAGAAATACGGCCTACAGCTTCCCCGCTCGGACCTGCGTGCGGAAACAGCTCCTCTTCAAGGCCAAAATGGCTGAGCCACGGGACATCCCATTCTTTTTTGTCGATTCTAAAGGCAAAGGTTCTCGCTGCCAACGAATAGTCGGTTCCTATCTCTCCTGTTAACCGATAAGCAATATAATCGGCCGCCGAAAGCCACACAGCTCCTTTTGTTATCCCAGGATCACGCTTCTCCAGCCAAAGCAATTTGGCCAGGCCGTATTTATAACTGTTGTGCAAGCCGGTTTTTTGAAAAGCGGAAAACGCATCAATTTCTTTTCCAATCCATTCGGCTTGTTCTATGGTTCTTGTATCAAACCAGGGAATCATCTCCGATTTCGAGAAGCCTGTAGCACGCTCCACAAGCACACCGGTTTCCGCCATGCTTGTAATGCCAACAACCACCGGTTCTTGATCATGTCCTCCGGTTGTTTCCTTGATCAGCCCCGTAACATTTCCCCATATCTCTTCCGGTTTGAAGTAGGCCTGTCCATCGGAATCATAATGCGTAACAGTTTCCGCTGTTGCAATCTTCATTTCCGAGCCGTCAAGTGCAAACAAACCAACTTTACAATGAGTCGTTCCGATGTCTACACCGAGCAGCTTTCTCATTCGCCTGTTCCTTCCGCAACCCGCTGAACCCGCTCCATTCCGAGTTCCGGACTGGTCAGAAATTTTTCTCGTTCTTCTTCCGGAAGTTTGTTCACCGCCCGGGCCATAGAAGCCTGGGCCAATACCACTACATCCGTTTGTTCGGCAAGCTCTCTTAACTTATCGGCAAGCAGGGAATCATGGCCGTCCGGATCACCCGCCATCAATTGTTTGTAGGCTTCTTCGGCAAGAACCGGTTCAATTTCAACATTCTTTCCGAATTCCTTCGCTTTTCCTTGCAGTAACCTCAATGTCGGATTCAACGTAGTCGAGATTGTTGCAATGACCCCGATGCGTTTCCCTCTATTGATCGCCTCTTCAGCCATTGCTTCATCGATTCTTACAATCGGAACTTTTAATGTCTTTTCCGCTTTCGCGACAACCTCCCCGACAGATGAACATGCATTTAAAATAATGTCGGCACCCGATTCTTCAGCATATTTCGCGTACTGGATCAATCGATCTTCCACTTCCTCAACCTTCCCGCCATTTCTCCCAAGCCTTGGCAAGATGGAATCGT
>DASVCO010000238.1:0-2812 GCA_036381575.1 Caryophanales bacterium
GTAACCCTTATTCGAGTGGATGGTTTCACACCGCAGCAAAACAGTTATTTTGAATTTACGACTGCCGATATGGAGAAGACTCATTTGTTTTTACAACAAATGGATGCCAGTGTTTCGGAAATCCAGGAATCTGAACAAGCCCGGTCCTGTGTGGTGAAAGATCCTGAGGGGAACATGTTGGGAGTACGCTCTCATAAAATCGCCATGGTACGGGGGTGAAAAAGATGTCAGAATCAAAAATTGATCCAACCGGAATTGTACAAATCTATTTGCCTGCCAAAGATTTAAAAGAATCATCTGATTGGTACGTTAAGCATTTGGGGTTTACGGTACTCTTCGAAGGTGAAGAGGCAATGACGCTGAAACATGAAATGGGTCCGATGATTATGCTGTGGCAAACTGATTCCGCCCCTGTGAAATTTATTCTCGGTGAAGGAGAGTCTGCGGTTATCAGTCTGATGTATCCGAATGTAGAACAGTTGCATCAAGAATTAAAAGAGAAAAATGTGAGTATCGAGAAGCTTGTTAGATTTGGGGACGGCAACCGGTATATTCACTTCAACGTCATTGATCCGCACGGGAACAAGCTCGATATTGGAAATTATCCGGATCTGCCGGACATGAAGATTCAATCTATCGGAAATCAATAGTGGAGGAAAAAATAAATGAATCATCAAATCATCGAAAAAGAAGCATTCAAAATTGTCGGCAAAGGGATCCGGGTGTCTACCGCAAATGGGAAGAACCTGCGACAGATTCCCGTCTTTTGGGAACAATCCAGCAATAATGGCTTTATAAAGGCGTTGGAAAAAAATGTGGTTCAATGGGAGTGCTTGGCGCGTGCATGGAATTTGAATTTAAACAGGAAAACGCGGTGGAATTCACTTATTTTATCGGAATTGAGCAAGAAAAAAATGCTGAACCAACAGATTGGGAGGTGAAAGAAATTCCCGCTGCCACATGGGCTGCATTTGAATGTGTTGGCCCGATGCCTGATGCCATTCAAAAGCTGACAGAACAAATCCATTCGGAATGGTTACCCGCGAGTGATTATGAGCATGCCGGCACTCCCGAACTGGAGGTCTATTCTCCCGGAGACCCGGCAGATCAAAACTATCGAAGTCAAGTCTGGATTCCGGTTATGGAAAAAGAATAAGTGGACGTTGAAAGGAGAATGAAGGTGTAGGAAGAACCATTATTTGTGCAAATGAAAATGTGGCGTGGTTGGACAGTAGAGGGGCTTAAGAACATTCCGAACAAAATTGTTGATGAAATTCCGAGTGGTTTCCGTAACAATATCCGTTGGAATGCCGGCCATATCCTTGTAGGGTGGGACCACACGATGTTTCCAGCTGTGGGCCTTGAAAGGCAAATGCCGTTAGCCTACCATCTCATGTTTCCAAGAGGAAGCAAGCCTGCCGATTGGACCGAAAAACCCCCGGCTATGGATGAACTCATTCAGAGACTTGAAGAACAGCCGCGGCGGATTGCAGAGGCATGCAAGGGACATCTTGATGATAAGCTTGAAGAGCCGTTTCTGCATATGACCACCCTTGGAGAGATGGTTGTTTTTCATATAGCCCATGAAAATTTGCACACCGGAACGATTAACAGCATGAACAAAATTCTTAAAAATGGAGATTGATTCAATGTCAAAACCACAAATCTCGAAAATCGCTACCGTAGAAGTTCCTGTGTCGAATTTAGACCGTTCCATTAAATGGTATACAGAAGTACTCGACCTTCATCTTGATTATAAAGGTGACCAAGATGCGATGTTACTCTTTTATAAAAAGGGAACGCCATCAATTTTTCTTGTGGAAACTGAGGAAGCTGACACCCTTTCTTTTTTCAATTCAAACACCGGTGTCACACACAGCGTCATTGACTTTTATACCGCGGATTTGAAAGGGTTCTATGGGTATCTGAAGGAACAAAATGTTGAAGTTGGTTCTTATAATGCGGATCCGAACGGAGTTGGCGGATTCGGTTTCAAAGACCCGGATGGAAACTCGCTGAGTGCTTGTAATATTGACCACGATCAGTATCTTCCTGAAGAATGATTTCTTCAGGAAGAAAGCTGGTATCTATCACTCCAACAGTCCCAGCGCTCGATACATTTCTTTTTTGATGCCTCCAGTAATGGGGAGATCGTGTGTTTCCTGGAATTTTTTCACGGAAGCTTCAGTGGAATCTCCGTAGATCCCATCAATTTCGCCTTTGTACAAGCCCACGGCCCGCAATCGGTTTTGAACCAGCATCACAATTGTCCCTTTTGAACCAAGAGAAAGGTTTCGATACAGGTATTCACCCTGGCCGAAAATAGGTCCGTCAATCCACACAGTCGTGCCAACCGGTACCTCCGGATACAACTTTTCAACATCTTCATTTCTCATACGAATGCAGCCGCTGCTGACACTGTTTCCAACAAGATGTGGTTTGTTTGTGCCGTGAATTCCGTATTTTCCCCATGGAACGTCAAGTCCGAGCCAGCGGGAGCCGAAGCCGCCGCCCCAATCTCTTGATTTCTCAATCACTGTAAAGTGGCCCACAGGGGTCGGGGTACGGTCTGATCCAGGGGCGATCGGATAGTTGACGACGGTTTCGCCGTTTTTGATTAAGTAAAGTTCATTGTGCCATAAATTGACGTAAATTTTTGTGTCTGTTTTTTCCTCGGCTTGAATATGAAAGCCAATGCCCATTAGGAAAACTAAAAGAACGATTAAACGGATCGATTTCATATTTTTCACCACGGATTATTAGTCTAAGCTTTTCAGAAGAGAATTAATGTCGATACGCCACTGTTCGCCGG
>DASVCO010000239.1:0-2721 GCA_036381575.1 Caryophanales bacterium
TGGGGCAACTTTCGTGAGTCTCCATATAATTCCGCTAGAAATCGATCATCCCTAAACTGATTTGCAGGGCATCTTCGACACGCTTCATCATTTCGTCATCAAGATGTGTAATCTTGTCGGTTAGCCGCTGTTTGTCAATGGTCCGGATCTGTTCCAGCAAAATTACGGAGTCCCGGTCAAACCCATAGCGCTTCGAATCAATTTCTACATGAGTCGGAAGTTTCGCCTTTTGAATTTGCGCAGTAATGGCTGCCACAATCACGGTCGGGCTGAACCGGTTCCCGATATCGTTTTGAATAATGAGAACGGGGCGGACGCCACCTTGCTCCGAGCCAACAACAGGGGAAAGATCGGCAAAATAAACGTCGCCTCTTTTAACTATCACACCATTACACCCCGCTGACTAAGCGGTCCAAAGTGCCGTCTGCTTCCTCCTCGGCAAGAAAGGCTTCTGAAGCAATGTTTAGATTGATCTTGGCCATCTCCATATAGCCCTGGCGCATGGATTCACGAATATGGCGGCTTTTTCGCTCGCGAAGATATAATCTTGTGGCCTTATGAATCAGCTCATTCCGGTCGACATTCTCGTGACGCATGACACCGTCCACCTCGTTTAAAAGTTGTTGTGGCAATGAAACCACGATTTCCTTAAAATCCGAATCGGACAAAATCAGACACCTCCACCGTTCCTTTTCACTTTTTCCAAAGCCCATTCTACCACTCGGGAACCTTGATTGCAAAACCTTCTCTACTCACTTATTCGTCAAAACTCCGCAAAGTCCTTCCTCAAAATTCAACTTTTTTTACGGCTGAATTCGAGACGGCCTTATTTTCCGGGTTATAAAGGAGACCAAAAGAGATAACCGCATCTGCCGTACCTACTTGCCTTTGTAGATCCTTGGCACTCGATCGCTTATCATACAAGGAATTTCATAGGTGATCGTATCAAGTTGACGGGCTATGTCATCAACCTCAATGCATTCTTCCCCTTGTTGGCCGATCAATGTAACCTTTGTGCCTATATCCACCTTTTCGGGAAGCCGAATCATAAAAAAATCCATGCAAATTCTTCCGACAATGGGAACACGTTCCCCATTCACTAACACTTCCCCTGCGCTGGCAATTTTTCGCAACCATCCATCAGCATATCCCAACGGAACCGTCCCTATCCATTCTTTCTTTTCCGCGACATAGGTTGCACCATAACTTACCCCTTCACCGGGACCGATTTGTTTCACATGGACCAGGCGGCTGTGAAGTGAAAATGACGGCTTCAAGGCGAAAGGAAGCGTTGTCTTCATTTCATCGGAGGGCGTTAATCCGTACATGGAAATGCCCAGGCGGACAAGGTTAAAAACCTTATCCGGGAAGTTAAGCGCCGTGGCGCTGTTTGCGCAATGAATGATATCAGGCTCTGCGCCCCATTCGGAGAGCCATGACAGCATTGTTCGGAAACGATCATATTGTTTCATAAAATAAGATGTGTCATCAGGCTCATCGGCCGTTGCAAAGTGTGTAAATGCACCCTCGAGATGAAAGCACGACTCATGGACAATTTCGTTCGCAACTAATCGAATTTCCCTTTCCTCACGAGCCCCGAGCCTGCCCATCCCGGTGTCCAGCTTCAAATGGACGTTCAACCGACTCTCATTCGGGCGGTGGCTTTTCGCCTGAATCAACCATTCCAGTTGAAATACAGTTAATGATATGTCGTGCTCCACGGCGATCCATGCTTCTTCGGGTCGCACCCATCCAAACACAAGGATGGGTGCAGCAATCCCGGCCTTCCGCAGAGCAACAGCCTCATCCAACAAAGCGACGCCAAGCCAATTTGCGCCGGCTGCGAGTGCTGTTTTTGCCACTTCAGCGGCTCCATGACCGTAACCATCTGCTTTAACAACTGCCATAATGGCGGGGCTTTCCCCCAAGTGATGTTGAAATGAACGAATATTTTCCGCGATATGATCAAGGTGAACCTCCACCCAGGAGTCGCGGGAAAACCCTCGAACCGCCATACTGATCCCCTCCACATCCAGAGGTCGGAGTCCGGAAACCAGATGCCGGATTACGAAAAAACACGGAAATACCCAACCGACAGATAGACCTACCTGCACTCCAACCAAGCTTTCAATTTCACTCTACTTCCATTATCATTTTTCAGGCTTTCTCCTGTCAATCTCAAAGGAACCCAAAACACCGGAAAAGGCCCAGGTCGGAAGGACCGTCCCTGAGCCTTGGCTTTTATTTCATTTTCGTAGCAAATACTGAACGTGCAACATCAACCATTTGCCCCGGCTTAAGGTTCTTGGAAGCAAGGAAGAAATCCGTGCCCTGGTAGGTCCATGAAATCGAGTTATTCGTCATATGCCCAATCGCAAAGCCCAGATTAACCGGAGTACCGGAAACAGAAGCAGGTTCTACTGTATTTGACCAGGCTTCAGCATTTTGTTCAACCAATGTAAACGAGTTTTCCCCCGTATATTGGAAGACATATTTTTTGCCGTCATCCGTCATCGCCTTTTTCGCGGATGCCAATTTGGCTCCCAGACGCTCCGTCGGATAAAATACCTGGAAAGAGGAACTGTTCTTTTCCCCGTCTCCCGATGCCTTCTTTGAAAGTTTCATCGTGGCGCTGGTCATATTTTTCTTCAGATCAAATGCATTGTCGTCGAATTCAGCATTGAACTGCATTTGGGTGAAATTCATATCGACAATCACTTT
>DASVCO010000240.1:0-25872 GCA_036381575.1 Caryophanales bacterium
GGGCTACAGTATGGCGAATATCGATATGTTCAAAGGAACAATCCATGGCAAAGGGGGCCATGGAGCTTACCCGCAGCAATGTCAGGATCCGATCTGGATGCTCGGTCCGGCGATGCAAGCCTTATACGGTATTATTTCGAGAAAGGTATCACCGCTCGAGTCAGGCGTGGTGACCATTGGCCAAATAAATGGCGGAACCTCAACCAATGTGATTCCATCAAAGGTCGAGGTGGAAGGAACACTTCGGAGTTACAGCCCTGAAGTAAGAGAATTTCTTGTGGAGGAAGTTGAGAAAGCTTTTTCCGTTGTTAAACCGCTTGGTGGGGATGTTGATGTGGACATTACACATGGAGAGCCCGCCCTTCAAAATGACCCGCAGGTGAATGAATGGCTGAAAAACACGATTCAAGATATTTACCCGTCCTTTCAGACTTACGAAGGCCCTTTTGGCCTTGGCGGAGAGGACTTTAGCTGGGTTACAAAGAATATGCCCGGAGCTATGTTCTTCCTGGGTTGCAAAATGTCTGATGGTAAACAGCGTGATTTACACACACCTGAATTTGATATTGACGAATCATGCCTTCCCTACGGTGCAGCTATTTTAGCGGAAACGGCCATGCGTTATTTGTCAGGCCGTTATGAGTTGGGAGATAAAAGCGGGGAGGAGGCAACAAGTGATGCATAAGCTGGCTTTTATCGGATTCGGTGGTGTCGGCCGTGGACTGGCAGAAATTATTTTGGACAAACAAGAAACGCTGACGAACGAAGTTGGTTTGGATGTAAAGGTTGTTGCTGTCTCTGATCTGAACATGGGCTCTGTTTATCATCCGAAAGGACTCGATCTTCAAACGCTGTTGGACGTTGTTAATGAAAATGGAAGCCTGGGAAATTACCCGGACCAATCCGGATTGCAGAGAGGGTGGGACAGCCTTCAAACCATTCGGGAAACGAACGCCGATACGATTGTTGAAGTAACGCCTACGGACGTGGAAACAGGACAGCCTGCCATTGATCATTGCCGTGAAGCTTTTCAAAATAAAAAGAACCTCATTACAACAAATAAAGGACCTGTTGCACTTAAATACAAAGAATTATCGGCACTTGCAGAAGAAAACGGTGTTCAATGGGGTTTTGAAGGGACCGTTATGAGTGGAACCCCAACATTACGGATGCCCGGGGTTTCGCTTTCCGGAAATACCATTCATGAAATCAGCGGGATTCTGAATGGTACAACGAATTATATTTTGTCCAAAATGGAAGAAGACATGACGTATGACGATGCATTAGCCAAGGCTCAGGAGCTTGGTTATGCTGAAGCTGATCCGACAAGTGATGTAGAGGGCCATGACATCTTATATAAAGTTGTTATTTTAGCCAACGTAATTATGAATGCACCAATGAAGAAAGATGAGGTTGAATGCCAGGGAATGTCCGGCCTGACCGCTGAAGATATTAAAGAAGCCAAGTCAGAAGGGAAAAGGTGGAAGCTGCTTGCGAGAATTACCAATCAGGATGGTCATGTTCAAGCATCGGTTAAACCGGAAAAGCTTTCATTGAATGAACCGCTCTCCTCAGTGATGGGGGCAACAAATGCGATCACCTACGAATGCGACTTGATTGGACCAGTTACAGTAACAGGAGCCGGAGCCGGTCGAATTGAAACAGGATTTTCCCTGCTGACCGATTTAATTAATATCAATCAAAATGGTTATGAATCTGCGAAATGAGGTGAACTGCGAATGAGAACAGATATAATGGGGCAAAAGATGTTAATTGCCGGAGAGTGGGAAGAACGGGAACAAACAATTGAAGTTCGTGATCCAGGAGATAATAGCCTGATTGATACAGTACCTGCCGCCTCAGCCAGTGATATGAAGAAGGCGATTGAAAGCGCAAAACAGGAAATGAAGGAAAATACGGTGTTACCCGTTCATCAACGTATTGAGATCTTAAACCGCGCTGCTGAGAACGTCAATGAACAAAAAGAGATCTTCGCTACAATCATAGCCAGAGAAGGAAGCAAGACGATTGAGGAAGCAAGGGATGAAGTGGACAGGACGATTCAAATTCTGCGAATCAGTGCTGAAGAAGCAAGAAGAATTCAAGGCAAAACCATTTCTTTTGACCAGGTGCCGGGAAGTGAAAACCGTGTCGGCTACTATACACACTTTCCGGTAGGTGTCGTTGGCGCCATTACAGCTTTTAATGATCCTTTAAATCTGGTAGCCCATAAGGTTGGCCCTGCACTTGCATCTGGAAATGCGGTGATTGTCAAACCGACAACCGTGACCCCTTTAAGTGCCCTGCATTTAGCGGAAGCATTAATTGATGCCGGGCTTCCGCCGGCATTACTTTCAGTCGTCACCGGAAAAGGAAGCGAGCTTGGCGATCCACTCATTAAACATCCTGATGTGAGAATGATTTCGTTTACCGGCGGACTTGAAACCGGAGAAAAAATCACCGAAAAATCCGGGGTTAAAAAGCTTCGGATGGAATTGGGTTCGAACTCACCCGTCATTGTTTTGAACGATGCCGACATCGAAAATGCCGTGAAAAAGACAGTTAGCGGCGCCTTTTCAGCAGCCGGTCAAAACTGTATAGGTGTCCAGAGGGTTTTTATTGAAAAAGATATTGCCGATGCATTTACCGAACAGTTCCTAAAAGAAACATCGAAGCTGAATATGGGCAGGAAACTTTCCGAAACGACAGATATGGGGCCCATGATTAGTGAGGAGGAAGCCAAGCGCATCGAACAATGGGTGAATGAAGCAGTCAAGGAAGGCGCGGAAATTCTTTGCGGAGGCGAGCGTCAAGGTGCCTATTACACGCCGACTGTTTTGACAAACGTTCCCCCGCACTGCAAAATTGCATGTGAAGAAGCATTCGCCCCGATCGTGTCACTATTTTCCGTAGAAAATTTGCAAGAGGCGATTGAGAAGGCAAATGCCGTCAACTATGGCCTGCAGGCAGGTATTTTCACCCCTAACATCGATAAGGCCTACGAGGCGATTGAAAAATTAGAGTACGGCGGAGTTATCGTCAATGACAGCAGTGATTACCGAATTGATGCGATGCCGTTCGGTGGTGTAAAAGGTTCGGGTATTGGGCGTGAAGGCGTTAAATTTGCAATTGAGTCCATGACGGAAAAGAAAGTCGTTTGCTTCAACGTCTCCAAATGAAAAACTTCATATCGGGATCACCAATAAGGAACGTCAAGAGCACTTCTCTTCAGTTGGGAGGTGCTCTTTTTACTAATGAAAACTCCGGCATGATAATTGTGGAGCATGCTATAATAGATGAAAATCTCCCACTCAAGAGATACGGAATTTTTTTGGAGGAAATCATGCCGGAATCATTGCAGGAACTGCGGGAAATGTATGAAGAAAGCCCATTCTTTCAACATATCGGCTTTGAATTTGTTGAGTTGGAAGAAGGAAAAGTGACAGTAAAGCTCGAGATTCACAAGGCTTTGCTGAACACGTTGAAAATGCTTCATGGCGGCATTTACGCAACGATGATCGATAATATTATTGGAATTACGGTTCGATCAGTGACCCGACAGCCCTTGGTGACGGTTCAGTTGAATGTTCATTATTTGGCGCCTGTGAGTGAAGGAATCGTTTTTTCAACTGGTCGGATTGATCGCCTTGGCCACCGTATTGTGGCCGGTGAAGGGGAGATTCTTGATAAGGATGGAAACGTATTAGCGAAGGGGAGCGGTACGTTTAAGCGGATCCGTGAATAGAACCTTCCCTGACAAACAAGCGAGTCTATTATACAATAATGCTATAAGAAATTTAATGTTGGCTTTACGTGACATGAAAGTGTTTTTATAATGTTTATTTATTACAAGAAACGGGTGCCTTAATAATAGAGTCTGTAGGGACCGCATTGCACAAGTTTTTTTGCGTGCGGTCTTTTCGCGTTTTCATGATGTTTTTTAGTATTTTAGGAGGTAGTTGTAAGTAGGTTCGGAATTTATGGCGGGGAAGCATTATTAATTTTGTAATACGAGGTGAGTGTGGATGGAGGAACAGGAGAGAAGAATTCCTTTCGGGTTGGCCGTTATTCCTTTTATTGTAATGATCGTAGCGATGGCTTTTACTATTTTGATTTTTGAAGGGGCTCCGCAAATCCCGTTGATTCTCGGGGCGATCGTAGCTGCTTTTGTTGCGTGGAGATGCGGGTATACCTGGGATAAGATTGAAAGGTCTATTTACCAGGGCATTTATAAAGTCCTTCCTGCTGTAGTGATTCTGATTATGGTGGGAATGATTATCAGCACTTGGATCGGCAGCGGAATCGTGGCTACTATGATCTATTATGGATTGCAAATAATTTCTCCGTCATTATTTTTGGTGACCATTATGATTATTTGTTCTGTGGTTTCGATTATGATCGGGAGTTCGTGGTCGACAATGGGAACGGTCGGTGTCGCGGGGATGGGTATAGGCATCAGTATGGGTTTTCCGCCCGCCATGGTGGCTGGTGCAATTATCTCAGGTTCTTATTTTGGTGATAAAATGTCACCGCTGTCGGATACAACGGTATTGGCATCCAGTATGGCTGAGGCTGATATCTTCCAGCATATTCGCCATATGACTTATACAACCGTACCGGCTACCATTATAGCTTTAATCGTGTATTGGGTGATGGGAAACCGGTTTGCCGGCGGTGCATTGGATGATCAGAATATCAAAGCTGTCGTTGACGGGCTTCAGGCGAATTTTTTGATTTCACCGTGGTTGCTTTTGATTCCGCTTGCCGTGGTTTTGCTTGTTGTGAGGAAGGTTCCGGCTTTGCCTGCTTTGGCCGTAGGGGTGATTCTCGGATTTTTGGCTGAAATCTTTGTGCAGGGCATGAGTATCGGAGATGCCGTCATTGCTCTTCAAAACGGCTATACGATTGATTCAGGCAACGAAACCGTTGATGCTCTATTGAATCAGGGCGGAATCAGCTCAATGTTTTATACAATATCGCTTGCGATGGTGGCCATGATATTTGGCGGGGTTACTGAGGGAACAGGCATGTTGAAGGTTATTGTCAATCAAATTTTGAGAATGGTCAAGAGAACCCGGACTCTGGTAGCCACAACGGTGTTTTCGGCATTTATGACTAATATTATTACGGCAGAGCAGTATATATCGATTGTTATTCCCGGGAGAATGTATAATCAGGTCTATCGTGATAAAAACTTGCATCCGAAAAATCTTTCGAGAGCTCTGGAGGATGGAGGGACAGTGACTGCTCCTTTAATTCCGTGGACAACGGGCGCTGTTTTTATTATGTCTACTCTGGGTATAAGTGCCTTTCAGTACGCTCCATATGCTGTGTTGAATTATGCCACTCCTGTTATTTCGATTATCTTTTCCTTAATTGGATTCGGGATTGTTTATGTAACCCGGAATGGGGACACAAGTCAGGATTCAAGTGAGCTGAATCAAAGTGTAGATTCCTAATGAATTTATCGGCAATCTTGTTGTATCGGGAATCTGAATTCTATTATTCCTGAATGCTTGGCGTTTGGGATGATAGAATTTCCTGATCGGAATGTGACGATGGTTTTGGGTAATGGTTTGCGTTGACACTGGATGTGTAAACGAATACAATAAAATCAGTTGATAGCTGTTAGAAAAGAGTGTACGATATGGCGTTAGATCGAGAGCATCTAATTGGCAGGGAAGCTTTGTTGCTCCTGTTGCAGGATAAAGATCAGTTGCCCGAAAAGCTGCAACAACTGGACTGGAAGTTTTGCAAAGGGAAAGTGGGCGCAATGGAAGGGCAGAAGGTCGTCGCGGCAGTTGAGACAGCCGCCAAGAATCAAAAGATTATCAGGTCCAGTCTATATCGTGAAACACATGCGTTATACCATGCTATAATCGAAGCCATGATCGGTGTTACGCGCGGAAATAATCAAATCGGAACCGTTCTTCGAACAGTAGGATTGCAGTTTGCTATTGTGCGCGGCAATCCGTACCAGGATAGGGATGAGGGAGAATGGATCGCCGTTGCCCTGTACGGTACGATTGGAGCCCCGGTTAAAGGGTTGGAACACGAAGCAATTGGACTCGGAGTCAATCACATATAATGAAGGCCTAAAGTTATTAGTCGATAGGGGGCCGTGTAGCACACACTGTGGTGCTATGCGGTCCCTTTCTGTTTGTTTACGGTATTTCGAGAACAGTATGGCTGAGCCGAGAAGGATTTCACCATGCTTTGATTGACTTTTTGGGGATTCAAGAGGTCACAACGGAAAGGTGAGGGAAGATGATTACTCTGGATGGAAATCGATTGACATTAAGTGAGGTTGAACAGGTTTTATATAAAAACGAACCGGTTCAAGCGTCCCGGGAAAGTTGGAGGCGGGTTAAGGAAAGCCGGGCCGCAGTCGAGAAAATCGTAAAAGAGGAAAAGGTCGTTTACGGGATTACAACTGGGTTTGGGAAAATGAGCGACGTATTGGTTGATCGTGAAAATGTGGAGGCGCTGCAGCTCAATTTGATTCGCAGCCATGCCTGCGGAGTCGGGGAGCCGTTTCCCGAAATTGTAAGTCGCGGTATGGTGCTGTTACGGGCGAATACCTTATTAAAAGGGTATTCGGGCGTACGTGTGGAATTGATTGAGAAGCTGTTAGCGCTGCTCAATTCACAGATTCATCCTGTTATTCCCCAGCAAGGTTCACTCGGAGCAAGCGGGGATCTCGCGCCGCTTGCGCACCTTGCACTTGTGCTGATTGGTGAAGGAGAAGTGTTTTACAAGGGAGAGCACCTTCCGGCGATGGAGGTCCTGGCGGCTGAGGAAATTATGCCTGTCACGCTGACGGCCAAGGAAGGGTTGGCGCTGATTAACGGAACGCAGGCGATGACGGCTATGGGCGTGGTTGCGTATTTAGAGGCGGAAAAATTGGCCCGCCAGGCTGAAGCGGCAGCAGCGCTGACTATGGAAGGGTTGCGCGGGATTGTCGATGTGTTTGACGCTGACCTTCACAAGGCGCGTGGGTATCCGGAGCAAATGCAAGTGGCCGAGCGGATGCGTCAGTACTTGGACGGCAGCCGTTTGACGACAAGACAGGGGGAATTGCGGGTCCAGGATGCTTATTCGCTGCGCTGTATTCCGCAGGTTCACGGAGCAACCTGGCAAACGCTTGGTTACGTAAAGGAGAAGCTTGAGATTGAAATGAATGCGGCGACCGATAATCCGTTGATTTTCGAAGGCGGGGATAAAATTATTTCGGGCGGAAATTTCCATGGACAGCCGATTGCCTTGGCTATGGATTTCCTTGGAATTGCCGTTGCTGAGCTGGCCAATATTGCGGAACGGCGGATTGAACGATTAGTGAATCCTCAGTTAAATGATTTGCCGGCGTTCCTGAGTCCGAAACCCGGATTGGAGTCGGGGGCGATGATTTTACAATATACGGCGGCCTCTCTTGTCTCGGAAAATAAAACGTTGGCTCATCCGGCAAGCGTCGATTCGATCCCGTCATCGGCCAATCAAGAGGATCACGTCAGCATGGGAACAATCGGTTCCCGGCATGCGTATCAGATCATCGCCAATACGAGAAGGGTTCTGGCGATTGAGTTCATTTGCGGGATGCAGGCCGCGGAATACCGTGGAATTGAGAAAATGGGGTCGTCTACAAAAAGGGTGCTTGATGGAGGACGGGAAATTGTGGAGCCGATTACAAGGGACCGCGTATTTTCTCAAGACATAGAGAAGATGGCTGTGTGGATGAAAGACGGAGATTGGCAGGAGCTTTTGGTTGAAATGAGTTCAGGGAAAATAGTCAATTAGCGGAGGGATTCGAATGGCTAAAGCAGAAAAAAATATTCGCGCACCGCGTGGAACGAAATTGAATACGAAAGGCTGGATTCAGGAGGCGGCTTTGCGGATGTTGATGAACAATCTGGATCCGGAAGTGGCCGAGAAACCGGAAGAATTGGTGGTTTACGGCGGAATTGGAAAAGCGGCGAGAAATTGGGACAGCTATCATCAGATTATTGAAACCTTGAAAACGTTGGAAGAAGATGAAACCATGATGATTCAGTCAGGGAAACCGGTGGCTGTGTTTAAGTCGCACTCTAATGCCCCGCGTGTGTTGTTGGCGAATTCGAATCTGGTCCCGGCATGGGCCAATTGGGAAACGTTCCGTGAGTTGGATGAAAAAGGGCTGATCATGTTTGGCCAGATGACGGCAGGCAGCTGGATTTATATTGGCAGCCAGGGGATTTTGCAAGGAACATACGAGACGTTTGGAGAAGCGGCGCGGCAGCATTTCAATGGAACGCTGGCTGGAACGTTGACGATGACAGCCGGATTAGGCGGCATGGGCGGCGCGCAACCGTTAGCGGTGACGATGAACAACGGAGTTGTGATTGCGATTGAAGCCGAAAGGAAGCGAATCGAGCGGCGAATTGAGGAGCGGTACTGCGATGAGCTTGCTGAAACGCTGGATGAGGCGTTGGAAAAGGCGAGAAGGGCACAGTCCGAGAAGCGGGCGCTGTCGATTGGACTTGTAGGTAACGCTGCGGAAATACTGACGGAACTTGTGAAGCGTGGTGAAACCCCTGATCTCGTGACAGATCAAACGTCGGCGCATGATCCGTTGAACGGTTATGTTCCGGAAGGGTTGACAGTGGCCGAGGCGGAAAAATTGCGGAAGTCAGAGCCCGATGAGTATCTCAAGCGGGCACAGGCGAGTATTGTGAAGCACGTTCGGGCGATGTTGGATTTGCAAAAGGCCGGCGCCGTGACGTTTGACTACGGTAATAATATTCGTCAGGAAGCCTACAACGCCGGTGTGGAAAATGCGTTTGATTTCCCGGGATTCGTGCCGGCGTTCATTCGTCCGCAGTTTTGTGAAGGCAAAGGGCCGTTCCGCTGGGTAGCGCTTTCAGGGGATCCGGAAGATATTGATAAGACGGATGAAGTGATTTTGAGGGAGTTTGCTGATAATGAGCATCTCTGTAAATGGATCAGAATGGCAAGAGAGAAAGTGTCATTCCAGGGATTGCCGTCACGGATTTGCTGGCTTGGTTATGGGGAACGGGCGAAATTTGGCCGCATCATCAATGATATGGTGGCAAGCGGTGAGATTTCCGCTCCGATTGTAATTGGCCGTGATCATCTTGACTGCGGCTCTGTAGCTTCTCCGAATCGTGAAACGGAAGGAATGAAAGACGGGAGTGATGCAATCGCCGATTGGCCGTTGCTTAATGCGATGATCAATGCGGTAAACGGCGCAAGCTGGGTCTCGCTTCATCATGGGGGCGGAGTTGGTATGGGGTATGCCATCCATGCAGGGATGGTCATTGTAGCTGATGGTACAGAAGAAGCCGGGGAACGGTTGGAACGCGTTCTCACCTCCGACCCGGGTATGGGCGTCGCACGCCATGTTGATGCAGGTTACGATTTAGCGGTAAAAACGGCGAAAGAAAAAGGCGTTCACATTCCAACATTGAAATAAACAAACAGGAGGAAGCAGCTTGGTACAAAAAGCAGATCTTTTACTCTATAATATCGGGCAATTGTTAACAATGGACAAAGGGACAGGGGGGCCTGTTAAAGGGAAGGCGATGCAGGATCTTTCCGTGATAGAGGGCGGTACAGTCGCTGTCAGAGACGGTCAAGTGACGGCGGTTGGAAAAGAAGAAGAATTGCGATCAATTGAGGCCGAGGAAAAAATTGATTGCGAAGGGAAACTTGTGACGCCTGGACTTGTAGAACCCCACACGCATCTAGTGTTCGGGGGCTCACGTGAGCATGAAATGGCATTGAAGCAGCAAGGCGTACCATACCTGGAGATTTTACAACAGGGTGGAGGCATTTTATCGACTGTTATGGCCACCCGTGAAACAACTGAAGCGGAATTGTTCGATAAAGCAAAATTTCATATGGAACGGATTATGTCCCATGGCGTAACGACAATGGAAGCGAAGAGCGGTTACGGATTGGATTATGAAACGGAAATGAAGCAGTTGCGGGTGGCGAACCGTTTGAACAAGGAAGCTTCAATGGATATTGCCTCCACATTCCTCGGTGCCCATGCTATTCCGGAGGAAATGAAAGGGGATCCTGACGGGTTTTTACAGATAATGGCGGAGATGCTTTCCGAGATCAAGGAAAACGGGCTGGCCGAGTTCGTTGATATCTTTTGCGAAACGGGTGTATTTTCGGTTGAACAGTCGAGACACTTCCTCGAGCAGGCAAAAAAAGCCGGCTTCCAGGTGAAAATTCATGCTGATGAAATTGATCCGTTGGGTGGTGCGGAGCTGGCTGCCGATCTTAGCGCGATTTCAGGAGACCATCTGGTCGGGACTTCGGATGAAGGCATAAGGCGACTTGCGGAAGAAGGAACCATTGCGGTTTTATTACCGGGGACGTCTTTTTACCTCGGAAAAGAAAACTATGCTCGTGCTCGCGATATGATTGAAGCCGGTACAGCGGTTGCTTTATCGACGGATTTCAATCCGGGGAGCTCTGTGACAGAAAATCTGCAATTCATTATGAATCTCGCTGCTTTAAAATTAAAAATGACGCCGGAAGAAATCTGGCACGCTGTTACAGTCAATGCGGCCTATGCTATTAACAGAGGCGAGGCCGCCGGAAAAATCAAAGCAGGAAGAAATGCGGATATGGTTATATGGGACGCTCCCAATTATTTATATGTCCCTTATCACTACGGGGTCAATCACGTTAATACCGTTCTGAAATCTGGGAAGAAAGTATATAAAAGGGGCGAGGTTCATGGCTGATTTCACACACTTGTATCCAGCGGGAAAAGCAGGATTTGTTGATAGTGAAGTCACAAAAGCCCACGAGCTTCTTCGTCCATGGCAAGGGGAGAAAGTAGACGGCTTCGGCATTCTCGGGGCTCCGCTTTCAAAACCGTCGATTAGTCATTCCGGTGCCGCCGAGGCCCCGGGTGCCATTCGAAAGGCCCTGTCTTCCTATGCGACCTATGCGATTGAAGATGAACTCGATTTGAAAAGTGTTCGCCTATACGATCTCGGGGACGTTCAAATGCACGTTACTGATTTAATAGAATCCCAGTTACGGATTGAGAAAACGTATCTGGAGGTGTTTCAATCAAATCCCGCTATGATACCGATCGTACTCGGAGGAGATCATTCGATCAGCCGCCCGAGTATTAAGGCTTTTTCGGAGGCAAAGGGAACAGTGGGCGTCATTCAGTTTGATGCCCACCACGATCTCCGCAATTTGAAAGATGGCGGGCCCTCGAATGGGACGCCGTTTCGAGGATTGATCGAATCCGGTATTTTAAAAGGTGAACATCTTGTCCAGATCGGCCTCCGGAGTTTTTCAAACAGCCGTGAGTATCATGATTATGGAAAAGCTCATGGAGTCACCATCTATACGATGAAGGATGTCAGGGAACGGAAGATTACGGATATTTTGCAGGATAGTATCGAGGCTCTTCAGGAGAAAGTCGATTGTATATACGTTTCGGTCGATATGGACGTGTTGGATCAGGCTTATGCACCGGGTTGCCCGGCGATTGGACCGGGCGGGATGGACAGCCAAACTTTGTTGGAAGGAATCGAATTTCTGGGCAGGCAATCTACTGTTCTAGGAATTGATGTTGTTGAAATTGATCCGACCCTTGATTTCAGGAACATGACAAGCCGGGTGGCGGCCCATGTAATCTTGAATTTCATATTGGGTTATCAGTATCGCTGAAGTTTCAAAGCTTCAGCTTTTTTTCTGCCCACTTGAAACCTTTTGCTTTTACGAATCGTCTAATATAGTAACTTAGGGAATACATATAGAATTCACGAATATGTGATTTTTTACATCGCACGTACGCCATTTTTGTGGGAAAATAATAGTAATAGTGAGGGGGAAACCGAATGGTAAACTGGATGAAGAAAATATTTGTAACCTTTGTGGCTGCATTGACGTTCGGTATCGTTGTCCCCAATAACTCCCACGTTACAACAGATCGGGCGCAGAATTCAAAGGCGAACCGACTTGAGAAATCATCGAATGAACTGGAATTGAATGCTGAAATTGAGGCAGTAGAGGAGAAAGAACCGGAGCCCGAATACTCACCTTCTTCATGGGGCGAAGTAGCCGCTTCCGTTTCGGATACGGACGAGCTTCGCAGCCGTTTAATGATGTATACCGTTCGGCAGGCGGAAGAACAAGGGTTTCAAAAGTTCGGACCGGTGATTGCCGGTCAGGTTGGGGAAGAGTACCGTGGCGAGATCTTGCCGCAGGTCGGGAATGTGATAGAAGGCGTCGCAACCGAATTGGATGAAGAAACGTTGCGAAACCTGGTGATTTCCGGTTCTCCGTCCGGCGGTTTTGGAGAGAAAATCTTTCATATTTATGATGCCAGAAACGGACAGGATCTTGTAAGATTCCATGTCAGGCGGGATCATCCTCCGTTGGATGGCTATTGGTTCAACTTTCATTACCATATCCCTTCGGATCATTTCCAGGGACATCATGATTTGGGCAATATTTTTTGGGATAAAGACACGCCTCCCCAGTGGATGGCTTAAGCGTATCGGATTCGGTGCGCTTTTTTTAATTGATTCTGCTTTGAATCCTTTTCCACCATTTTCGCAATAATTGTGTGTGTCCTGGCAAACGATAAAATGTTTCTTGTGCAAGTTTTTCGTTGTAAGTATGGGACGAAAGGTTCCGGTCATCCGCCATTTCCAATGCTTTCACTGTTTCATCCTCCTCCAATATCTTAAGTTCTCTGCAACTCCGGATTACTCCCTATAGGGGAACTTATATCAATCCCCTCAATATTACGTAAAAATTGTTTTGCCAATTTCCATTGAGCCTCAAAGCTGTACTTAAAACGTTGAATGGCTGCATCGCGTTCGATAGTTGACCGTTTTTTATCCGGAACACTTCTTCCAACGTTGCGATAGCTTGATTGGCGGTTGTTAATCGTTGAGTTAACCTTTCCATTTTATCGCCTCCTTCATCACTTTGTTTTTAAATGATCTATCCGTTTGGGTTAAGTCCACGATTTCTACCTGGTAGGGAATAGTGGGCTCTTCAAATGCCAGTCTGAGTTTTGCAAGTGTTCCGGGCGGCAATGATGTCTCATACATGACACCGAGGTCTATATCTGAACTTGGTTGCTCTTCACCTCTTGCCCATGAACCGAATAGATAAACGGAAACCTCCAGTTCTTGGAGGGAATCTAGGGGCAAATGTCGAACTTTTTCTAACAGGCTTCACGTTTTTGTGTGTAAAGTATTGGCATCAGTCCATTTGTTAATTTTACTACATTCATTTCACCTGTACATGAGATTTAAGGAGCGTATGCAGATGGAAATCCGTCAGTTCAGAGAAGAAGATGCAGAACAATATCGAGCGTTAAGACTTGAAGCCTTGCGCAACGAACCTGAGGCCTTTGCGAGCTCCTATGAAGAAAACCGAAGAAAGCCGTTGGCGGAGACGGTGAAAAGGATTCGCGCACAATCGGAAAATAATATCAGTCTGGGTGCTTTCCTGGATAAGAAATGTGTAGGAATGGTGGCTTTGATAAGAAAAGACAGGAAAAAAACGGCTCATAAAGCTGATCTCATGAGTATGTATGTTTCTCCAGACGCCAGGGGAAAGGGAATTGGCAAAGCATTGGTGAAAGAAGTTATCGCGTGGGGACGCCAAATGGAGGGGTTGGAGCAGATCCAACTGACTGTCGTCTCCACAAATGAAACGGCAAGAAATTTGTATTTGTCGGCGGGTTTTTCTAAGTACGGCACAGAACCGATGGCGATGAAAATCGGTGAAAGTTATTACGATGAGGACTGGATGACGCTGTTTTTAACTGCAATCGGTGGGGAGCAAATCTCGACCTGATTGGAGTTAAAGGCCTCCGGCGGATGCCACAGATTCTTCGAGGAATGTGTCGCGTAAACGCGATAAAAATCTGGGCGTAAATACGCCAGGGCGTATTTCATATAATAACGTTTAAGCGGAGGGTGATTGACGATGAAAAATTATAATATTGCTGTGATCCCGGGGGACGGAGTGGGAAAAGAAGTTGTTCCGGAAGCGTTGAAAGTTTTACATACAGTTGCTGAGCTTCACGGCGGCCTTTCCTTTCATTTCACAGATTTCCCCTGGAATTGTGAGTATTATATAAAGCACGGGAGAATGATGCCGGAGGATGGCATTGAAAGGCTAAGAGAATCTGAGGCTGTTTTTCTAGGTGCTGTCGGCAATCCACAGTTGGTTCCGGATCATATTTCTTTATGGGGACTGTTGATCAAAATTCGCCGGGAGTTCGAGCTTGCCGTCAACATACGGCCGGCGAGGTATTTCCATGGATTGCGGTCTCCTCTGGCCAATCCAAATAGTTTTGACTTGATTGTGGTGAGGGAAAACAGTGAGGGTGAATATAGTGAAATCGGCGGGCGGATTCATAAAGGGGAAAATGAGGTGGCTATCCAAAATGCTGTTTTTACCCGGCGGGGAACGGAAGCAGCTATGAGGTATGCTTTTCAATTGGCTGAAAAAAGAAGAGGCCATGTGACGAGCGCCACAAAATCGAATGGCATCGTTCATTCTATGCCGTTTTGGGATGAGGTTTTTAAAGAAATTAAAATAGACTATCCCGGGATCGATACAGCTTCCAATCATATTGACGCGCTGGCTTCCTTTTTTGTGACACGTCCGGAAGCCTTTGATGTGATTGTGGCCAGTAATCTATTTGGCGATATTTTGACGGATATCGGAGCGGCGATCATGGGGAGCATTGGAATTGCCCCCTCCGCCAACATGAATTTGAATGGAAAGCACCCTTCGATGTTTGAACCGGTTCACGGGTCTGCTCCGGATATTGCTGGGCACGGCATTGCTAATCCGATCGGACAAATTTGGACAGCTAAGATGATGCTGGACCACTTCGGCGAAGAAGAACTTGGCCGGAAGCTTCTGGAGGTTATTGAAGCTGTCATCGGAGACGGAGTTAAGACGAAGGATATTGGAGGTACAGCCTCTACAAGGGAAGTCAGTACGGAAATATGCAGAAGATTGAAGGCGTTATAAAGAAGCTATCGTTGTTTTCCGGCTCCTTTTTGGGAGCCGATTTTTATGTTACGGATAATTATTCCTCATATTCCTTCAATCTACTATTGAGAGCCTGGCTGTCTCTTTTTATACTGAAAAGGTATGAAAAGGGGGTCTCCTTGAATTTGAAAAGAGGAGGAGACAAGAAATGTTCAAACGTTTAACGATTTCTTTCGCGGTTTTATTGACACTTGGAATGGGAACCGCCGTAGTTGCACCTGTAGACAAAGCAAGTGCTTCGGCACCTGTTCTTGAAGAAGGAGATCACTATGGTTTTGTTTGGGGATTGCAGAAACGTCTGCAACAACTCGGACTCTATAAAGGAGAAGTAGACGGGCTGTTTGGTCCGTTGACAGAGCAAGGGGTCATAGATTTTCAAAAAAGAAACGGGTTATCCGTAGACGGGGAGGTTGGAAATCACACGTGGAAGGTGCTGAGAAATGAGACCTTCACATCGGATCAAATTCAATTGCTTGCCCAGTTGGTTTACGCTGAAGCAAGGGGAGAGTCTTTGAAGGGACAAGTGGCTGTGGCATCGGTCGTTCTGAATCGTATTGAATCCGATAAATTCCCGGACACAGTGGCCGGGGTAATTTACGAGCAATATGCCTTCACTTGTGTTCAAAACGGATCTTTCTACAATCAACCTGACAAAGAAGCTTACCGGGCTGTTTATCTGGCCATTCAAGGCTGGGATCCATCTTACGGTTCCCTGTACTACTTTAATCCAGGCAAAGCCGAATCGAACTGGATTTGGTCTCGACCGCAGACCGTTCAAATCGGTCATCATATTTTTGCGAAATAGCGTCTTTGTATCGTTCTTCGTTTTTGCGAAGGGCGTTTTTTTATGAAAAATTCCATCCTTCTCTTGACGAATGTTTTTTTAAAGATTAGTATATGTATACATATTTTAAATTGTATACAATATTGAGATTGAACACAATTTTTGTTCGGAGGGCCATGGTCAATGGAAGCAGAGAAAAAACTCAACTTGAATGAAAGGGTTTATCTTTCGATTAAAGATATGATTATGAAAGGCCAAATTGCTCCAGGTGAGAAACTTAAGGAAATAAAATTGTCGGAAAAATTAAACGTTAGCAGGACTCCTGTTCGAGATGCGTTAAAGACTTTGGAAAAAGAAGGATTAGTGGTTATTTATCCTTCACAGGGAGCGGAAGTGACGAATTTAAGCAAGACTACTATAAAAAATCTTTATCAATGCCGGGCCGTATTGGAAGGATTAGCCGTCAGGCAAGCAACTCCCGTTATTAACAAGGAGAATTTGGACCTTATTGAAGAAAGCATTTTTCTGGCAAAGAATTATTTTTCCAAAGGAGATTTGGAGAAGGTCATTGAAAAAAATACTCTTTTCCATGATAAGATTGTCCAATCCAGCGGGAATGATCCACTGATTCAAATGATGAAAAATATCAGATCGCAGATTCTTCGCTACAGAACCTTAAACAGTTCAGTTGGGTTTCGGCCAATATTTGCAGATGAACATTTTGAAATCCATAAAGCGATGACTGAAGGAAAAGAAGAGTTAGCAGAATCTCTGATGAGAGAACATATTCTTGGTGATTTAACAGCTGTATTAGAAGGGTTGGATCACATGGATCAACATGAAATTGATTAAAAAAACAGTAACATATGGAGGTGCAATACATGTCAGGTGAGCAACCGCTTTCAGGTATGAAAGTTCTGGAATTGGGCCAGTTGATTGCGGGTCCGTTTACTGCAAAGATTCTTGCTGAATTCGGAGCGGATGTGATCAAGGTTGAACCCCCGGAAAAAGGGGACCCATTGAGAGTCTGGCGCCATGTTTATAAGGGTAATTCTCTTTGGTGGCGGGTCCAGTCAAGAAACAAGAAATCGATTACGATCAACCTGAAATCGGAAGAAGGGCAACAAATCGTAAAAGATTTAGTGAAGGATTGCGATATTGTCATTGAAAATTTCCGGCCGGGAACCCTGGAAAAATGGAATCTGGGGTATGACGAACTTTCCAAAATCAATCCAGGATTGATTCTTGCTCGGGTTTCGGGTTATGGGCAAACGGGCCCATACCGGGATAAAGCCGGATTCGGCAGTGTTGGCGAATCAATCGGTGGCTTGCGCCATATAACGGGGTATCCGGATCGACCGCCAACAAGAGTCGGAGTCAGCATAGGAGATGCACTTGCCGCAATGTATTCGGTTATAGGGGCGCTAATGGCAGTTTATCATCGGGATGTCAAAGGCACCGGCAAGGGCCAGGTAATCGATGTTGCTTTGTATGAAGCCGTTTTCAGCATGATGGAAGGGACGCTTCCGGAGTATGACAAACTCGGTGTCGTCCGGGAACGGACGGGATCGTCGTTGCCTGGTATTGCTCCTTCCAATACCTATGAGTGCCAGGATGGCAAATATATTATCATCGGCGGGAACGGGGACACCATTTTCAAACGACTAATGAGTGCGATAGGACGGGATGAGCTGGCTGAAGATGAACGTTTTCAAAATAATGTCGGAAGGTCGGAACATGCGGAATATCTTGACCAGATCATCGAGGCATGGACAAGAACTGTACCGCTTGATGAGGCGCTTTCGGTACTGGATGAAGCCAAGGTCCCGGCGGGAGGTATTTATAGTATAGAAGATATTGTGAATGATCCCCATTATTTGAACAGGGGAATGATCCAGGATTTTGAGATGGATGGGGAGGAATCGATTAAGGTCCCCGGCATTGTACCCAAAATGAGTGAGACCCCCGGAAAGACGAAATGGTTAGGCCCGGAACTTGGAGCACACACAGATGAAATTATGAAAAACTGGCTGTCTTATGATAAGGCCAAAATTCAGGAGTTGAAAGAGAAAGGAATTATTTAAGAGAGGAGGGGAATAATGAAGATTTATGTTCAGGAAGTGGGCATGAGAGACGGACTTCAGATTGAGAATCGATTTGTCCCGACTGATAAAAAAATTGACCTGATCAACCGGTTGAGTGAGACGGGCCTCGACAAAATTGAAGTGACATCATTTGTGTCACCCACAGCAGTGCCTAATTTAAAAGATGCAGAAGAGGTAATGGCAGGCATTCAGCGTAATCCTTCAATAACGTACACCGCATTGGTTCCAAATATGAAAGGGGCCGAACGGGCTCTGGCTTGTAATGTGGATGAGGTTAATTTAGTAGTTTCAGTAAGCGAGAGTCATAACCAAAAAAATGTACGGGCTTCGGTTGAAGAATCTTTTAAGCGCTTTCAACAGATTACAAGATTTCTAACGGGTTCAAAGACCAGTATTAACGGAACGCTTGGGACATCTTTTGGATGTCCGTATGAGGGGGAAATCTCTGAGGACCGAGTGCTCCGTCTTGTTGAAAGGTACCTTGAAATGGGTGTATCCGGAATCACGCTGGCTGATACAACCGGTATGGCTACTCCAAACCAGGTTCATCGATTATGTCAGAAGGTTTTGGGAAAGTGGCCGAACCTCTCGCTAACCCTCCATTTTCACAATACAAGAGGAATGGGATTGGCAAATGTCATTGAAGGGATCCGGGCTGGAGTTGCCCGTTATGATGCTTCTCTAGGTGGGATTGGCGGCTGCCCGTTTGCCCCGGGGGCGACAGGAAACATATGCACGGAAGATTTTGTTCACATGCTTGTTTTTATGGGCTATGACCTCGGTGTGGATGTAGATGGCTTAATTACTTGTTCCGAATACTTACAGTCCCTGATTGGCCATGATGTTCCCGGGCAGGTGATCAAGGCAGGGAAAATTACCGATCTTCATCCGGTTTCCTGAAAGGGGAGGGATTATAATGATTTAAATTGTTTGAAGGTTCGGAGAAAAGCCGATTGAAACTTCTGCCGATCAGCCATTGCTTTTAGGCAGCGTCCATTTTATATGGACCCGCAAATCTTTTAATCCAAAATAATGGAGGAGGAATTCAATATGAGCAAGCCGAAAAAAGAGCCGATTAAAAACGGAAAACTGTGGATAGTCTTTGGTATCATTTTTATTCTAAGCGTACCGTGGTACTTTCCTAAAGATTCGTATCAACCTCTGATATTAGGGATTCCTTACTGGGCGTGGATTATTATTATCGTCTCCGGGATCATGTCCGCCTTTTTGACTTACGTTTTTAAATATCAATGGCAGTTGGAAGAAGAGAAAGAGGAATCCGATTACGAAGGAGATGATAAACAATGAACTCGGCATTTACGGGTTGGCCTGGCGTTGTGATAATGGTTGTGTATGGGTTGATCATGCTTGGCATCGGCTTGATCACGTATTTTCGAAATAAAGGGTTGCATGAAACCTTAGATGAATATTACCTGGGCGGTCGAGGGCTCGGCCTCTTTGTACTATTTTTCACTTTTTATGCCACACAATACAGTGGCAATACCATTGTTGGTTATGCACCGACTGCATACCGTATCGGATTTGACTGGCTTGTTTCAATCACCTATTTTATCGTCATCATTGGGGCTTATTTGCTGTTTGCGCCCAGGCTTTACGTAATCAGTAAAAAATACAAGTTTATCACGCCTGTCGACTGGTTGGAAAAACGATTTCAATCCAAAGCGATATCAATACTGGCAGTGATTTTAATGCTTTATGGGCTTGGAAACTATATTCTGGAACAGCTTGTCGCGATTGGGTTGGGAATAACCGGGCTTACTGGCGGGACCATCCCTTATCAGGTAGGAGTTGTGTTCTTTTTGGTGATTATGCTTATATACAGTTGGCTGGGCGGAATGCGCTCAGTTGCCTACACAGACACCATGCAAGGGATTGCGCTGCTTGTCGGGGTTTTCATTCTGTTGATCGGTGCCATCATTTATTTTGGCGGACTTCCTTCAGCAGCTGATTACATGCAAGCATATGCACCTGAAAAACTTGGCGTGCCCAGTGGAGCCAGTATAGCAAAATGGTTCAGCCTTCTGATTCTTGTTGGAATTGGAGCAGCCGTGTACCCGCATGCTATCCAACGGATTTTTTCAGCCAAAAGCGAAAAAACATTGAAGCGTTCTTTTACATGGATGGCGTGGGCACCATTTATTACCTCAGGGCTTATATTTTTAGTGGGAATTATCGGGATCGGTGCTTTTCAAGGACTGGATACAGGGGAATCTGAAAAATTGGTCGGCATGATGGCCAGTATAATCGCTACAAAAAACGCCTTCTTTTATTGGGCAATGATCATTTTGTTCGGCGGAATCATTGCAGCAATTGTTTCTACTATGGATTCCGTTTTACTCACCTTCTCTTCAATTATTTCAAAGGATTTATATGCAAGATATGTGAATCCGGGTGCTTCGGAAAGAAAGAAAATCTTCATCGGTAAGATTTTCGGGATTGTAGCTGTCGCTATTATTCTTTACATTGCCTGGCATCCTCCGGCAACCCTTTACAGACTTACGGTTTTAAAATTTGAATTATTGGTTCAAATTGCGCCGGCCTTTATTCTCGGCCTATATTGGAAGGGGCTCCACAAAGGATCGGTTTTCGCCGGAATGTTAGTAGGTACTCTTTTTGCTTCGTATTTAACTGTCTCCGGAATCAATCTATTCGGTGTTTTGAACGGGCTTTGGGGACTGATGTTAAATTTGGTTATCTGTATATTTGGTAGTTTGATGTTTAATGTTTCTTTGAAAGAAAAGGAAAACGCAAAAGAGGTGATCGGGATGTAGTTCCCTTATTTGTAGTTTAATTTAGGAAGAAGGTCAGTCAGTCTCGAAGGCTGGCTGGTTTTTGTTGGGGAGGAACCATGTGTGGATGAATTTGCTGAGAAATGAATCAGCGAAAAGTATGAGAGTAAAGTGACTTTTCAATATGATAAAATGATAGAAAAGACCGAATTTGTTGACGAGAAGATGATTAAATTAAGGTTTCTATCCAAAACCGCGTAATTTATTATTGGAGGGATGCTGACATGAAAGCGATCGTTGTTTCACAATTTGGCGGGGCGGAAAACCTGGAGTACAAGGACATGGCTACACCAGCTGTTGGAGAAAAAGAAATTCTGATTCGTGTAGAAGCAACGGGTGTCAATTACGCGGACATTAAGGCGCGTGAAGGCAGGTACCATGGTGGCACAAATCCTCCTTTCGTTCCGGGATTGGACACTGCTGGGACCATTGAGGCTGTTGGGTCCAAGGTCGAGCATTTCCGTGAAGGCCAACGGGTTATTGCCTTTGTAAATGGGGGTTCTTATTCCGAATATGCGGTGGCGGAGGAACCATTAACCTTCGAACTTCCGGACAATGTTGATTTTGAAACAGCGGCTGCTTGCCCAGTTGTCGCGTTTACCTCTTATCATTTGCTCCATAAAGTCGGAAGAATCCAAAATGGGGAGACGGTATTGATTCATGCGGCTTCCGGAGGTGTTGGAACAACGGCGATTCAATTGGCGAAAATCTTTGGCGCCGGAAAGGTGATTGGAACTGTCGGCCGTGATGAGAAGATGGAAACAGCCCGAAGGGCCGGAGCCGATGAGGTGATCAATTATGAAAAAGAAAATTTCGTGGATCGGGTCCAACAGATGACAGATGGTCGAGGAGCCGATCTTATACTTGATTCCGTTGCCGCTGATACAGGAGAAAAGAGCATGGAATGTCTGGCGATGTATGGGCGGATGGTCAATTTCGGAAATGCAGGCGGTCGGCCGGCTAATATACAAACAAAAGATTTGCATGCCAGTTGTCGTGCGGTGTTAGGGTTCAGCCTGGGAACGACTCGCAATCGTCGGCCGGAATTATTACAGGATACAGCTGAGAAAGTACTCAGGTTTTTGGCAGAAAAGAAGTTGAAGATGATCGTCGGAAGGAAATTGCCGTTATCGGAAGCGCAAGAGGCTCATAAATGGATCGAGGCCAGGCAAAGCACCGGGAAAATCATTTTGGTTCCATAATTTAAAGACGGTTGACGTTCAACGACGTCAACCGTTTTTTTAACCCAGCAATTTGTAAGGCAACCATGTTACAATGTCGGGAAAAATGCTGAAAATGACGATAGCCACAGCGATTACAACAATGTAGGGGACGGAGCCCTTTAGAATGTCGGAGGTCGGAACTTTAGGCGCAATGCCTTTTACAACAAATAGATTTAAGCCAACCGGTGGTGTGATCAGTCCCATTTCCATGTTAATAGACATAATAATACCGAACCAGATGGGGTCAAATCCGAGGGTCGTGATAATCGGATAGAGAATAGGAGCCGTCATCAGTATGATCGCAACCGGCAACAGGAAACAGCCCAAAATCAGCAGGAAAAGATTAATGAAAAGCAAGATCCACCATTTGGACATTTCTAAACTGGCAATCAAGTTAGCCAAATCCTGTGGGATCGATAAAAAGCTCATTACGGTTCCGATAACAGCAGAAAAGGCGATGATTAATAGGATCATAGTGCTTTCCTTGGTTGATTCCAATAGAATGTTCATAAACTTCTTCCATGTCATGGAACGATAAGTGACCAACACCATAATAAGGGCCAAAATCGCACCAACTGCCGCAGCCTCTCCAGGTGTGGCAAAGCCTCCGTAAAGGGCTCCTAATATTGCGACAAGCAAGGCAACAAACGGAAGTACCTGCAAGAACGCCTGCATTCTTGACTTCCAAGAATAGGAGGTTACCTCGGGCATCGCGTCACCGGAACCAAAAGAGAAGACCCCTTTTCTTTCCATAATCGTAGCGATAAAAATCCATAAACAAAACATAAAGGTCAAGATAATTCCGGGAACGATGCCTCCCATGAATAGTTGGCCAATAGATTGTTCAGTGGCAATGCCGTATAAAATCAATGTGACACTGGGGGGGATCAGAATGCCAAGTGTTCCACCCGCCACAACTGCCCCGGTCGCAATGGCGTCAGGGAAATTCCGTTTTTGCATTTCAGGGATGGCGACCTTACCGATAGCTGCCGCGGTCGCTGCACTAGAACCACATAGTGCCGCAAATAAAGCTGAAGCGGCAACGGAACTGATAGCCAACCCACCCGGCAAGCGGCCCAACCATTTTTGAGCGGCATTAAACAATCCGGTTCCGGCTCGGGAATTGGCGAAAATCGCTCCCATCAAGACAAACAACGGAATCGCCAGTAATGAAAAGTTATCCAAAGATTGATAGGTGAAATTCGCAAATAAATTAAATTGTGCAGGGTCAAGGAAGAGCAAAATCGCCGCGATGGCAACGAGGCCTAAAGCAAAGGCAATTGGCATACCGGCCATAAGAAGGACAATAACAGCGACTCCCATAAAAATCCCAGCAGTAAATGAACCCAAGACACATCACTCCCTAATAGTATTACCCCGTCGAATTTTTATCAGACGGTTTCCTGTAAACTTCATCAGACTCTTTGCGTCCGCCATTTTTAAAGCAGATGATTTCCTCGTAAATCAAGCTGATGAACTGCAAAGAGACAAGTGCCATTCCGAGCGGTAAAATAAAATATGGAATCGTCAATGGCGGTCCCCAAAGGGTTTCTGAATGCCATCCTTTCTCAGTTGCGACCCACCACATGTGCCAGGCGCGGTAATCCAAAAGAACAGTTAATACAAGGCCAAGAATGGAAACAATAACGCGAACACCGCTTTGGACGCGAGGTGATAGTTTAATAATGGCAATATCCACATAAACATGTGCGCCATGTTTCAGCCCATAGGCAGCGCCTACAAAGCCGACAAACATTAATAAATAAATGCTTAATTCTGTTTGCCAAATGGTCGGAATGCCAAAAAAGTAGCGCACCAAAACTTTATAAAAGATAATAAGGGCGGCAATAAACAGTGAGATGGCGCTTAAATAGCCGCTCATTTCGCTGATCCAGTCGATTGTTCGGATTACAATCGGTTTAAGGTTCTTTTCCTCGCTCATTAAAGTTAACCTCCTTTAAGCAACAGTTTTCAAAAAAGGGGCTGTGGCCAACGCATGCCGGACACAGCCGGATTATCAAATTTACTTTTGTCCAACCTCTTCTGCCAATTTCATTAGTTCTTTTCCGCCTTCAACATTGTTAGCGAAATCATCCCAAATCGGTTTAGCCAAGTCGACCCATTGTTGATAAGCATCATCTGTCATAGGAACGACATTTACTCCTTTATCCTTGAACAGCTTCGTTACTCTTTCATCATCTTTCTCAGATGCGCTGTAAGCCCATGGCTGCAATTCAGCCGCGACTTCTTCAATGACTTTTTGCTGGTCGGAGGATAAACTGTTCCAAGTGTCCATGCTGATCAATAGTGGTTCAAACATAAACCAAAAGGTGTTTTGTAAAGAAGATGTGTATGATTTAACCTGTTCATAAAGCTTGTAAGAAGCGAATGAAGAATTGGATGTTACACCTGCGTCCAGGACCCCTGTTTGAAAAGCCTGGTACATTTCCGAAGATGACATGCTGGTAATTCCGGCCCCGGCAGCCTTAAGCATGGCCTCAACACGGTCGCCGGCTGCACGCATAACCATTCCGTCTTTGACGTCTTTCGGTGAGACTACTGGCTCTCCCATTGATCCGATGGCTCCGGCGTTCCAGACCCATACCAAGATCTTGACGCCGTGTTCCTGTGTAATTTCATCCAACTTTTCGCCAATTCCCGATGTTTCCCATGCCTGAGCTGTATCGTGGTTTTTAATAAGAGCTGGCATAAGGGTAATCCCGTATTGCGGAACTTTTCCGCCGGCATAGTCTAACGGATAAACACTCATATCCAGTGATCCGTTTAACATAGCTTTATATTGTTGCTTCGATTTAACCAAGGATGAGGAAGGATAAATTTTAATTTTGATATTTCCATTGGATTTTTCTTCGACTTTTTCAGCGAATTTTTGTGCCAAAACGGCGCGGAAATCCCCTCCATCACCGGTTGGTTTCGGCCATTGGTGTGACAGCTTTAAGGTAATAGGTTCTCCACTGCTCTCGCCGTTGTCTCCACCTTCACCACCGCCGGAAGCATTTCCTGCACTTTCGGAACCGCCGCTACCGCAGGCTGATAAGATGCCTGTCAACAAAACAAAAGCAAGTCCCAGATTGAATAACTTCTTCATGTTATAGAACCTCCCTTTTTTTATAAAAAACAGAATGTAATCGCTTACTATTTTCGGTGAAATGTCCTCCTTTGCATGATATTTTGGTCAACTGTCGACAAAACGTTAATCTAATTTTATACTTTCCCGTTCAAAATTGCAATACAATTCTCAAAATATTTTCATATGATTGTTGAATTTTCGGTAAAAACGTAATATGATAAACATATACGGTCAACTGTCGACAAATCCACCTCTGTCGGATGAATGTTATAATATCTCTTAATGAGAGTCGTTCAATCCATTCTGACAGGAGGATAAAGATGGCCAAGCAACCAATCGACAATAATTCATTGTCCAACATTATTGCGGAAAGAATTACCGAACAAATCATGACAGGTGAATTACAACCTGGTGAAAAAATTGTGGAAACAACGTATGCCGAGCAATATGGCACAAGTCGAGCCCCCATCCGGGAAGCGTTGTATTTACTTGCAATTGAAGGCCTTGTTGAACGTGTGCCGCGAAAAGGTGCCGTCGTTAAAGGCTACACGAACTTTGAGATGTATGATTTGCTCGCCATACGAATGATGCTTGAGAATCTTGCAATGAAACGTATTGCTGAGAAGGGGATAAGGTTGTCCATTATTGAGGAAATGGAAAGCCTGATCCCTTTAATGGAGAAAGTCCAAAGCCATGAGCGGTATGCCGAGTTGAATCACCAATTTCACTCGCTCATCATTAAAATGAGTAGAAGTGAAGTTGTGATGAATATGTATTCTCGACTTGGTTTACCATTGCT